>JAVBNT010000011.1:0-15653 GCA_031551355.1 Candidatus Xenobia bacterium | reverse complement strand
ATTGCGAGCCACAGGCGTGGCAATCCAGGAGAGCTATTTATATTTTGCTGGATTACCACGTCGCTTTCAGCTCCTCGTAATGACAATGAACGGATTGCGCAGTATTGCCTGAAACGACGATTATTTTTTCCGGTTACTATAATGTCATCAGGCTAAGCCGGAAACCAGGCTAGAGCAGTTTGCAACTGAACTGTCATACACTTGCCAAACAACCGACATCGGTCAATCCATAAAATACTGGTTCGCCACAGCGGAGTTTATCCCCGCGAAGGCGGGGACTCGCGATACGGCTACCCGTCTTTTCCAAAAATGTTTACTGGATTTTAGTGACATATAGAATGCAAATTGCTCTAGTTAAGTAAAAAAATAGTCAAAAATAACCTTAATAACAGCATGTCATTAAGCTAAGGTTTTAAATCTCGATTTTTACCATTTTCGTCATTGCAGGGAGGCTGCCGACGAAGCAATCCAGAAAAATAATTGCCTGGATTGCCACGCCTTACAGGCTCGCAATGTCCATGCGGCGTAGCCGCACAACTATAAATGAAACATCCGTTAGGATGCCTGTCATTGTTATGAAAACATAACAATGACAGGTAGAACATATTAACCACACAATTTTTACACGATCCAAGAATAGTTTTTCTTAACGGGTCTTTCCCTAGAGTTGTGAAAAATAGAACGGCTAAATATCCTCTTAATAAGAAAAGGAATATTTAGCCTGATGGCATTGCGGCCTAGGGGGATAATTACTTTATTAAAGGAATAGAGTATTCGCAAAGCAAATATTGTAACTCAGAGTAGATGGCTCCTGGTCATTGTTATGAAAACATAACAATGATATAACACACGTTTTTAAGTCTTTTTAATGGACTTTTGCGATTGCTGTTTGAAACGCGTGTTTTCATTTATATGTGGTGCGGCGTTACGCCGCATGAGCGATTGTGATGAAATGCCATTTCACAACAATGACTGGCACCTGTTTTCAAGTATTTCCTTTATACTTATTTATCTTTTATGAATGGTGAAAAGATGGATAATCCCGATAAAAAAAATATTATTTTTCTGCAATTGATGTCTCTTTGGGATTTGGAATTTTCCTGTTTTAATTTGGGTATGCTATCAATCGCTACTTTGCTTAAAAACAATGGCTTTGATGTTGACTACTTCAAGTCAGATCAATTTGAATGTCTAAATTATCAAGAGAAAGAAAGCTATTTTAAAAAAGCAAATCCTGAAATAATAGGACTGAATATAAATTCAGATAATATACAAAATGTTATTTACGTTGCTGGGGATTTAAAAAAATGGCTTCCTAATGTTATTATTTTAGTAGGTGGTCCTTTAGTAAGTATAATGATGGAGTCTGTTTTGGACGAGCCTGTTTTTGACATGGCTATTGTCGGGGAAGGTGAGTTTCCGACCTTAAAATTATGTAATAAAATTATAAAAAATAAAGGCAGTTTTGAAGATATTGAAGGTCTTATCTATCGCAAAAACAGCAAAATAACGGTAAATCCCCAGGGCCCTTTAATTGAAAATTTGGATGTATTGCCATCTCCTGACTATTCTTTTATAAAACCAATTGCTGCTTTTTCTTATTCTTCCAGCAGGGGCTGCCCTTTTAATTGTTCATTTTGTTTTCAGGGAGCTAATGGTAGGAGATACCGTTATTTCAGTGCACAGCGCGTTGTACATGATCTTATAAGTGTAAGTGAGCAGTATAGGGCCAGGGCTGTCGCTATTGTTGATGATACTTTTATTGCCGATTACAAAAGAACTTTACAAATTTGCGAGGGATTGATAGAGGAAAAAAACAGGAGAAATTTAGATTTTGTAATTTGGTGTGAAGCAAGAGTCGACACTATTTATAAACATCCTGAAATTTTAGATGTTCTTAAAAAAGCCGGTCTGGTCAAAGTTCAATTAGGTATCGAAAACGGTAATCAGGAAGTTTTAGATGCCTATAATAAACATATAACCATAGAACAAATAGAAACGGTTGTTGCCGGTGTTGCCGATAAAATGATTTTTGCTAGCGGTAATATTATTCTCGGCGGTCCTTTTGAGACTTATAAAACTTTTGAAAAATCTTTGGATTTTGCGGTAAAATTAATAAACATCTCCAAAAGTCTGCTGGAAGTAAGTCCTGCGTTTCTCTGTCCCTATCCCGGTACTGACATTGCTGAAAATCCGGATAAATATGGTCTTTCAATTATAGACAGGGATTGGCTGAAATCAATGAGCTTACAGCTCCCTTCTTTGACAACAAAAAATTTGAATGTTCAGGATTTAACAGCTTTGAAGCATGTTTTTATTAAGAGAGTTCGCGATGAAATGATTAAAATGCTTAAAATGGCCGATTTTGATGTTATAAATTTTCATATGCACCTTTTGTCGTTTGGATTTAAGACTAATTATTATCGCCTGCTCCTGGCTTTTGCTCCTGTTGTTAAAAAATATTTTGAATTAAAAAATAACAGCTCACGGTTTAGATTGGGAGAGTTAAACTATGAAGAGTTACTGTTCTCAAAACCGTTGACTTTATGGCAACCGTTCCGGAGTGGAAAGAATTATATTTTAGAAGGATATTTTGATAAATTTTATATTAAAACAATAGAAGAAAAACTTATTTATGATTTTTCAGCCGGCCGGCTCAATATTATTGAAATAGCGCAGTTGATAAAGTCCGGATTGAAGCTTGAGCTTGATATTGAGCTGATAATAAAAGCGGTTATAATTCCTTTTTATAAGAGGCTTGAAGGAAGTTATTATATTATATTCCAAATATAAGGAAAATTTTTTATGAACGTAAATGAATTTATGAAATTTTGGTACAGTGACGCCTTGTTTATCCAGAGTGACGCGCTTAAAGAAAATTCCAGATTTTACGATTATGATTTGCTTTTATCGGCATCTGTTTTGGAGCAAAAAAAGCTGGTTGTAAAGTACTTAAAATATGAGCAACTGCTTGAATTTCCGGAAAATTCCCGAAAAAATATTATCTCAAATTACAGTCCGAAAATAATTTTTATCGGCGTTAATTTGGATACTGTTTATCATGCCGTAAACTTGTGTAAAGAAATAAAGTCTGTGCTCAAAGCACCGCTGGTTGCGATCTCTCCCGGCATTGACAATAAAATACTTACTGATAATTTTGATTACGTAATAACAGGTGCAAACGAATACAGCGCTCTTTATTTATACAATGTGCTTGTTCTAGGACAAGGAAATATCAATGATATTGCCGGACTTATTTATCTGCAGGACGGCAAGATTATGGAAAATCAGGTGAAAACCGTAATTCCTGAAGAAATCCCTGAGTTAAATATATTGTTATCACAACCGTATTGTTCTACCGGTTACTATTCAAGCAGGGCTTATGATAACTGTATAAAATATCTTCCTGCTGATAGGGTGGTTAATGAAATAAAGGATATTGTAGAGAAATATTTTATAAAGCATCTGATTATCGCCGATAAGAATTTCATGTCCGATTACGGGCGTCTCAATTCTATATGTGATTTGCTTGCACATTGTAGTTTGGATTTTAAAATTTCATGCATTGGAGATCTTGATATACTGTATAAATATCCGGATATTGTAAAAAAACTTGTGAAAGCCAAGATATCAGTTATTTTTATGGATATAAGTGAGAAACAGTTTAAAAAAGCCAAAAAAGTCATCGAAAATGTAGCTTATCAAAAAAACATTTGCATTTCTTCGCAAATATTTATCGGAGATCCACAAAAAACTATTGACTATTTTGAGAAAATATTTAATTTTTATAAAGAAATGACAGTTTTGGGAAAAGGTTTCTTTTTTGCGCTTCCTGCGTATTTTCGTCCTGAAAAATTAAGTGAATATGCTACCTGCCTTGAAAATGATTTTTTCACTACAGAATACGGTATCGCTAATTCTTTTTTTAAAAGCAAAAATTTTTCTAAGGAACAGCTTTATGATTTGACTAACAGGTTTACAAAAGAAATTCTAAAATTGAATGACGCTGTTTTTAAAACTGTATCTTTTGACACTCTTTGTTTTTATCATAATTTATCGGAGAATTACGCTATTTCCACAATAGCGCAGCGTGTATTAAATATAGATATTATAAAGCAATACTTTTCTTTTTTTTCTTTTGCCTCGTTTAACCGTATTGAGAATATCTCTTTAAAAGAGATTGAAAAATGGCTTCCTCTCAGGGTTTTGATCGATACTCAGTATGTGACACTGGAAGACGGATACAAATTGCCGGGACACCGTGGAAATATGTTTGTAAAGAAAAAGCTTGAAGTTGCCGTTTACGAATATTCTTTTGCGAAGTTAAATATCGGCGATATTGCCAAAAAAATTATTGCCGACTATAAATTGGACATGTCTGTCAGCGATTTCATTAGAAAAATAATGATTCCTTTTTATAAGAAGCTTGAAAAAAATTATCAGATAATTTTCTACAGATAAAAATAATGGTGAAATTATGAATAATCTATATAAAAAAAATATTGTTTTTTTGCAGTTAACTACTTTTTTAGACTTAAGCTTTACTTTTTTTGGTCTTGGCATGCTCTCAATAGCCACTTTACTTAAAAATAACGGATTTTCAGTAGAATGTCTAAAAACAGATCAGCTTGCGAGTTTAGATTGTGACGGTTTGTCACAATATTTTAAAAAATTGGATCCTGAAATAATAGGGCTGAATATAAATTCGGACAACATACAAAATGTTGTTTACCTCGCTGGGGATTTAAAAAAATGGCTTCCTAATGTTATCATTTTAGTAGGTGGTCCTTTAGTAAGTATAATGATGGAGTCTGTTTTGGACGAGCCTGTTTTTGACATGGCTATTGTCGGGGAAGGTGAGTTTTCGACCTTAAAATTATGTAATAAGATTATTAGAAATAAAGGCTGTTTGGAAGATATAGAAGGACTCATATACCGAAAAGATAATAAAGTAGTCGCCAATCCCAAGGGTGATCTTATTCAGGATTTGGATCTATTGCCGACGCCGGACTATTCTTTAATAAGAACTCCCAATAGTATTTTTTATTCTTCCGGTAGAGGCTGTCCTTTCAACTGTTCTTTTTGTTTTCAGGGAGTTCATGGCAGAGGTTACAGATATTTTAGTTCACGCCGTGTTGTAGATGATTTTATCTGTTTAAGCGAAAAGTATAATATTAAATCTATTGGTATTCTCGATGATACGTTTATCGCCAATCCAACGAGAACCATAGAAATTTGCGAAGGTTTAGGAGAAGAAAAAGCTAAAAGAGATTTGGATTTTGCAATAATGTGCGAAGGCAGGATAGACACTCTTTATCGTCATCCCGAACTCTGGGGAGTTCTAAAAAAAGCCGGACTTATTAAGATTCAGCTGGGAATAGAAAACGGTAATCAGGAAGTTTTAGACGCTTATAATAAAAAAATTACTCTGGAGCAGATAGAAGCAGTTGTTGCTGAGCTGCCGAAATATAATATTTGCTCTGTCGGTAATATAATGATTGGCGGAGCTTTTGAAACGGCTGAAACTTTTGAAAAATCGCTGAATTTTGCGATAAAACTTTTGAATTTATCTAAGGGGCTACTTGACCTGAATCCCACGTTTCTTTGTCCTTATCCTGGGACCGATATTGCTAAAAACCCTGCGAAATACGGACTTTCAATTATAGATCGGCAGTGGCTAACGCACTTGAGTACTCACTTACCGTCTGTAATTACAAAATCATTGGGTGTTACCGATTTAATGGAGCTAAAGCATACATTTCTGGATAGAGTTAAATTAGAAGCTATAAAGCTTCTCAAAAAGGCTGATTTTGCGATTATGAATACGCACATGTCTGTTTTTTCAAGATATTCTCTTCCCTCCGGTTATTATTTCCATATTTTAGCATTGGCTCCCGTTATAAAAAAATATTTTGATCTAAGAAACAATGTTTCCCGCTTTAGATCTGATGAAATAAGTCATGAAAAATTAATAAGTTCAAGACCTATCCTGTTATCCACCCCATCGTGCAGCGGGACAAATTATATTTTAGACGGTTTTTTTGACAGGATTTACATTAAAAAAGCAAAAGAACAACTTCTCTGCGATTTTTCAACAGGCAGGCTTAGTATTATTGAAATTGCGCAGCTTATAAAGGATAAATTAGAATTGGATGTTGAAGTGGAGATTATAATTAAAACCGTTATGATTCCATTTTATAAAAGACTTGAAAAAAGTTACCATGTTATATTTCAAATATAAGAGACTGTTATATATTGCATATCTTGATTTAGTGTTTTAAAATGCTGGTTTGAGCTTTATTGGCAACAAAATTGTAACAAATACGGTATTTACAATTAATTGTAGATGTGTCATAATATAACTAAGATTAGAGTCATTCGAAAGGAGTCGTGTTCGATGGGAAATTTTCTTAGTAACCTTTTTGGCGGCGGAAACAGTGCTTTAAACAATGCTATGATTATTGGCACTTCAAATATTGCCAATAATAACAGTGCATTGACAACAAATGCACAATTAGCTCAGGTAAGCCAGATTGAGGTTGAACAAACACAAATGGCTATGGCTGCTTACAGGGAAAGAGCAGAATGGGATAAATGGAAACTGTTACAGGATACGCAGACAAAGATTTATGAAATTCAGCAGGAAGTTGCCATTAACAAAGCTAAAGTCCAGGAAAAAATGTTCCAGAAATGGGATGAAGTGGTAAAGAGTTAATTATTTTAAGTTAAGTATAAAGGGCCCTGAGTTTAATCAGGGTCTTTTTTATTTGCCGGCATTAATTTCTCATGATCATGGTTAATCATATTTTCTATCTAACTGCAAAATATTCCAAAATTGAAAAAGCAGCCTGAATAGCTGCTTTTTATAATGACTTTTATTGGGTATTTTGCTTAGGTATGGCTACTGGTTTTCCTGTTCCAGCTTTCTTAACTTTATGTCCTCAGCTCTTCTGGCGGATTCACCTTCCAGCCAGAATTCGGGATGCATTTTGCATTGCTCTCTGCCGGGGCATTTGAGACAGCGCTTAATTCTCATATTGGTTTCGCGTATGCGCTTATCGCTGCACTCCATATCAAAAAAATTAAAATCATCATGATATTTTTCAAGATAGCTTTCGCAATATTCTAACATTGTCAAACCTCTTTTCAATTTTTGAACATCAAACAAATTGTAGATTGATTTTAGGAACTTTATATCATTCTACCGACTTTGATTTTTTCCTCTATACACAATCGTTTTTATACTGCTATGACGATTTTTCCTGTATATATACTTTTGTGTATCCCCATGAAAACCGGTATTTTTTTTCCATTACCGTTCTGAATCCTTGCGCTTTTATTTCCTGAGACAGCGATATTATTTTTATTTTTCCCTGAAGGGATGACAGATTTTTGGTAAGTTTAGCCATTGTTTCTTCATCAAACGTTGTTCCGGCGATGAAAAAAATATTTCCCTGATTTAGGTATTTTTCCGTTATATCTCCTCTGGTAAACTTTATTTTATCCGTTTGCAGCCATTCGGCAATTTTACTGCCATTGTCAACAAATGTTTCAACAATATCCATCCCGTAACAGCGGATGTTTTTAGTCAGGAATGCTCCCAGGACGGCCAGACCCCTTCCGCAGCCAAGATCTACAAAAATATCATCGGAATTAACATCTATATCGTTTAAAATTTCATTAATTGTCAGAATCGGGGTTTCCCCATAAATGAAATCGTTACTATCCTTTGCGTATTTTTTCATGATGTTAAAAGGTGAGTGAAACAGATACAGGCGGCATAAGGATAGCTGTATTTTCCACCAGGTTTTATTCCGCCCCCATTTGACTGTTTCAATGGCCTTTATTGATAAATTGTAAAAACAGTTTTCTATGTAAACGAGTAACAGTTCAACAAAATCTTTCAATTTATATTACCCTCTGCAAATGAAATATAGCTTGGGAACTGTCGGGATAAAGTGATTTACAGCCCCTGATTTTCGGATTTTTGATGATTGTTATTTTATCCTTTTTTTCTATTGATTTTTTTAAAGATTAACATTTTAGCAACAAATAGATTTCGGGCCTGTGTTATAATGAATTTAATAATACACAATGGTTTTCATGGGCCTTTTGGAAGGAGGGCGTTTTATGGATAGAGACAGAGATAGAATTGATCAAATTAGGATGCAGCGCGGCAGAGACATGGTCCAGATCGGCATATCGCCTCATGAGGCGCAAATGGCTGCCCCAATCGCTGCCCCAAGTCTTGCTCCCGAGCAAAGTGTACTTGGCGTTGATTTTAAAAGTCCATGGCTTAAAGACAGGGTCAGCCTTAGCCTTGAAGCTCAGATTGCGATGATGGAAATGCGTGGTAATTACCGCTTGAACCTTGCTGATCTCGGTTATACAAACAGAATTTCCATTATGAATGTACGTCCGGGTATGTTTATAAAAGTTGAACCTACAGGCTGTTATAAACTGGCTTATCATAACCGTTAATTTTTTTGTAATGTATGGCTTTTTTAGGGGCTGCTGTTTTTACGGCGGCCCCCTTTAATTATATGAGAAATTTATTTATAAAATTTTTTACATTATATATTTTACTTATATCTCTATGCTCTTTTTCACAAGCCGCTGAAACGGGAGAATCTTTTGCTGTTTTTATGGATGAAGAAATTGTTTCCGGAGAACTAATGCCGGTGGCCGTACAGTTTTATCAGCCCGTTAAACCGGCTAAAGTGTCTGTTTCCGTTACCGACAGAGATGGTAAACTCTGTGCCTTTAAGGAAGGCGTTACCGACAGCGATGGGTTTTTATCCTTAAAGATAATGCTTCCCGGGCTGTCTGGTAATTATAAAGTTGATGTTGCTTCAGGCTCTTCAAAGGATTTTTTGTCTTATACCAAATCAGTTAAAGTTGTGCAGGAGATTGATGCCTCTTTAAATGCCGTTCCTGTTTTTGAAGATGGAAAAAATTTTCTGTCTGTCTATTCGTATTTATCTGAAGGAAAGGATCCGCTGCGTGACAAACAGGTGACTTTATCTGTTTTTGACGGTTCCGGTTTAATTGCCGGTAAAGAAAAATACACCGATGCCAACGGGTTTGTATGTGAAAAATTTGTTTTAAACCAACGTACTGAAAGCAGTGGAAATTATCGGGTAAGTATTGCCAGTAGCGGTTTTTCAAAACAGATTTATGTTTTGTCGGATACCAGCCGTTCCGGTATTTTTCTTTCCCTGACATCCGATAAAGGCTTTTTCTCGGGCGGAGAGCAGATATCGTTTAATTTTCGTTCCCGGTATCCGGACGGCAGGCCTGTTTCCTTTTCTCCGGTGACTGTTTTGGTGACCGACATTAAGGGGAATGTTATTTCCTCTCTGGAGCGTCAGACCGACTTGGAAGGGTTGTACCGTTTTAAAATAACTCCTGCGGAAAACTGTAAATCGGATCTGCTGATAAAAGCGTCTTTATCCTGTAAGGGATTGCATGATGGTATTGAAAAAAGAGTGCTGTTTTCTAAAACGGATATTATCGCCAATATATTGCCATGCTCTTTTCCTGTTGTTGCCAATGTTCCTAACAGATTTACCGCTTTACTGACAGATACGTCTATGAATCCATTGCCGTTTTTCAAATTCAGGATTGCTTGCAAAAATTCTTCGGTGGAGCTCAGGACTGATTCTTCGGGGATGGCTTTTTTTGATTTGACTCCTTTAGATGATGGCAAAGGAATTTTTCCCCTTGATTTTTTCGCCAAATCGCAATCCGGAAAAGATATTATGCGTAAATTTAAATTTACGCTGGTAACCGGTGAAAACGGATACGCGGCAGTTTCTTCGGATCGCTTTGCGGTTGCGGGCGGAGAATCGGTACCGTTGACAATTTTTTCGGATTCACACCCTGATAAAGCTGTACTTTGTTTTCGTGAAGGTAAAAGGACAGTTGATTTTTATCATGTAAAACTGAATGGCAATCATGCCGATTTAAAAATTAAAATACCTGACGGTTCCTGCGGATTTTGTTCTGTGGAATTGTTGTCGGAGGGAATTACTTCCGGTAAATGTTTTTTTGTTGTGATGCCCCCCAAATCAGGAATTGCCGTTTCTGGGCTGAAAAAATCTTATCTTCCGGGAGAGCGTCTGGAATTTGATATCTTGCCGTCAGGCCGGCAAAAATACCTGACCGGTATTTTTTCAATTGCTCCCGTAACCGGTATTTTTTCTTTTTTAAATTTTGTTGATGTGGGTGCTATAGACGGCCCCTTGCTTAATTTGAAGACCCTTTTGGCGTTCGGGAGGATTAACGGTATACAATCAGAGCAGTACAGCCGTATTTTTGCGTATCCCGGTAGTATTGACTTTGAACAGGTGACCCTTCCTTATTGCTCCGACCGTTTTTTTTCTTCTTTGTATGAAATTGGCTTTTGTTTGAATGGAAAAGAAAAAATAGATGTTTCCGGGCTTTTGCCGTTTGATTACTTTAAAGGTTATTTGTCTTTTTATGATGAGAACGGATTTCCGGCGCTTCCCCTCTCGGAAATTGAAGTTAGAAATGATTTTAGCTTATCCATGCCTATTTTGGAAAATAAAACGTTTTTTGTCGGTGATGCTATAAAACTACCCGTTAAGGTTGTAAACTACACCTCCGGTCAAAAGAATGCGGCTATGATGATTTCTCAGCGTGATGCTTTTAATGTTGTCGGTTCTTATGATAAAAAAATTGTTGTGAAGCCTTATGAAGAAGGGTATGCTTATTATGATATTATTTTTAACAGGGCTCAGGAACAGCTTAAGCTGGCGCTCGGCATAGATTTTGAAAATTCCTATAAGGAGCTGCGGGGGGACATATCGGTAAAAGAACCGGCTTACTATGAAAATATATGCCAGTCTTTTATTTTGCGGGGCAAAGAAAACGTTGAGATAAATTTTCCCCGGGATTCGCTTGCTTCCGGCAGAAATTCCTTTTTTGAGTTTTATAATTGCGCTGACGCACTGGCAGAGAATACTTTTTTAAAGCATAACGATAAGTACTGCTTCAATTGTTTTCATATATTGGGTCTTGCCATGCTTAACAGTGATTTTGGGTTGGATGGGGAAGTTCCGTCGTTTGATTCCTGGGAGCGGAATGAAGGCGGTTTTTCCGTTTATGAATTTGAAGAAAAAGCAGATCCGCTTTTGACGTCGCTTGCGCTGAGAGCGATAGCTAAAAGCGGAAAAAATCAATTGCCGGCAAGGCATGTTAAATGGCTTGAAAATGCTGCCAAAACGGGTGAAACAGCGGAAAGTCTGCTGATATATTATAATCTTCGTATGGCGGGCGTTAAGACACCGGCTGATTTTAAATTTGAAAAGACAGGCGAACCTTTGTATGATGCCCTTGGTTTTTATTTGACCGATTCTTTTTCAAAAAGTAATGCCGATTCAATTTTCTCGGCGGTATCCACAGTCAGAGGCAAGAAATTTTTTCATGCCAAAAGAGCTGTTTTCTCTGCTTTTGATTCCAGTTTATCAGACATAGAGCTTACTGCTTTAATTGTGTTGGCTGTTCCCGGCAAATACATTTCCGGGGAACTTTGCCAGGGTATGGCTGATTTTCTGATTGAAAGCAGATTGCCGGATGGAACCTGGGGGAATCCGGTTACTTCCTGGATGGCTATTTCTGCATTAAAAAAACTTGTTAAGGCTCCAATGGATAATATTTCCGTGTCTGTTTCCTCAGGGGATTTTAAGGAAACAGTAAATTTTTTTAACGAACCTTCGGTAAAGATTGTTAAACTGCCCGGTATCGTCAATGCGCAGCTTGCCGGCGATGAAAACTATCCGGTATTTTGCTTTTTGAACAGCAGTTTTTGCCGGGAAAATTTTTCGCCGGGGAAAAAAATGGTGACAATGAATTTTTCCAAAAATTCCGTTGCCTGTTCGGAAAAATTTATTTGTAATCTTAAATGGGATTTTGTTGACGGGCGGGCCAGAACGGTTCTCACTTTTAATGTTCCCTGGGGCACCCGGGTGCTGCAGCGCGATCTGGAAATTTTGAAGGAAAACGGACGCATACTTGATTTCCGCCGCCGCGGACCGCTGATCTATTTTCTGGCAGCTTCCGGCGGCAGTATGGAAATACCTTTGTCGGCAATTTTTCCGGCAAAGGTGTCGGTGGCGCCGGTATTGATTGAAGGTGTAAATAATTCGAGGATAAACGGTACAGGCCAGATTAAAACCCTGGAAATTAAGGAGTTGAAAAATTGAATCGGAAGATTGCCTGTTTTGATTTGGATGGAACTATTATTGATGGAACTGTATATATCTGGCAAACTTTATATGAGAAGTATATCAGTGATCATACGGAAAGAAAGAGACTTATGTCGGCATTTTTTTCCGGCGAAATAAGTTATGCCGACTGGTTTTTCGGTGATATATCCATTTTGTCAAAAGCGAATGTAAGCCGCGGCGACATTATCAATGCGGTTTCGTCATTCAGCCTCATGCCCGGCGCTTTGGAGACTTTGTCGGAATTGAAAAGGAAAGGACATATTACGGCTGTAATCTCCGGGAGCCTGAATATTGTTCTGGAAAAATTTTTGCCACAGCATTTGCTTGATTACGCATTTATCAATGAAATATATTTTGATGAGCATGGACATATTTCCGGAGGCAAACCAACCGATTTCGACATGGATAATAAGGCGCTTGGACTTGAGTTTATTGCTCAAAGAGAGGGCATAGATGTAGCCGACACGGTTTTTGTCGGCGATAATGATAACGATGTTGCCATTGCCAGCCGGGCCGGCTTTTCCATAGCATTTAATTGTAAATCCGCAGCTCTGGCAAAAGTATGTGATGTTGAAATAACGGATAAGAATTTGCGTAAAATACTTACCTATTTCTAGAGTTCGGATATAGTATCAGATCTTTTGCCGGTATCCAGCCGCTTTCTCTGTTGATGGGCTGCTTGAGCATAACCTGCACCCATCCGTCTTCTTTTTTGAGAACCCGAAGATCGGAACCCTCTTTTAATGTATAAAAAGGCTGTTCTTCAAGATCTTTGACAATTCTTATTTCTGCGGAAGGTGCAGCTACGATAGCATATATATATGATTCCTTCATAAATGATATGGTTATAAAAGATGATAACAGGAATATTACAAACCAGAAGGTAGAGTATAGCCAAAACAAATCATGAAGTTCTTTTTTGTTTATCTGGGCAATGATTGATAGGACGGCAATGACAATAAACAATACCGTCACCAGTTCGTTGCGTGTAAATGTATCTACCACGGGGATCAGATCTGGCCTGTTGATCATCGCGCCGCTAAGTGTAAGTTCCTCTTTTAGACTGGAAAGCGTGCCTTTAATCTCTTCATCTCTTGGTGCCAGCTTGTTGGCAATCAGATAATAATACATCGCCTTGCCTTTTTTCCCCATCTGGTAACAGCATTGCCCCATATTGAAATAGACTTCAGGAGACTTTATGGAATTTCTTGACGAGATTCTTGAGTAAAGCTCAAAAGCCTCGTCCCACTTTCCCTTACGGTATTTTTCGTTTGCACGTTCAAACAGCGAGTCAAAATAATTAGGAGTAGCAGCCGGCGTGGGTGATTTTGCCGCTATAACTGTGGTGGAGAGTGCTATGAACAGTATCAGGACTATTGCTGTGACGACTTTCTTGATCATTTTATTTCTCCTTTTTTAATAGCCGCCTCCAGCCCCTTTGCAATATTGATACATTGTTCCAGTATCTCATCGCTGCATTTATCAGGGCCGCATGATGTGAATCTTGCCTCGTCACATTTATCAAAAAGAGCTTTTATGTCTGCGAGTATTTCCTGTTTCACATTGTATTGCGTAAGTTGCTCTATTATTTCTTTTACAGTTACGGAAGGCGGAAGAGCAAGCTTTTTCACAAGGAAATCAAACAGGTTATTATAGATAGCACTGTAAGCCAGTTCCGGATTATTTTTATTTTTGACATTTGCAAGGTTTTTCTTTAGTTGTTTTAATATATTGATATTTTTTTTGCTGATTTTTTTCTGCTGATTCTTTCGTAATATGAATGCTCTGACTGAAAATATTAAATAGATTATTACCGGTATCAGCGTAAGCGCAATGGCAAAAGGATTTTTATATACCGGCATTGTTGATTGTCTGGTGAAACTGTCTTTTATCCCCCTGTATTGCTTTCTTATTCCGCTTATTGCCGTGTCGGCTTTTGCCGGTGCTTTTTCTGTTGAGGTCTGGAGAACCTCAAGCTTTATGGGCTCTGTTTTGAGCTGGTAGTATTTTTCTGTTTCCGGGTTGAAAAACGATGCGGTAATTGCCGGAATTTCCTGTTCGCCGGCTTTTTGCGGAACAAGGGTAACGGTAGTTACTTTTTTTTCTTTGACTTTTTTTTCATCCGTTTCTTTTGAAACCGCTTCGGCAGAATTGAATTTTTGCAATCCGTCAATATCATGGAAAGGAATATTTATCGCGGAGGCGTTTCCGTATCCCTCTGCCGTTATTACAAGGTTTATCGGTTTGCCAACTTCAGCCGAAGCTTGTTCGGTTGCCGCCGATAACGAGAAATCGCCAATTCCGTTGCAAAAATCTTCGGGTTTATTCTCCGGTAGATTCTTCACGAGGATATTGGCCGTATCGGTGACTTTTTTCTGGATTCCGCGGAAGTGAGTGGAGTAAGCTATTGTAAACGGTTCTATCGTCAGCTCTCCTTCTTTCAGGGGATAAAGGACAAACTTCGTTTTCTGGCTGTTCATAATTGAACCGTTTTTTTCGACGGCTGAAAATTCTTCTGGTTTTATCTGCTCGGTAAGGAAGTTTTTGCTGCTTGGCGGCAGGATCTTCGTCTGAGAATAACTTTGGGGATCACTGAGAAGATCAATCTCAAAAACTATCTGCTGATTTACGTAAGCCGTTTTTGACGACACCGAATTTTCTACGATAACATCGTCCTTATTTTCATCGAAGAACGGTAGTATTCTCATATTTTGTCTTGGTGCCGTTCTGATTGTATTTTTCGGCACCCTGATTATTCCGGAAGACTCTCTGTCGTCTACTGTTACCGTTATCGGCTGTGTCTGCAGGATACTGCCGTTTTCCGTTAGTTTGACAGGACCGATTGTAAGCTTCCCTTCTTTTAGCGGTTTTAAAATATAAGAATATATAGTTTTTTTAGAATATTTAAAATTTACAATATTGGTGTTGACATAAATACTTTGTGAAATAATTTCAAAATCTCCCATAGAAGGAAGCTCCGGTGCGGAATTTGTATTACCGCTTACCGTTACCGTCAGTTCCAGTATATCATCCCTGGCAATGGCGGTTCTGTCCGTTTCGGCGCTGATGGACGCATCCTCTGCCGCCTTACATGTAACAGGCATTGCTGTGATTATAATTATTAAAGCAAGTATTATAGTCCTCATCAATTACCAGTCCTTTCCCAATGGAGCTCTGAGAATATATTTCCCTTTTATTTGTTTGCGGTGTTCCTTTTCGTTATTTTCAAAAGACTGCAAAACTCTAAGCACCTCAGCCGCTTCTTCCTGCTTATCCTTGTCCTGTTTATCCTTGTCCTGTTTATCCTTGTCCTGTTTATCCTTGTCCTGTTTATCCTTGTCCTGTTTATCCTTGTCCTGTTTATCCTTGTCCTGTTTATCCTTGTCCTGTTTATCCTTGTCC
>JAVBNT010000049.1:0-35423 GCA_031551355.1 Candidatus Xenobia bacterium | reverse complement strand
TGGCGGTGATGTGACTGTAAAGCCCGATAAGATTGAACAGGGTACAGGTTTTTATGAAAAACGTTTTGCCGGTGATGAGGTTAAAAACTCGTTTGGTGACATTAAAGTTAAAAAGACCGACAGCGGTATTGCCTGGGGCGGCGTTTACTGGCAGTATCTTGAAGATATCGGCAAGGTTACGCCTCACGGTGCCCAGCCGCTGAATGTCAAAAAAGAACTGTTCCTCCAGGAAAATACCAAATCGGGACCGGTTTTGAAATCTGTCGCCAAACTTGAGTCACCGCTGAAACCGGGCGATCTCTTGAAAGTTCGCATTGAGATCCGTGCCGACCGTGATTTTGAATACGTCCATCTTAGTGATGAACGCGGCAGCGGTATCGAGCCGGTAAATGTTCTTTCCGGTTATAAGCATTCGCCGTTTTATTATTATGAATCTATCAAAGATTCATCGACTCATTTTTATATATCCAAGCTTCCGAAAGGCACTTATGTAATGAATATCCATTGCGGACAGTTCATAAAGGCGCTTATCAGAGCGGCCTGGCTAAAATTGAATGTATGTATGCGCCGGAGTTTGGGGGACATAGTGACAGCTACCTCCTCACCGTCAAATAAATCAATTGAAACAGGCGGACCTGCGTCGTAAAAAAAGATGTTCGCTCGTTACGCCGTAGGAAAGACTACGACTCACTCGTCGAAATCTGTTTTTCCTTAGCATCTCCGCCTGTTTCAATTGATTTGGATTTTAATAAATTCCCATCCTTTGGAGGGGTGCCGCATAGCGGCGGGGTGGTTTTTCGCTAATTCCTGGGAGGCACCGCAGTCCCGCTGCGCCTCGCTCGTCGAAATCCGGTTTGCCTTAGCCTGCAGACACAATTGAATGCCTTTGACATTGTCTTGTGTATACAACTGAAAACTGATAACTGGCAACTATATTTACATCTCCGCCTGTTTGAATTGATTTAGATTTTAATAAATTCCCATCCTTTGGAGGCAATGTCATTAAGTTAAGAGAAGAGGGTTTCTCACAGAGAAGAGGAGAACACAGAGAGTTTTACCCGCATTTACCCTCTGTGAGGGACAGACAGAAACTTCCCAGGGATCCCAAGGATGGAAAATCGGCAATAAAACACTAACTATATGTCACTAAATTCAGTTAATCAATTAACCATCGCTTACTCTTTTCAGGAACTTTTTTCCGGTTAATCCAGTTTTACTGGTGAACCCAAGTGCATGGTATAACGTTCATCTTTTTGGTATTCAAATGAAGCATAAACAAGCTTGCCTCTATCATCAAACCAGAAGGCATATTCGGAATATTTTAAAAAACCTGTTGTTTTGTCCTGCTTTATATCTACTTTGTACAAATATCGATTCCAGCTGCAAGGCTTTGTTTTATTTTCGGCGTAGTGACTATATTTAGCATTGGGCTTACCGTATAGTTTTAAAAATTTTTCTTCACTGTCTCCTATTTTTAGCTTTAAGTTTGATTTTGTATCTTTAGGTGAAAACGAAATCATCATAAGTTTGTTTTTTAATGTGAAAAGATATGTACCATCCTTAAAACCAATAATCTCACCTTCTTTTTGGATAATGTTTTGATTTTTTTTAGGCATGCTATAACTAAAATCCCATTGCCCAAGATGCCCGTCTGTTGTTTGTAACGTGTCTTTTCTCCCAATTTCTCCGAAGTGTTGTTCCGCTAATTGCAGGTTTATCTCTTTACCGAAGACAAAAGGAATCCATTTGGGTTCTTTAGGTAATGTATTAATTTTTGTTGGTGAAAAACAGTATTTTGAAACAGCAAGTATTATGTAAGTCAAAATAAGGATTATGTAGAAACTTTTTGTAATATTCATCATTGATCCCCCCTTGAAAAATATTGTCTAAAAAGTAATTGTCGCAATATTTAAAAGTTTATTTCATTATTTATGTAATTAAAAAATGGATCACCATGCAATAAAATATTCTTTTCCGCGACTTAGTCTTGAGTATATTATTTAAAGCAATATTATATGGAGGGGCTTTGATGAAACGTTTTACGTTTTACGGATTGTGCGCGATTTTTCTGATATTGTCTTTTTTCCTGACTTCCTGTTACGGTAAAAAAAATAACTCCGTCTGGTTTACGGAAAGCAAAGCCGTTAAACAGGCCAGGGCTAAAAACGAACCTTTGTGGAAACGTTTTAAAAAAGACTTGGACCGGCATTATTATGCGAAAGCCGGTGCTGTTTTAGATTCGATTTACGGGCAGTCGGTAAGTAATAACCTTCCTGATGAAGCAATCAAGGCAAGAGCGGTTCATTGTATTTTGGATGGCAAACCCAGCAATGACGGAAGTTTGGAAATTGTCCGGCTTAAGAAAGAGATACCGTCTATGCCCGCTTCTGTGCGCCCGCTAATGTATCTTATTTTAGGGCACTTGTATTGTAAGTGTTTTGGCAGTCTTAATAGAGGGGATAGCCTGGATGTTTCCGGGTTTTATGATTCTTCTTTTAGCGGCTGGAGTGCAAAAAAATATTTTACGGAAATAAATTCCTGTTATGACAAAGTTTTCAAAGACGAAGAATTTTTGAAAAAAACCAGGCTTTGCGAATTCCGTAAACTTTTCGAGATGGGCGACGCTCCTTTAAACCTCAGGCCGACTGTTTTTGACTTTGTCGTTTATGACGCAATAAATTTTTATTCATCCTGTGGTGATAATTTTGCCATTGCCGATACCTTTGCGATTGACATCTCATCAGCTGCTTTTGCCGATGCGCCTGAATTTATCGCTTACGAGCCTGAGACAACGGATAAATATTCATGTAAGTATAAAGTTTTGCAGCTTTATCAAAAATTGCTGTCTTTCCATAAGGATGACATTGATGCCGACGCTTTCATAGATGCCGATATTTCCCGTCTTAATTATGTTTATTACCATTCCACCGGTCTTGACGAAAAGCGTAAACAGGAATTATATCTGAAGCGTATGGAGACAATTATTAAAAAATATCCGTCTTCGCAAGTGACTGCCATGGCATATTTTCACAGTGCCGTAATATGGTGGGAGCATGGTGAGGCAGTTAAGGCAGCCTCACTTGTTGATGCCGCCCAAAAAAAATATCCGGCTTCGCTGGGTGCTGCACTTTGTAAAAAGCTTGAGGGGAAGATAAAAAATAAGAAACTGTCTATTGATGCCGACAGTATGGTTGAAGCCGGAAAAGAATTTAAAGTATATGCCGAGTCGCGCAATGTTAATTCGCTGATGGTCGGGATATATAAAGCCGGCCGGAGTATGCTGAGTGGTGATGAACCGCTTAAGAAATTGACCTTTCCTGTGCAAACGAAAGGTGATTACGGTATTGATAGAACCGAGCTGTCAATACCTGCTCCTGAACCGGGGGGGTATGATGTTCTGGTTAGTTGCAGTGAAAATTTTAAATGCGAAAATAATATTGTTTTAAATTTTTCCGTCACCTCATCCGGACTTGTTTTAATGACGCGAACGGTTGGCGATATAGTAAAAACGTTTGTTATGGATGCCGGATCAGGAAAGCCTGTCAGCGGTGTAAAGGCGGAACGGCGTATATCTAAGGGAAGTAAGACGGTGCAGTCTGCTAAAAGCGATGAAAACGGGCTTTTCGAATTTGAAAAATTATCCGGCGAATTGTATCAGCGTGATTGTTCGGTTTCCGTATCCAATGGGCGGGGCGATGAGATTTTTAATCCCGACTATTATAAAGTAGATTCAAAACCGTGGACTTATCATTACAGTGGTAATTCGGTTGTTTTTTTTACCGACCGCTCTGTTTACCGTCCGGGACAGAAGATATTTTTTAAGGCTGTTGCCTTTGCTTATGATAACGACAGCGGTAAATGTTTGCCTTTACCGGATTATAAGCTTGAGGTTTTTCTTAAGAAGCAGTCATCAGTATTTTCTCATAAATCTGACAAAGCCTACGGTGAAGACAATGTGGTTGAAATTGGTTCACTTAGCCTTAATACCGATAAATCGGGTTCCGTTTACGGGACATTTACAATTCCTGCGGATCTGTCGTCAGGGGGGCTTGAGTTATCGTGTTCTTCCATGTACGGCATCAACGTGTTGAGCGTTAAGGAATATAAACATCCGGAATTTTTTGTTAAGCTTGAACCGCCAAACCGGCAGCTGCGCTTGGGAGATGAAGTTACTGTTCCTGGTACCGTTACTTCCGGCCGCGGCAAAACTCTTAAAGGCGCAAAAGTTGTTTACAGCGTCAAGAGGTCGGTAAATTATCTGCCATGGTATGGTTCTGAATCTTCTCCGGCGGATGAGCAGGAAATTGCCTGCGGCAGTACCGTTACCGATGAAAGCGGCCGTTTTTCAATTCCGTTTAAGTCAAGTCCCGATTTGTCGGTTGACAAATCATGCCAACCGGTTTTCTGCTATAAGGTTTCCGCAGATGTCACAGGCACTTCGGGAGCAACCGGTGGTGATGATCGGATAATAAAGCTGGGATATTGCAAATTGCAATCCTTCCTTGCATGCAATGAATGGCAGACCGCTAAAGAAAGCGTAAAAATGGCGATATCCACTTCCACACTTGCCGGCCGGGGTATTGCCGCTGCCGGAAAAATCCGCATTGTATCGCTGAAACAGCCGCTTTTGCCGCTGCCGGAGAAGGAGCATAATACGGTATTGCCGGCTGATGAATATAAACTTGACGACTGGCCGGTGATGGCGGTTATTGAGGAAAGGAACGTTAAAACGTCGGGTGATGGAACCGGCTTTGTTGCCTTCAAGTTGAAGCCGGGAGCGTATAGGGCTGAGTTTTCCTGTCAGGATCAATACGGTGAAAAGTCTGAGTTTTTTGGTTCGTTTATTGTTATTGATGAAAAATCTAAAAGCAGTGCCGTTTGCCTGCCGTCTTATTTTATGATTGAAAAAACTTCACTGGCCGTGGGGGAGACTTTTAAAGGCGTTTGGGGCAGTGGTTATAAACAGGGAATGGCCTATGTACAAATTCTGAAAGATGGGAAGACATTGACTTCTTACTGGACTCCTCCCGGACAGACCCAGGTCCCGGTTACTGTTCCGGTTACCAAAGAAATGCGCGGCGGATTTACTGTTTCCCTGTTTACCGTTAAGGGAAACAGGTTTTATTCCCATATCCGTAAGATAGACGTACCGTTTGCCGGTGCAAAGCTTAGTCCGCCGATTGAGTCTCTGCGCAGTAAACATTATTATGCCGGCCAAGACCGTTATACGGAAAAATACGCCTTCTATCTGAAAGAGGACGTCCCACCTGATTCTTCCAGACTGCTCTATGACAATTTTATTGGCAAATGCAGTTCTGATTTTGTGCCGTCTTTATCTGCTTTGATAAAAGATGATACCAATATAAATGATGATTTTATTAACGCTTCTGCAGAAGTATCTTATCTGGTTGCTCCGGTTGAGCGACGCGCAGAGGCTCCGTGGGTTTTATATCCCTCTTGGTCTCCTGTTTTTGGAATTTTCTATGCCCATCACAAGTATTACCCGTATAATGCCGCCTTTCCGGAAGATAATCTTGGTGGTAATAATGATTTTTTTAGTTATGACTATAAATACAGGTTGATAATGAAAAGCGTGGATTCGGATTTGTATAAGTCTTTACTTTTTTCCCATATGAAGACGATTTCTTCAGGGACACCCGACATATATTATATTAAACGGCTTGACTCCGGACATTTTCGCGAAGATGTCTATGCTAGGAAAGATTTTCCGGAAACAGTATTTTCCGCTTGTCCTTCTGAAGCCGGCATACGGGAAACCGTGACGCTGAGAGCTAAAACGCCGGATTTGCCGGGCAGCAAGAAACTGCTGGTGGAAACGGATGCCCCGCATTTACTGCGGCAGGGAGGCGTGTTTGAATTCACGGTAAAAGCGGCCAATCTTACGGCTCAGGATACGGAAGCGGAGATAAGCATTGATTTTTTTGACCCTGCCAGCGGTAAAAAGTTGAATGCGGAATTAAAACATAGTCAGACGGCGAAGACGGTCAATCTTCCCTGCATGCAGTCAAGAGCGGTTTCCTGGATGGTTAAGATTCCCGATGGCCTGCAAAATATAGCCTACCGTTCTTCCGCTAAAAGTTCCATATGGATTGATAGTGAAGAGAGTGAGCTTCCGGTTGCAGCCGTAAAAAAATTATGAGACATACCCGCCTGTTTGAATTGATTTGGATTTTAATAAATTCCATTCTTTGGAGGGATGCCGCTGAGCGTCGGGGTGGTTTTCCGCTAATTCAAACCGGATCTTCGACTGCTCAACACAGTCTTGCTATGCTCCTCGCTCGTCAAAATTCGGTTTGCTTTAGCTATTGCTTTTTTTCCTCTCCCCCGCGTGGGTGAGGGGCGGTATACTTCAGAAAATCCATCTTCATCTCTGACAACTATCAACTACCCAACCTGCAATAAAATCTTCTTTTTCGCGACTTAGCCTTGAGTATATTATTTCTAATAATATTTTGGAGGGGCTCTGATGAATCGTTTCGTTACTTACGGATTGTGCGCGGTTTTTTTGATATTGCCTTTTGCTCTGACCTCATGTGCTGATGACCGTGACAATGATCTTTACTCTTACCAGGGCATTTGTAATGCGTCTTATAAGGAAGCTAAATATAATGGACTTGATCTTCGGTTTGAGGAGAGCGAAATCATTAGTAAAGCCAGGGCTAAGAATAAACCATTGTGGGATCGTTTTTTTGGTGAAGCAGCCCATGGGCGCCCTAAAGAAGCTATTGCCGTTTCGAACAGGCTTTACAACCAGTCGCTGAGTCTGGGGCTTAAGGATGAAGCGGCCAGGGCAAAGGCTCTTTACTGCCTTTTAAGCGGGTTTTCCTATGAAGACGGCATAACCGGTTCAATTGTCAGGCTAAAAAAAGAAATACCGTTGATGGATGTTTCTGTTCAGCCCTTAATGTATTTGCTTTTAGGCAAGTGGTATTTGAAATATTTTAACAGTAACAGATGGGATATCGTGGACCGCCCGGCAACAGCGGATTTTAACAATGAAGATTTTAGGGTATGGGATGCGAAAAAGTTCTTTGATGAAATTGATTACTGCTATGAGCAAGCTTTTAAAGCGGAAGAGTTTTTGCAGAAAACACCTCTCTCCCGCTTTCAGGGACTTTTAGAAATGGGTGATGCTCCTGTCAACCTCAGGCCGACTCTTTTTGATTTTGCCGTTTACGATGCATTGGATTTTTATAAAGCAAAAGATAATATTTATTTTAAACCGTACGATGGTTTAAAAATAGATGCCTTGTCGGATGCTTTTGCCGATGCCCAGCATTTTAGCTCCTGCAAGCTTCACGGCGATAGAACTTCACGCAAATATAAAGCCTTGAAACTTTATCAAAAATTGCTGTCTTTCCATAAGGATGACAGTAAACCCGACGCTTTTATTGATGGTAACATATCAAGACTTAACTATGTTTATAACAATTCTGTTTGCGCCGATGAAAGACAAAAGCGTGAAATTTATATCGCACACATGGAATCAATTGTCAAAGAATATCCATCTTCAGAGACTTCTGCAATGGCTTGTTATTATTGTGCCGATGCTTATTTAAAAAAGGGGGATGCCGCTAAAGCCTTAGAGCTGATTGATAAGGCAAAAAAAGTTTTTCCCGATTCCAAAGGAGCTGTGCTGTGTTTAAACCTTGAAAGGACAATAAAGGGGAAAGAACTTAAAATAATTTGCGATGAGATGGCAATTCCCGGTGAGGAACATAAGATTATTATCTATTCGCGAAATGTCAATTCGCTTACACTTACTGTTTATAAAAGAGAGAGAGCCGATTTTCTTCGCGATTTTAGAGATTGTGATATCATGGCAAACCTTCAAAAATTGCCGGCGTTGAAAAAAATTACCTTTCCGTTGGATGCCAAAAGCGATTATAAGGCCAGCAAACATGAACTGTCTTTGCCGCCATTTGAACCTGGTTTTTATACTGTCGTTGCCAGTTGTGACGGGCATCTGTTGTCTGAACACAAAATGTCTTCCCGTTTTTTTATTAACTCGTCAAGGTTTGCTTTGGTAAAAAGAAATACACTTGCAGAGAGGGAAAAGACTTTTGTTGTAGAGGCCTATTCCGGCAAACCTGTTATTGGCGCCAAAGTAGAGCTTTATAATTATGACACGGGAAAAAGTTACAATAGAGATGTAATAGAAGAAAAATTTATACATTCGCTAAAAACAGACAAAAACGGATTATTTGATTTGCGGTTGCCCGGTGAGCAGCATCTTCTTCATTCCGCAGATTTTATTTCCGTGTCCGACGGTCGTGGTAGCGAGACCTTTGAACGTGAAAATCGTTATGATTATTCATGTAATGAGTTTGAGTTCAATCATTCATCGATAGTCTTTTTTACTGACCAATCCGTATATTATTCGGGTCAGAAAATTTTCTTTAAAGCCATAGCTCTCTTTTATAATTGTACAACAAAAAAGTATTCCGTATTGCCAGCGCAAGAACTTAAAATAATTTTAAGTGATCTTAACGGTGAAAAAATTGACTCTCTTGAACTTATAACCAATGAATTTGGTTCTGTTTATGGAAGTTTAAAAATTCCTGAAAAGTGTTTTTTTGGGAAAATGAAGCTTTTTTGTTCTAATTATAATACATCCCATGACGTTTTTTTGAGAGTTGAGGAATATAGGCGTCCCAAATTTTTTGTGGAGCTTGAGCCTCCTAAATCACAGCTGCGCCCGGGAGACAAAGTTACGATATACGGACATGCAAAATCGTATAGCGGTGGTTCTGTTAGTGGTGCAAAAGTCGTTTGCGGTGTAAACCGTTCTGTAACTTTATCTGATCAGAACTCACAAGCGGCAGAGCAGATAATTGACGCAGGCATTGTCGTCACCGATGAAAACGGCCGCTTTTCGCTGTCGTTTACCGCTGAACCGGATTTGTCTGTTGACAAATCTTTGCAGCCGGTTTTCAATTATGAGATTTCTGCAGATGTTACTGACGCATTCGCAGAAACCAGAAGCGGCAAACTTACGCTAAGATTGGGGTATTGCGAGCTGCAGCCTGTCCTTAGCTGTGACGAATGGCAAACCGTCAAAGATACTGTCAAAATAGAAATATCGACCTTTACAATTGATGGGCAGCCTGTCGAAACTTTTGGCAAGGTGCGGTTGGTATCACTAAAACAGCCGTCAAAGCCGATGGGGAATACTGCTTTGGAAGAGGAGCCTGCGCTTGATGACTATTCTATCAAACCGGAGCTGAATAGCTGGCCCGTTTTGTCCGTTATTGAGGATAAAGAAGTAAAAACATCTGCAGCCGGTTTTGCGGAGGTATTCTTTTCTTTGCGTCCCGGAGCATATAGGGCGGAATTTAGCTGTTATGACAAATACGGTAAAAAATCCCTGACTTCAATTCCATTTATCGTTGTCGATGAAGATTCTAAGCAAAGTTGCGCCTGTTTGCCGTCTTATTTTATCCCGAACAAAACGCTGCTTTCCGTAGGTGAAACACTTAAAGGTGTTTGGGGTACCGGTTATAAACAGGGAATGGCCTATGTGCAGATTTTCAAGGATGAAAAGATTTTAAAATCTTACTGGACTGCTGCTGGGCAGACTCAGGTTTTAATCACTGTTCCTATTACTGAAGAACTTTGCGGAGGTTTTACCGTTTCTGTCTTTACTGTTAAGGAAAACCGTTTTTATTCTCATACCCGCACAATAGATGTGCCCCCCCGTAAAGACAGGGAGCTTAAAGTTACGGTGGAATCGCTGCGCAGCAAACTCTGGCCGGGTAAGGATAGTTCGTTTACCATTAAGGTTTGTGATGCCAATGGCAAGCCTGTTGATTGTGAACTGCTTGTGTCGCTTTATGATATATCGTTGGATTCATTCTGGCGCCATCAATGGAATTCTTTTTATTCATTTGTGCCGGGAAGTTATAGTTATGTTAGCTATGACTCCGGCAACAGATCTAACAAGACCTCTATCAAATCCTCATTTTTTGACTCACTGTCTCTCCCTTGGAATCGCTATCCTTCATGGCCGTTTAGTTTAGGACTTGAAGCCGATAGCTTTTATGGCTCTATTGTATTTTACACCTACGAGTTGTGGGGTCGTAAAACTAACGCAGGGCCTGACTTTTCTGAGAGAGATTCTAAGGAGATTGCCGAAAGGGAGGAAAGACGTGAGCTTGTTTTGCCTGCAAAGAAAAAAACATCTGAGCCCTCGTATTTTTATCCTAATCTTAGAACAGGAAAAGACGGAGCAGTGACGTTAGATTTCAAAATACCCGATTCTCTTAAAAACTGCCGACTGATGGCATTTGCCCATACGCCCGAACTTGAGATTGGGTATTGCGAAACAGAGATCTTCACTCAGAAAAAGTTGATGGTGAAAACGATTGCTCCTCCTTTTTTGCAGGAAGGTGATGAATTTTGCTTTGCCATAAAGGCGGATAATTTAACGACAAAAGATGTCAAAGCTGAAATGAGTATTGATTTTTTCGATCCTTTCACTCTTAAAAAACTGAACGTTGAACTTAAACATAATCCTGCCGCTAAAGTTGTTGCAATTTCTGCCGGGCAGTCGCGCTCTGTCTTCTGGCAGGTTACTGTCCCCAAAGGTCTGCGCTGGATTGCCTATCGTGCTTCCGGTAAATCCGATGATTGGACCGATTCTGAGGAGAGTAGAATACCAGTTGTTTCCGGGGGTAAATAATTTTACGGTAAAATAATATTTTGGAGGGGCTCTGATGAATCGTTTCGTTACTTACGGGCTGGGCGCGCTTTTTTTGATCTTATCTTTTGTTTTGACTAACTGTGACGGTAATATTATTAATAATGCTAACAATAAGGATCACCCGGAATTAGATGGTGCGGATTATATTGGTGTGGATTATAATAGATTTAGGTATAACGGGCTTAATTTAAGGTTTGAGGAAAGCAAAAAAGTCACTGCCGCCAGAGCAAAAAACAGGCGGTTGTGGAACCGGTTTTATGATCAAGTGTATTTAGGCCACCCTAAAGAAGCCGTTGTCATTTTGGAGCGTCTTTACCATCAGTCGCTACGCCTTAAACTTGCCGACGAAGCGGCCAGGGCCAAGGCTCTTCAGTGCCTTTTGAGCGGCTATTCCACTAAAGATGACGGCATTGACAAGTCAATTATCATGCTGAAAAATGATATTTTATTGATGGACGCTTCGCTTCGGCCTTTGATGTATTTGCTCCTGGGGCGTTGGTATTTTACTAATTTTAATATTGTGAATGATAAGGAAGAAATTGACCGTCACTTTGTAACTGATTTTGACCGCAAAGCTTTTAAGGTCCGGGATGTAAAGAAAATTTTTACCAAAATTGATGACTGTTATGACAGAGCTTTCAAAGATGAAGAGCTTTTGAAAAAAATGATGCTTTCACAGTATCAGGGGCTTTTTTGGATGGGTAATGCTCCTGCCAACCTCAGGCCTACTGTTTTTGATTTTGCCGTTTATGACGCTCTGGAATTTTATAAATCAAAGGACAATCTTTTGGTAAAACCTTACGACGACTTTGAAATGGACGCTTTATCGCCGGCCTTGGCCGATGCGGCGCAATTTATTGCTTATGAGCCGGAGGTTACCGATAAATC
This sequence comes from Candidatus Xenobia bacterium, assembly GCA_031551355.1. Taxonomy (GTDB): domain Bacteria; phylum Vulcanimicrobiota; class CADAWZ01; order CADAWZ01; family CADAWZ01; genus JAVBNT01. The sequence goes on along the minus strand of JAVBNT010000049.1, from coordinate 23,812 downwards.
TTCCCGTAGATACAAAGCCCTGAAACTTTATCGGAAATTGCTTGAATTCCACCGGCACGACGAGGAGCCCGATGCTTTTATTGACGCCGACATCTCAAGGCTTAACTTTGTCTATGATAACTCCGTTTGTAAGGATGAAGTGCAAAAGCGGGAAATTTATATGAAACGTCTGGAAGCAATTATCAAAAAATATCCGGCTTCAGAAGTAACTGCCCTGGCTTATTATTATTGTGCCAAGGCTTATTGGCAAGGCGGGGACGGCGTTAAAGCTGTTGCACTTATCGATGCCGCTAAAAAAACGTACCCTGAGTCCAAAGGAACTGCTCTTTGTTTTGAGCTTGAAGAGCCAATAAAGAAAAAGAAGTTAAAGATTATTGCCGGTGAGATGGCAATTCCGGGAAAAGAGAATAAAATAACCGTTGAGTCGCGCAATATTGATTCGTTAACACTGGCCATATATAAAAGAGACAAGACATATAGGCAAGGAGATCTTTTGGAGGGACGCGGTATTTTAAGAGGTTCTCCCAAAATCCAACCGGTAAAAAAAATTACTTTTCCGCTTAATGTTAAAGGCGGTTACAGGACTTGTAAAAATGAGTTATCCCTGCCGGCACTGAAACCGGGTTTTTATACCGTTATCGTTAGTTGTGCTGAAGATTTCAGGGAAGATGAAAACATTATGGACAGTTTTTTCATTAACGTATCAGGACTTGCCCTATTGACAAGAGAAATAAATGAAGGGTGGGAAGAAACTTTTGTTATTGACGGCGAATCGGGCCGGCCTGTAGCCGGAGCCAAAGTCGAAGCTTATAAATCGGGCGACGGCACAGACAAAATACAGTCGCTCAAGACCGGTGTAAATGGTGTTTTTAATATGATTCCGCCTGCTGGTGAAACTTTTATTGATGCGGAATTGCTTGTGGTGTCCGACGGCAAAGGCAGTGAGACTTTCGACCATAGCCGTTATTATCGTAATTATGGCTATAAGCTGCATGAAAAAGATTTATCGGTCGTCTTTTTTACCGGCTGCTCCTCATACCGGCCTGGAGAGACGGTGTTTTTTAAGGCTGTAGCCCTGTCTTATGACTATGACTGCGGAATATATTCTGTTTTGCCATCGCAAAAGCTGGAGATTGTTTTGAGTGACGTCGATGACAAGGCGATTAACTGGCTGGAGCTTACTTCCGACAAATTTGGCCTGGTTACCGGAAGTTTTAAGCTTCCTGCGGACTGCAGTCCCGGAAATATGAAGCTGTCATGTTCTTCAATGACCGGCAGCTGCTTTTTTAAATTGGCGGAATATCGCCGTCCGCAATTTTTTGTAAAGCTTGAACGTCCGGGGACACAACCACGTTTGGGAGACAAAGTTACAATTTCCGGCAATGTAGTTGATAACAGCGGCGCCGCTGTCGAAGGCGCAAAAATTGTTTGCCGTGTAACCCGCGCTGTGACTTTGCCGCCATGGAGCAACCATCATATTCTGCCCGAGACACAGTCCTCCTGGCAGGAAATTACCGGCGGGAGTATTACTGCCGATGAAAAGGGCCGCTTTTCCTTTTCGTTTACGGCTTTGCCTGATTTTAATGTCGATAAATCACTGCAGCCTCTTTTCGATTACAAAGTCTCAGTTGATGTGACCGATTCATCAGGGGCGACAATAAGCGGCGATCTTACGGTGAGGTTGGGGTATTGCGAAGTACTGTCGTCAATTAGCTGTGATGATTGGCAGACGGACAGGGACAGTGTAAAAATAAAGGTATCGGCTTCTACAGTTGCCGGTCATCCTGTCGCCACTTGCGGAAAAATCAGACTTGTATCCCTTAAGCAACCTTTATTGCCGTTTTTTGATGACGGACTGCTGATGAAATGTCAGCTTGATAACTGGCCTGTAATGGCGGTTATTGAAGAAAGGGATGTTAAAACGTCAGAAAACGGGAGCTGTGCAGTTGCATTCAATTTACGGTCTGGGGTTTATAGGGCCGAATTTGTCTGCCGGGATAATCACGGTGAAAAAATATCGTCTTATGTTTCATTTATTGTTATTGATGAAAATTCAAAACGCAGCGCCGCCTGTTTGCCGTCTTATTTTATATCGGAAAAAACCTCGCTGGCTGTGGGTGATACTTTCAAAGGTGTCTGGGGCAGTGGTTATCAATCGGGAACGGCTTATGTACAGATTCTCAAGGACGGCAAGACATTGACGTCCTACTGGACTCCTTATGGGCAGACCCAGGTCCCGGTTACTGTTCCCATTACGAAAGAGCTGTGCGGCGGGTTTACCGTTGCCGTCTTTACCGTTAAGGAAAACCGTTTTTATTCTCACATCCGTAAAATCGACGTGCCCCGGGATGATAAAAATTTTGAGGTGACTGTAGAATCACTGCGCAGTAAGCTTATCACTGAGGATAAGAGCGCGTATATTATAAAAATAAAAGATTCTCAAGGAGGAAGTATTCCTTTAGGGTTTGCGGCTGCGCTTTACGCTCATTCTTTGTATTTTAGAATACCCTATTTACGTGACTATCCGACTTTTGATATTTTTTTTTGCAGAGACAATACTTCTATCAGCAGCCGGTTTAATGTTAGGCCTGCCGAAATAAGGAATCTTGTTGATTCATTTCACATGCCTTTTTTCCATGTTGCCAACTCTTCTTTTCGTTCGTATTTCGGAGCTCCTCAGGGGGGCGACTTGTGGCAGCCATGGGAGTCTTACCCTTCCTGGTCTTATGATTTGGGAACGGATCCCTTTTCCCCGCACCTTGGTTTTGTTGTCTATTATGCTTATGATGGATGCAAAGAATCGCTGAGGTTTGCACCAATGAAAGATCCTAGGGAGGAAGATTTTTTCTATCCTAATCTTGCATTGGCTAAAGATGAGGAATTCACAATCAAATTTAAAAAACCTGATTCTGAGGAGGCGCTTACTTTTATAACCCATAAAGAACTGACGGTGGAAACGGATGCTCCGCATTTACTGCGGCAGGGAGACGTATTTGAATTTACGGTAAAAGCGACAAATCTGACGTCAGAAGAGATTGTAGCAGATATAAATATTGACTTTTTTGAGCCTGCCAGCGGCAAAAAAATAAACGCTAAGCTAAGGCACAATCCGGCGGCAAAGACGGTCAATCTTCCCGGTATGCAGGCACGAACCGTTTCCTGGTCAGTAAAGATTCCCGGTGGCCTGCAAAATATAGCCTACCGTTCTTCCGTTAAAAGTTCCGTATGGATTGATTCCGAAGAAGATGAGCTCCCGGTTGCGGCAGTAAAAAAATGACGGTATTTATCTTTTGTTATTCTCTATATATGTTTTTATCTTTGCGGATAAAAATTCCAACTGGGTTTCATCAGTAAAACGGTCGTCTATTTTCATTATTTCCCCGTCGGTCGTTTTCAGAGCCGGCTGGATATATTGATTCAGATACTGCTGCATGCCTTCTAAACCGCTGTTTAGAGTGTCGGTAAGACTTTCTATGGTGTTGTCCGTGCCGTTTTTGTAATCATCGGTGCTTTTGGTGTAACCTTCGGCACTGTCCGTCAGGTCCTCAAACTTGTCGATCGGCAGTGTGATTATGCACGGTTTTGCATATTGCCTGTCCACTCGTATATAAATGTTGCCATGTGCTACCGTATATTGGGCAGATGCAGCTTCTTTGGGATATTTTATCAGAAAAAAGCCCAGCATTATTATTAAAGCCAAACCCGCAAAACATGCTGTGGCAATGATTTCATCCTGTGACAGTTGTGACAGGCTTTTTGAACTTAAACTGTTTCTGTAAAGCATGTTGAAAATAATCAGCCCGTATATGACGCCGATTACATATCGGGAAATTTTATAGTAATTTGCTTTCTGTTTTGTAAGATAAAGATGTTTTATTGTTAAACCTTGGGAGTTTTCGGCGATTTCAAAATAATTTTCGGCAGGGGTTGGCGGGATATAACTCATTGATTCTGACCTCATATGTTTTTTAGGTTATTGTAGAATAAAATTCGCTATAGTATTTGTCTGCTTTATTTGTTATATTCTATGTATGATTTTATTTTTTTCGTCAGGAATTCCGCATGTTTTTCACTTCTTAGGGAATCCCTGACTTTGATTTTTTCCCCGTCCGTTGTTGTTAGTTCCAAGGCATAAGTTCCAAAGGTCATCCATAATACCTTCGCACTATCGGCAATTATTGTCAGGTTGGCAAATTTATAGGCAGGCAGTGTGATTAACCCCTGGTTTATATATTTTCTTTTTACTTGTATATAAATGATCTCATCTGTTATTGTATATGTCGTATACATGTTCTCAAGTGGATTTTTAACCACAACTATCAATGTTATTACTATTAGTATGTAGCCCCATATATAGGTTGATTGACGAATTAATTCTTTGGATATATGCGTGATGTTGTTGAAGTCCAGGAAGTGTAGGGAAGATATAACGGTAACAAATATTCCCAGAAAAATAACTCCGAAAATTCTGTTGAATTTATCTGTTTTTGCTTCTTTTTTGGTCATATAAAGATGTTTTATCGTAAAGCTGTTATGACTTTCGGATGTTTCAAAATAGCTATCCGGAGTATCAAGTATTGTGTTTTCACGTGCGTTAGCGTACTGCCGGTTTATATGTTGTTTTATATAATCCATAGATTCTGACCTCATTAATTTTTTTGTTGATATGTCAAGATGCTGTCAATTGTGTCATGAGGCTAAGGCAAGCCGGATTTTGACGAGCGAGACGTAGCGCGACTCAATGTCATTAAGTTAGTCTTTTTGACATGCCGATTTGACATCTTTGAATGTTCAAGGGTGGTTCCTGTCTGTCTCTCACAATAGCACAGAGGGGCCACGGAGAATAAATACCGGGTAAAAAACCTCTGTGTTCTCCTCTTCTCTGTGAGAAATCCTTTTCTCTTAACTTAATGATATTGAGCGGACTGCTTTAAGCGAGCCAAACATCCGGATTGACGACGCATACTGATGCAATTCACAGCAGCTTCCTAATCGCTGACTTCTTTGGGCAGAGACGACCGCTTTTTGCAATAATCAAGCACTGCCGCCGGTCCGCCCTGCTTTTCAAGGTTGGCTATGTAGTCGAGCATTTTCTGTTCCTTGGCGACATTGCTGCGCATTCTTTTCGCCGCCAGATCTCTTTTGCCGACACTGGCATATGCTTTTGATTGCACCCAACTGGCAAAGGCTTCTTTTAGAATAATATTCTGGTATTGCGGACAGTTTCTTGTCTGCCAGGCATGGCTTAGTTCATGGGCGCATGCAGGCATAACCAGGTGGTAAGAATAGCCCAGAGGAAGAAATATTGTTTCCGGGATGGTTTTGTAAAAAGCAAAAACGTCTCCCTCATAACCGCCGCTGCTTTTGGAATATTCTTTCAGCAGTTCATCCCTGGAGACGCATTTCATGGGGATATCTTCATTAATCACAATACCGAGTGTTTCATTAAATTTTTTGGCGTCATTGTAGCAGGCTCTTGCGTCTGCTTCGGTTTTTACCATTTTCCCGCCGCCGGACTTTGAGGACGGTATTAATATCTTCAGTGAAAAACCGCATATGAAGACCGGTAAGATTAATAAAAGCAGTATTTTGTTAATTTTACTAAGCATATTGTCTCCTTTTTTATTCAGTGTTTAGGATAATATATTATCAGACTCAGCAGGCATACTTCATTGCCTGTATTTTTATAACTGTGCGGCCTGTCGGCATAGAAACGCAGGGAATCTCCGTTTTTTATAACCAGGTTTTCTCCGTTTACCCGGACATTAAGTTCACCGGAAAAAGAGGTTATAAACTCCTGTGTACCTTCCGGATGCGGCTGTGCCTGCAGTTCACTGCCGGCGTCCAGTTCAAGCCGGTACATCTCAAAACGGCGCTCGCTGTTAAACGGAACGATGGGGAAATTCCGGTATTTGCCGCCGTCTTCCAGTAATGGAGCTATACTTTCTCTCTCGATTACTTCGTAATCTTTTTCCGGCCGGCTCATAACTTCGGTAAAAGAAATTTTTAATCCGTTGGCTATTTTCCATACGGTTGAGATTGTCGGGTTAACTTCTCCGCGCTCTATTTGACCAAGCATACTTTTGCTTACACCGGATAATTTGGACAGTGCGTCGAGGCTTAGCTTTCTGTTTTCCCTGATTTTTTTCAGATTTTCCGATATTACTAAATTTATATTTTCCATGATTTAAAACAACTCTTGACAATATAGTGCACAAAATATATGATATACTGTACAAAGCGTGCATTATAATAAATCTTTTTGTTTATTATACTACACAATGTAAAGGAGGGCAAATATCTCTATGAACTGGCTGCCGTTTTTCTCTTATGTGTTTTTGACGACTTTTACGCCGGGAGCAAATAATATTATGGCAATGTCCAATGCCGCTAAAAACGGATTTCATAAAGGATTAAGGTTTTGTTTCGGAGTTTTGCTGGGTTTTTTTATCGTAATGTTTTTTTGTGCGTTATCCTGCTCGGCGCTGTTGGACTTTTTTCCGGGTTTTGACAGATTCATGTCTTATATTGGGGCTGTTTATATAATATGGCTTGCCTGGTCATTGTTTCGGCCCGGCTCTTCTTCCCGAAAAAGAAAAGGGACAACTTTTCTTTCCGCGGTATTTCTGCAGTTTATCAATGTCAAGGTGATTATGTATGGTATAACTGCCATGTCGGTTTTTTTGCTGCCCTATTATGGAAAGTTTTATGAGCTTGTTTTCTGGGGGCTTGCATTGTCTTTTGTAGGTTTTTTATCAACATGCTGCTGGGCTTTGTTTGGCGCGGTTTTTGAAAAAGTATTTAACCGTTATCATAAACTACTTAATGTTATAATGGCTTTGCTGCTTATATATACTGCTTTGTCTCAATTATTCGCCCGTTGATTTTTTTACAGACAATTTTTTTACCGGTTTTTCTTGCCCTGGTTTAGCTCTGGATCAGGGTGTTTTTTTGCCGGCCTATTAAAAAGCTGTCTTTATTGCTGTTTTTTTATTTGTTGTGATATAATTTTGAATATAATCTATTTTTGAAAGGATTGTTATGTCTCATAAATTGATTTTGCCTGAAGGTTACAGGTCAAAACTCACGTTGCAGGAAACGGAGAAGGGGATCAAGCTTGTTAAGGATTTGTTTGAACGCAATCTCGCCGAACTTCTGAATCTTGAGCGTGTATCGGCGCCTATGTTTGTAAGGCCGAATACCGGCCTGAATGATGATTTAAACGGAACGGAGCGTCCTGTTAGTTTTGATATACTTGATATAAAGGCGGAAGTTCAGATTGTCCACTCGCTTGCCAAGTGGAAGCGTATGGCACTAAAAAAATACGGCTTTAAATCAGGTGAAGGACTTTATACCGATATGAATGCCATACGCCGTGACGAAGAACTTGATAATCTTCACTCCGTCTATGTGGATCAGTGGGACTGGGAAAAGATCATAGAGCCCGGTGACAGGAATACGGATAATTTGAAGTCGGTTGTCAATAAGATCGTCTCTGCAATAAATATGACCGAGGACGCCCTTGTTGCCGAATTTCCGGTTTTAAGTTGTCATCTGCCTGATGAGATTCATTTTATATCTTCACAGGAATTGGAAGACGAGTATCCGGAGCTTACTCCTTTTGAGCGGGAATGTGAGATTTCCAGAAAATACGGCCTTGTTTTTATATCGCAGATAGGTAAGTATCTTAAAAGCGGCAAGCGGCATGACGGCAGGGCGCCGGATTATGATGACTGGGATTTGAATGGCGATATCATTTATTGGTCCCCGGTTCTGAACAGATGCTTTGAAATTTCTTCTATGGGCATAAGGGTTGATGAAAAAACTATGGATTCTCAGTTGAAAATTTCAAATTGTGACTATAGAAGGGACTATCTATTTCATAAGATGCTTCTAAATGGAGAACTTCCTTTGACGGTAGGCGGCGGAATCGGACAGTCACGCCTTTGTATGCTTTTGTTGCAAAAGGCACATATAGGAGAAGTTCAGGTGTCGGTATGGCCGGAAGAAATGATTCGGGAGTGTGCGGGCAACGGTATAAATATTCTTTAGAGGTAATCAATTATAATCTATTTATTTGCAGGCTCTTGCTGATTGGGTAAATGGCAATCAATCTTATTGAAGCTGGAAAGGACCATAAGAGACTATGAAGGTTGGCGTTGGATACAGTGATAATCCTGAAACTTATTCCGCGGGAATACAGGCCGTTGAAATGGCTATCAGTCAAGCAGAAAGAGTGGAGCCCTGCGATGCGGTGCTGTTGTTTTCCACCGCGAGGCACGATCAGTCGCTTCTCCGCGATGCCGTGATTTCCGTCACCGGCGCTTCCGTTCCTGTTTATGGCGGCGGTTCCGTAGGGGTGATTACCAACGAATACTTCGGTTATGCCGGAGATCAGATTGCGGCTGCCTGTATATGGCTGGATGGTGTTGGCCTTGAAGCTCTGATTGACGGTGGACTTAAGGACAGTGAAGAGGAAGCAGGTATGCGGCTCGGTAAGCGTCTTGCCGGGTTGGGAACGGGGCCCGAGTCTCCGGTAATGTTATTTTATGATGCTCTGGACAGTTCGAATGGCATGCGTATGCTGATGGCAACATGGCTTTTGGCCGGAATTGAAAAGGGGCTGGGGTTTCTCCCGGATTTGACGGGTGCCGGTTTGATGGGCGATCATGCATGCAGTCCGACCAGTCAATGGATTGGTGACGGTATGGGGCAGCATCAGGCAATTGCGTTTGCTTTTTCCGGTGATATACGTATAGACAGCGTGATAATGCACGGCTGCCGTCCGGCTACGCGATATTATACCGTAACCAAAGCAGCCGGACAGGTAATACTGGAAATAAACGGCAAACCGGCCATTCAGTTTATTGATGAACTGATTGATTCGGCTGTTGCTCCGGAAGCATATCCTTTTTTCCTGATTTTTGGCGTCAATCATGGTGAACGCTGGGCGGAATATGACGAAGATTATTATGCCAGCCGTCTTTGTCTTGGTATAGACAAGGAAAGCGGCGGCATTGTTATGTTTGAGCCGGATATGGTTGAGGGGACCGAGTTTCAACTGATGTTCCGTTCTCTTGGGCTTGACTATATAAAGCCGAAAATAGATAAGGTGTTCGACGGGCTTGACGGACGGGAACCGGTTTTTGCCGTTTATATTGACTGTGCCGGCCGCTGTTCCGGTTATGGCGGCATGGATATGGAAGATGCGCTGGTTGTTCAGAAGACCGTTGCCGGCCGGGTGCCTCTGCTCGGTTTATATACCGGTGTGGAAATTGCCTCAATCGGAGGCCGTCCCAGGGGACTAGACTGGACCGGTGTATTTTGTCTTTTCTCACAGAGCAAGGGCTCCGGCGGCAGCGTTGGCAAAGCTGTTCCCAATCCGGTTTGGAATATTAAGGCCTCTGAACCGGAATCAAAGGAAATACCGGTAGAGGCTATGATACGTTTTTGTGAGCAGAATGTTGCTAAAGTATTGGAACTTGACGCAGGCTCTATCGCAATTCGCTATGAGCTTGAACAAAAGCGGCGCGGGTTCAGCCTGCTTGCCGAACTGTCGGTATCACTGCGGCAGGATGCCAGTTATAATGATGTTTTCATTTCTGTTTCCAAGCGTATAAATGCCGCTCTCAATATGCAGCGTACCGTAGTGTTGGTAAAAAACGGCGGCGGACTTTTTTCGGCGTTTGTTTTGCAGGGGTATTCGGCAGATGAGAAAGCCGGGTTTGCCGGACGGCATATAGCTGTTCCGCCGGAACTGCTGGATCCGGATTGTCCTGTGCTTATTACCGGGGACGACCCCCGGGATAAGTTCGGAGAGCTTCGGGATTTATTGGGCTTGCCATATTTTATATCTTCTCCGATTATCCTGCAAAATGAGGTTTTTGCCATTCTGATTACAGGGCGGTTAGTGGAAGCGCCTCCATATCTTGTGCGGTTAAGCCGCAGTGATATGGAAACTGTCCAAGCCATAAGTGCACTCCTGGCTTCTGTGCTGGCCGGGCAGCGTCTGGCCGCTTCAGAAGAGCGCAACAGAATTATGGTGGACGCAATGCCGATGTGCTGCGTCTTTTGGGATGAGAACGGCAATCAAACGGATTGCAATCGGGAGGCGCTTTCTTTGTTTGGTGTCCCGGCTAAAGAGGAATTTCTTGAGCGGTTTTATAAACTGTCGCCGGAGTATCAGCCTGACGGACGCCATTCGGAGAAGACGGCGCGTGAAAACGTTATGAGGGCGTTTGTTTCCGGAGGAGCCCGGTTTAATTGGACATATCTGACATCGGCCGGGGAATTGCTCCCGTCTGAAGTTACGCTTATCCGTGTTCCCAAGGGTGGAAATTATCTGATGGCCGGATATATCCGTGATCTGCGTGAACAGGAGGCGGCAAAGGTTAAGATGGATGAAGCCCGGGATTTGGCGGAAAGGCATGTCAGAGCTAAAAACGAATTTCTGGCTTCCGTCAGCCATGAAATCCGTACGCCGATGAATGCTATTGCGGCAATGGCACGTGCCGTTGGGGAGATAAATGAGAATCAACGTAACATCATCAGTCAGGGAGTGCGTTCAATTAGTTTATTGACCTCTGCCGTAGAAACTATTTTGGATTTTTCCAAGCTTGATTCCGGCAATCTGTCGCTTGAAAGCGGAGAATTTTCTGTCAGGAATTTGGTAGGAGATATTGGTGAGATGGCACGTAAAGATGCCGAGGGAAAATTACTGTCTTTCGATATATCTGTCGATTCCGACGTTCCTGAGTTGTTGGTGGGTGATTCCGTAAGGCTGCAGCAGGCGTTATTCAATATCGTTGCGAATGCGGTTAAGTTTACCGAATCCGGCGGTGTGTCTATACGGGTCTGTCAAAAACAAACTGGCCAGCCTGAAAGAATATTACTGACATTTGAGGTGAGAGATACCGGTATAGGTATCGGTGAAACGCAAATGACCGAGCTCTTTAAGCCGTTCTTTTCCGGCAATACCGCTTATAGCCGGAAATATGGCGGTCTGGGTATGGGGCTTGCCGTCAGTCATGGTTTACTGATGCTTATGGGCGGAGAAATTAGCTGTGAAAGCCGCCTTGGCGAAGGCAGTTTGTTCCGGCTGGCGGTGCCTTTGACATTACCGGCAGAAAAAGCTGTGGACACGGAAAAGACACCTGAAATTTCCAATACCGATGCTTTACGCGGATTGCGCGTGCTGGTGGCTGAAGATAACAATATTAATCAGATGATTATGGAAGATGTCTTAAGCTCTGCCGCTATGGAGGTGACAATTGTCGATAATGGAATTAAGGTCCTTGATATCCTGCAAAAAGAGAGTTTCGATATTATTCTGATGGATATTCAAATGCCGGAGATGGACGGATTGACGGCCGCAGCTCAGATTCGTGCCGATCACCGGTATGATAATTTGCCGATTCTGGCGATGACAGCCAATGCAGGGCCGGAACATGTCGCGGAGAGTTTGAATGCCGGTATAAACGAGCATTTAACAAAGCCGATAGACTTTGAGCAGCTTTATACCGCTTTGAAACGCTGGACAGGGAAGGGTAAATTTAGCGGTTAAGTTGAACCGTTCTCAGGGTAGCCGCTAAATTTAAAATGTTGTTTGTTCTTTACAGCCGGTTTTGTTGATTTTCCGGTTTAGTAATCTTTTAATTTTTTTAGCTTGGTTTTCATCATGCAGTCCGCAGATTATTGATGATTTTCCGTTTTTTAATTTGACTGAAACATGATATATTAACAAATTTTTGCCTCTTTTGAACAGTAAGAGTATTGCGGTAATAGATATGGACTCTGTAAAGTAGAATGAATCAATATTTGCGGTGGCAAGCGTTTTATTTCCAGGCCATGGCAGTGGTTTATGGGATACCGACAGTTCATTGCGGTTTATTTTGATTTCCGTCTTATTCAATACGGAATAAAGTGCTACGATCAAAAACACTATAAAAACCGATATGATGAAAGATATTTCTCTGTCATTTGGCATCCAGGCAAAAATTACTGAGGGAGCCAGTATTATATAGGCCAGTATTATATAGTCCATACGGCATTCAAGCCATGGCAGTGTTATTTGTGTTGTATCGCCTGTTGATTCTATTTTTACGTAAGTTTCTTCCGACTTCAATTTTTCTAATTCCCGGTCTGCTTTTTTACGTCTTTGGAGTGTATCCTTTAATTCGGTATTTATAATGATTTTTAAGTTAATTATGCTGTTTGGCCAAAGTGTCGCCAGCTTTGTTCAGGAGCGCGGTCTTATGAAACAGGTATGCTGCCGCTTGCTTTTTTAATTAATATGCTCTTTCATATCCTTTGCCTGTTTCGTTTAATTTTGCATTAAGCATGTCGGCAACATGTATGGCATCACTTTCTTTGCCGGGTGCACATATTTTTAAAAAATTACCGTCTTTCATCCTTGCATAGACAGGGTAGATGAAATTGGGCATTTGATTCCTCCTCTGCCTGGCATTTCCGAATATTTGGATGTATTGGCTGAGCATATCCATTGATTGTTCATAATAGAATGAATCAATATTGAAGGCCGGCAGTTTTTTGCATCCTAACCATGGCAGCGGCTGGTGAAAGACCGACAGCTCATTGCGGTTCATTTTTACTTCTGTTTTGTTGAGTATTAATATTGAGACCTGGTATAGACTGGCAGCAAAAATCAGCATTGCGATTAATGTTGCGCTTGTTGATATCTGTTCTTTCGGTGAAAAAATTTGACTGCCGATGACGATGATCACTATTAAAAATAGAAATGGAAATACGAGGTTCCTGTAGTTAAACCAGGGAACGGTTATTTTTGTCGCATCGTTTGCTGATTCTATCTTGACTCCGGGTTCTTTTAATTCCGTATCCAGGTTCATTTTTGATTTCTCCTTTGCTTTCTTTGATAGGGATGTCTATTACTTTATGCTAACAGTCCCTGACTCTCCCGGTTGGAAAGCATTTCATCTGCGGCTCTTGATTCCTTTAGCCTGTTATTTAGCACTTCAACGATGTTTACCGCATCATTAGTCTCTGTTACTTCGCATATTGATGCCGACTCGCCGTTTTTTAATCTTGCATAGATCGGGAAAGTGAAGGTGGTTATTTCCTCATAGGAAAAGCCTCTTTTAGTATAATGGCTTTTTGTTATCGTATCATGATAGAATGATTCTATTTTGTCGGCAACCATTAATTTGTTGCCAAACCATGGAAAAGGACAGTGTAATATTCCAAGGGCATTTTTTTTAAATATTATTTCCGTTTTGTTTGCTGCTATGTAAAATATGTATATTATAGTAATAATAAATCCTGCATACATAGGAAAATCCATTTGCGGACCTAAAACTTTTATATTTGCAAATATTGACTGATAGCCGACAAAACCGAAAAAAACAAGGGCAACAAGTGCGTAAAGGATTTTCACCCCGTTAAACCAGGGATAAGTTAATCTTACATAGTCATCTTTGAAAGAAATATTGACTCCTCTGGGGAAAATTGACAGGATCATCTCTGTTTCTCCTTCATTTTTTTGTGTAAAACCGGTAATGCTTTTTGTATTCCTTTGAGCAGATCTTCTATTACTGAATAATGCGAATGTATATTTTTGTTATTTTATTCAAGTATTTTTCCGTAAAACGCTTTTTTCCTGCATATTGCAAATTATTTTTTGATTGCAAGCTAAAAAAGTTTATGATATTATAAAGTGGTCCTGGATTAGTTGCGGGGTTAAACTTATTATATTTGGAGGGGATGTTATGGAGTTTGAAAATAAAGAAAAAGATTGTATTTCTGCAGACGATAAGACAAGAATTGTCCCTATTACCCTTGACAGGCATGGATGTGCGCTGATACCCAAGGAATCACCTTTGACTGCTACTCTTATGTGGCATGGCCGCGATGGCAGAAAGGCGGGAGACCTTGATTTTTATTGTTTTTATGTGACTGCCAAAGGTGACACCGGTAAAATATATTACCGTAATATGGGTGATACCGGTAACTATCCCTACTTAGCCCTTTTGGGAGACAGCAAGGATCCGGGAGAGGAAGTAATCGTTATAGAACGCCCTGAAGAACTTAAATATGTTTTATTTGCGGCATACAGTGCGGCAGAAAACGGAGTAGGCAGCTTTTATTCATATAATGCATACCTGGTGCTTCAAAACAGGAATAACGTTAAAGTTGTAGCGCCGTTACTTGACAAAAACGAAAATTCATATTGGGTCGCCATCGCTTCACTTGATTTTACAAAACAGGAGGATGCGGTTGAGGTCAAGCAGGTGGAGAAGTACTCGGCCGAAAACGAGGAGCGTTCTCCGGTTCTAAAACCTGATGGATCTATTTTGATGGATTCCGGAGACGTTGAGTTTAAGGCATTCGAGCTTAACCTTAAGAAATAACATCCAAGGGTCTGTTGCGCGTTATTTTATGTCACAGCCCCCGGGACTTTCGGAATTTTTCCAGAAGATTGTTAATTTCGGTAAATGCAATTTCCGGAGAATCAATATCAAGACATAGCTTTTCAAATGGGCATAAATCCTGCCCATTTTTTATGGCCTCGGTTTTTTGCCCGAAAGCAAACGGAATATTATAATCGAAAAGGATTTTTATTGCCGGTTCCGATATGGTTTCCGCATAAATTTCTTTTATTTTTCCATGTATCAGAAGCATAGCGGCGGCTTTGCCGATAACTCTGTCGGCTGCACTGCCGCCTTCTATTTTGTTTTCCGAGACGGCTTTAGCCAGTTCGGAGATACCCTTTTTATCCGAACTAAAAATAATTTTTTCATTTTTAGCAATGACTATTGCCAGTTTCTCTCCGCTCAATGCCTCGCAGGCAATGCCCATATTTTCAGATTTCATCAATTTTAAAGCCCTGTGGTTTATTTAATTTTCCGCTTTCCGCCCTGTAGCTTGGCGTTCTCTCCGAAGTATATTTGATTAGCTTTTCTCTGATATCGTCGTTTGACAATATTAATTCTTTGAAAGCTTCTTTTGACAGGCTGCAGGCTTTTACCTCAGTTTCCGTTTTTATTGTTGCCGTCCTGTTCAGATCGTGTATCAACGCCAGTTCTCCGAAATATGCCGGTGCGGACAGTTGGGCTATTTTTATCAGATCTCCATTGTCGAGTGAGATCCATATGGAAATAGTTCCTTTTAAAAGGAAAAAGAAAGAACCTCCCCGGCGTCCTTCCTTAAGGATACATTCGTTTGCCTCGAATGAAACTTCCATCAATTCCTTTGTTAATTTTTTGATATAGGCATCGTCTGTGTCTTTTAGAAAATCAAGATTTTTAAGTGTGTTAAATATTAGATGCTCATTATCCATAGACTTTTCTCCCAGATTATCAGAATTATATATTTGACGTTATATTTTTTATAAACGTTTCAGTTGCTCCTCTGCTGTAAAGACCCTTATTGACTATTACGGTCAGCATTACATGTTTGTCGGGATTCTTGCGGGATATTATGCTGAACACGCCGTCAAAAGGAATATTGTTTTTTTGAAAAGATGACGATATATAAAGGACCGGGAGTTTGCCTGTGTTTATATATCCCTGTCCTGTTATATTCAGGTCATCGGCATCAGTAATATCCTTCAGCATTTTGCTTAATTCCTGTTTGTGTTCAAAAACCATTTGTGAGAAGATTGTTTCATTAAAAGCATTATTTTTAGGAAGCTGTTTAAGAATAAATCTTTGTCTTTTTTTATAATCATAAATCGCAGTCCTGCTGCCGTCTTCAGATTTGAAGGCGCCTAAAAAACGAA
Source organism: Candidatus Xenobia bacterium (assembly GCA_031551355.1). Lineage (GTDB taxonomy): Bacteria > Vulcanimicrobiota > CADAWZ01 > CADAWZ01 > CADAWZ01 > JAVBNT01. The sequence continues at coordinate 8,058 of JAVBNT010000049.1, read as the reverse complement.
AATCGGCCGGAGGTTTTATCTTGCAGATACTGCCCGCTATTTTCTTTTCATCGTCTGTTGTCGGTCTGGGGTTTTGATTGTTTCTCAGGTTTGAAAGGTTTTCTTCGGCTTTTTTGAAAGAGGCATTAAGTTCCAGTGCTTTTAAATAGTTTTTTTCAGCACCGTCAACATTACCTGCCAGTTCCTGAGAGTAAGCCAAATTATTGTAAAACAGCGGATTTTTGCCATCCAGTTCCGTAGCTTTTTTGTAGTTTTCCTCGGCCTTTTTGAAATCAGCTTTTTTAAGGAATATGTTACCTAGATTATTATAGGCTCCTGCGTATAAGGGATCGGACTCGAGTGCTTTTGTGTACAGCCGTTCCGCCTGCCCCAGTTGTCCCCGCCGTTCCATAAGCATACCCATTATATTCGATGAAATGGGACAGTTTTCCCCTGTTTTAATGGCGGCCTGGGCGCTTTTCTCGGCATTAGCCGCGTTGTTTGCAAGCATATAAAGATAGGAAGTTCTTTCGAGAACTTTCACGGAGCCGGGATAGTTTTTGAGTATTTTCTCATATTCCGCCAGCGCTTCGGTGTTTTTGTTTTCCTTTTCCAGTTTTTGCGCCTTGGAGAAACTTCTTTCTGCACGTCTGTTTAGTTTGTCATTCGCGGCATATACCGCAGCAGATGTGAAAACAGCCAGTATAATGAATCCTATGAGCAGGCGGTGTGTCTTAATTTTTGGCGATCCGACCATAAAAGTTTTAACCTTGAATTTTTTGTTAAGGAAAATGAGCGATGTCTTTGCAATTTCGCTACAAATACTGCGTTTCACACGATTGAACTAAACGAATTGCAGAAAAATTGCGATAAAGATTATGGTAAGATTATTCGACACCGGTGTCAAATTTTACTCTTTTTTTAATATTTTCTGTGAAAACGCCTTGTTTAAGCGGTAATTGTCATCCGTTTAAGCCTCGTTTGATATTTTTTCAGGAAAATTTACCGGTATTTATCTGTTTTTACACATTTATGTTTATATCCCCTGGGCAAAGCTTGCGGTATATTTGATCATATGTAAAGGAGTTTTTTTATGTAAAACGAATTATTCAAACCTTTCGCCGCAATTGTCCGGTTTAATATAATAATTCGTCTGCTAAGGAGAATTCTTTTGAAAAATAAATTTTTTATCATTGTTCTTTTATTTTTTTCTTCATTAATGCTGCCTTCCTGCACCAGCTCTACCAATACTGTTGTTTATGCTCCGGGCCCGCCCCTGCGTATTTGTGCAACAATTTCGCCGGTATATATTATCACTGCGGATTTGGTAAATACGAGGCGTAATATTGCTCTGGAACAGATTATTCCGACAGATGCAGATGCTAAAACGTTCACAATTGCGGAGGATAAGCTGGCTTATTTTGCCGGTTTTGATATTTGTGTGATTAACGGATTCGGCATTGATAACCATGTTGCCGATCGTCTGTCGAAAATAAATCCCAAAATAAAAATAGTCGACTCATCGAAAGGCATTGAACCGTTTATGATCGATTCTGATTCCGGTGAAATTCCTAATCCTTATATATGGAACAGCCCCGTATGCAATGCCGTTCAATACCGTAATATTGCGGCAGAGATCGTAAAGCTTGATCTTATTGGGACAGATAAAGAGACTGCTCCGGCGGAACAGGCTGCCTCTGTCAAGCCGGAAAAAGAGCCTGCCGATCCTAAAAAAGCTGCTCCGGCTCAGAAACCGAGTGCACTTAGAGAGATTCACAACAGAGCTTTGCTGACAGATCAGAATGTTTTTGAAGCTTATAATAATGCAATCAAGGCATCGGGTTTGAAACCGGTTGTAAATGAATGTCCCAATAAGAAATATTTACTAGCGGCTAATGCCGATGGAAGTCTTGATATTATTCATTTTGCCAAAATGATGAATGCCGGAAATATGCCGGTTTCTCTTGACATCACCAATGTGAGAAGTTCCGGGGAACTGCGGCCCATTGCTGCGGAGGGGTATCTGTTCGACTACCTTGCAAGGGATTTCGGATTATGTATTACTTCGAGAATATCTTCTTCAGACCGGGACGCTTCGTTATCGGCACTTGCTGCCGACAGTAAAAATGCAGGACTGGTGGTGTTTATTGTTTCATCTTCAAAAGAAGACAATATCTCCCTGTGTAAAAAATATCCGGCACTCAGATTCTGCTTTTTAGAGAGACTGCGGGGCAGGGAAATGCTTCCCGATTCTTTGCAGAAAGTAATGTTGTATAATTTTAATTCAATTGTTCAGGCGTTTGCCGCCGGAAAATAGATGTCGTTATGTCAATGCAGTTAAAGGAACATTCCTTGCTTAATCTTTCCGGCCTTGATGCGGGAAAAATTTTGGGATTTATGAACCGTTTCGGCATCGGGGAGCCGCTTGCATCTCTTTTGACGGTTCGCTCTATTGAAGCGGATGTTGCCGAATCCTACCTTTCCCCCACACCTGATAAGTTGTATCCGCCTTTTTTGCTTAAGGGTATGAAGGATGCCGTTGATGTTTTTTTCGATGTTTTCAGCTGTAAATCAAGGATTCGTGTTTTTGGCGATTATGATGCCGATGGCGTTACGTCCACTGTAATTCTCGTGCATTTTTTGCGGGAACTCGGCCTTGAGGCGGATTTCTATATTCCTCACCGTGTGGATGAAGGATACGGCCTGTCCGAAGCTTCCGTATTATCTGCTGTTGACGATGGTATCTCTCTCGTCATTACGGTCGACTGCGGTATTAGCCATTATGATGAGATTTTGCATCTTGTTGAAAAAGGCGTCACTGTGATCGTGCTTGATCACCATGAGGCTCCGGAGCTTCTGCCGCCGGCAAACGCTATCGTCAACCCCCATCAGCCGGAATGTAACTATCCTTTCAAGGATTTGGCCGGAGTGGGTGTTGTTTTTAAGTTTTTGCAGGCTGTTTGTGAAAAACTTGCAATGCCGTTCCCTGATAAATACCTACCTCTCGTAGCCATAGGAACTGTTGCCGACGTTATGCCTTTATTGTCTGAGAATCGGGTTTTTGTCTCTGAAGGTCTAAAAAAATTTGAACTGTGTGAGCATTATTGGATTGGTCTTGATCTGCTTGCCGATAAAAGCTGCCGTCTTCCGCTTGATGCCAGAAATTTAGGTTTTTTTATCGCTCCCAAAATCAATGCTGCCGGACGTATAGGACATGCGGCAATGGCGGTGGAGCTTTTGCTTGAAAAAGACCCGGAGGCCGCTGAGCAACTGCTGTCAAAACTTCTTGATTTAAACAAGCAGCGTCAGAAAATAGAGGAAAAAATAAGGCGTGAGATAATTTTCCGCCTTCAGGATGAACCGGGGTTTTCCGATGCCAAAATAGCCGTTATTGACGGCGATGACTGGCATCCGGGAGTGATCGGGATTACGGCCGCAAAGCTGTCGGATTTTTTTTCGATGCCGGTATTTATAATATCTGTTTGCGGTCAGTTGGGCAGAGGTTCGGCAAGAGGAACCGACGGGTATAATATCTATGCGATACTCGAATCGCATAAAGAGCTTTTTGAGGATTTTGGCGGGCATGTTTGTGCCGGCGGATTCAGTATTAAAAAGGAAAATATTCCGCTTTTAAAGGAACGTATCCGCCATATTTTACCGCAGCATCAGGAGCTTGAGAAGAAGCGGGACTTCGATTTTGAATCTTCTTTCTCCATGCTTGATTTGAAAAATGTTTCGCAGCTTGCGATGTCTGCTCCCTATGGAGAAGGAAACGGACAGCCGCTGCTGTTTTTCCGAGCTGTAAAAATAGCAGATGCGTCGGTTGTAGGAAAACAGAATCATCTCCGTTTGAAAATGGTTCAGGACGGGGTTGAGCTTAAAGGCATTTATTTCCGCAAAGGCACGGTTTTGGATCGCTTGAATATTAATGAGCTTTTGTATGATATAATCGCCGCGCCGGTTGTTGAAATATACAACGGACGTTCATTCGTTTCACTGGTTATAGAATCTATTTTGATTCCTGAACCTGCTGCCGATAACTTTTCCGCCCAGGAAAATTCACAGTTTCCGCAGCCGTTTATTTTGGATGCCAGAAATACGTGTAACAGGATTTCTTATATACGCGACGTAATTTCCTCCTCGGACAGTACAGCGATTTTGGTAAGAACTCCTCAGCAGAAAAAAAAGCTTGAGTTTATCCTTGACGGAGCTGAATTTGAGGAGATTTCGGCACCAAGGGCACCGGTTATATCTTTTTTTAAGGACGTAGATTCCCTGATGTGCTGTGACGATATCATACTTTTTTATCCTCCTCCGTCGCTCAATCATTTTTCTTCCTCTTTTTATAAGGAGGCCAGAAAAATTCATTTTCTTTTTACAAAAGAAGATTTGTCTCTGGAAAATTCGCTTCAGAAAGTTGCTCAGCCGACAGTCGGCAGACTTGAGAAGATTCGCAAGTTTTTTGAATCCGGAAACTGTGTTTCGGCATCAGAATTAGTAAGTATGATTGGTGATGACACGATCAAGCCGGTTACCGCGGAAATAGCCCTTAAAATCTTAAATGAACTGCGAATAGTTATCAATGACGGCGGCCGTTTTATGCTTAAATCTTATGATACGGTAACCGACAAAAGTCTTATTGCTTCCAAGCTGTTTGAGTCGTTCAGTTTGCAGAGGAAATCGTTTGAGATTTTTGAGCAACTGTACAATAATAGTTTTGATCAGCTGAAACTGGAAATATTATCTTTGATTTGAGCCAAAGTGACTTATTTTGTATTGTATGATAAAATAATTACTGTTATAACTTTGTTTTGATTATTGCAGGCTTTTTATAAATAAGCCGATGCGTTTTTGGCTTAATTTTTTTGTCCCGTATGCTATAATATAGCTGCAGTTTTGATGTGTATTTTAGTTGTTGAATGGGTTTGGAGGCGTTATGACTACCGAAGTTAATATTGAGGAATTACTGACCCTTGTTAAAGAGCGGCGTCCCGATGCCGACTTGGAGATCATAAGGAATGCTTTTGATTTTGCATCCCGTCTTCATGAGGGCCAGAAACGCATCTCCGGTGAGCCCTATATAATGCATCCGTTTAATGTGGCACTTATTCTTGCGGCCATGCATCTTGATGAACATGCTATTGCCGCTGCTTTGCTTCATGACGTGGTTGAAGATACTTCCGCCAGCCTTGAGGAAATTGAATCAAAGTTTTCTCCAGAAGTTGCTATGCTTGTGGACGGGGTTACGAAGCTGACGGCATTCACATCCAAAGAACACCATTTCACCTCTGCGCTTAAATCAAGGGCCGACAGGCAGGCTGAGAATCTGAGAAAAATTTTTCTTGCGATGGCCAAGGACATACGGGTAATTCTTATAAAGCTTGCCGACCGTCTGCATAACATGCGTACGCTTGCTTTTATGCCGCGGGAAAAACAGATTCAAATTGCCAGGGAGACTCTTGATATCTTTGCCGCTATCGCCTCCAGACTTGGTATGTGGAAACTCAAGTGGGAACTCGAGGATCTTTCTTTTTCATATCTGGAGCCTGAGGAATATAACAAACTGAAAAACCTTGTTGATGCCAGAATGGCTGATAAGGAAAAAATTATTCAGGATGCAATTGTTATTATTGAAAGAGAGCTCAAGGAACACGGCGTTGAGGCAAAAATTTCCGGAAGGCGTAAACACCTGTACAGTACCTATCAGAAAATTACTCAGAGAGGCAAGGAGTTTTCGGAAATATACGATCTTTTTGCGATCAGAGTAATTGTTAATAACGTTGAGGACTGTTATAAGGTCCTTGGGGCTGTTCATAGACTGTGGATCCCTATGAAGGGTCGTATAAAAGATTATATTGCCCGTCCGAAGTCCAACAGTTACAGATCGCTCCACACTACAATTTACGGACCCGGTGAGGAGCCGCTTGAAATTCAGATCAGAACGTTTGAGATGCACCATGTGAATGAATATGGTCTTGCCGCCCATTGGGCTTATAAGGAAAACAGGGAAAACAAGGAACATTCGGCTGCCCAGGAAGATTACCCGTGGGTAAGGCGTATTGTCGATTGGCAGAATGATTCCAAGGATGCACGCGATTATATTGAAAACCTCAGGCTTGATCTTAATGAGTCGGAAGTCTTTGTTTATACGCCGAGGGGCGATGCCATTGATTTGCCTGCCGGCTCGACGCCGATAGATTTTGCCTACAGAATACATACACATGTCGGTCATCAGTGTGTCGGCGCCAAGGTTAATGCGAGGATTGTTCCGCTTGAATACCGTCTTCAAAACGGCGACAGGGTGGAAATAATCACCTCTAAACATGCGACTCCAAGCCTTGACTGGCTTAACATCTGCCGCAGCAATCACACTAAGGTGAAGATACGTCAATGGTTCAAAAAAGAACGCCGTGAAGAGAATATTCTCCGGGGAAGAGAAATTCTGGAAAAAGAACTCAAGCGCCAGAGAATGGAAAAAGTTCTGGCCGAAACGGAGATTTTTGAAAAGATTGCTTCTAAACTTAATTTTACATCGGTTGATGATTTGATTGCTTCTCTGGGGTATGGAGAAACCTCTATAACACAACTTTTGACCAGAATAAAGGATGAGATGCCGAAGGAAGTTGACGAGGTTCTGATTGCTCCGAGGCGGGTTTCTTCCAAAAAAGAAAAACTGAGTAAGGGCGTCAGAGTTAAAGGCGTTGATAATATTCTTGTTGTTTTTGCCAAGTGCTGTAACCCGGTTCCCGGCGATGATATTGTCGGACACTGGAAATTCGGCACCGGCGTATCGGTTCACAGGCGCAACTGCCCTAATATACAGGAAGACAGAATTACGGAAGTCTGGTGGGAAGGTAAAAATGACGACAGGCGTTACCCTGTAGAGCTTGAAGTTGAAGCATGGGATAGAAGAGGGCTTCTTGCCGAATTAATGAGTGTTGTTAATGAGTTCAGGATTCCTGCGACCTCCTGCAGTGCAAGAGTTAAGAAAAGTAAGGCGATTGTGTCTATCAGTATTGATGTTGTTGACAGGGCTCAGCTTAACGACGTTTTGCGGAGGATTTCGCGTGTAAATGGCGTTCTTGCCGCTTCCCGCGCTTCATCGTGCGACGATATGGCTATTTTGTAGGGTTAATTTACGAATTATGCTGCTGGCGTGACAGGACTTAACTGTCACGCTTTTATTATGTTATATTGGGATGGATATTGCTCACTGTCATTAAATTAGTCTTTTCATCGCCGATTTTGACATCTTTGGCTCTCTCACAGAGGCCACGGAGATAAATGCCAGTTAAACCTCTCTGTGTTCTCCTCTTCTCTGTGAGAAACCATTTTCTCTTAACTTAATGACATTGGGATATTGCTATATTAGGAGTGTTTTATGAGAGCTGTTGTTCAGAGGGTTTCGTCCGCTTCCGTAGAGGTTGACGGTGAAATTACAGGTAAAATAGAGGAGGGGTTTCTCGTGCTGCTAGGTGTGGAAACAGGTGATACGCAGCAGGACGCCGATTATCTTGCCGATAAGATTGCCAATCTGCGGGTTTTTAAGGATGAGCAGGACAAGATGAACTGTTCGCTAATGGACTGCGCATCCAGATCCGTGCTGGTGGTGTCCCAGTTTACGCTGTCCGGAGACTGCCGCAAAGGCCGCCGTCCGAGTTTTGCCTCGGCCGCGCCGCCGGAGACAGCCAAAGAGCTTTATTTTTATTTTATGGATAAAATTGCCGCTATGGGTATCCGTGTTGAAGCCGGAGTTTTTCAGGCGATGATGAGGGTATCGCTGTGTAATGAAGGGCCGGTGACGCTGCTTTTGGACAGCAGAAAGAACTTTTAGGATAAGATAAGGGACCGTTTTGAGTTTGTTGCCGGCAAAATTATTAGCCGGTATTTTTATGCCTGTTTGTATAGTGGCAGCAAAAAAATGTAATGTTCCATTACTATAGTAACCGGAAAAAATAATCGTCGTTTCAGGCAATACTGCGCAATCCGTTCATTGTCATTACGAGGAGCTGAAAGCGACGTGGTAATCCAGCAAAATATAAATAGCTCTCCTGGATTGCCACGCCTGTGGCTCGCAAT
>JAVBNT010000002.1:0-145459 GCA_031551355.1 Candidatus Xenobia bacterium | reverse complement strand
AAGAAGGCGGCATCGGGATTTGCCGCCGACAGAATATCTGTAAGGAAAGTCGAAAAGCAACAGAAATGCCAAACCTACTTACTATCCAATTTTAGGAGAATTCGCATAACTATTCAATGTGTCTTTGGTTTGACGCTTACGGACCGACTGTCACCTCTCGCACACGTAGCAGATCTACGCTTAGCTCAAGGCGCAGTCGCCCGTCGTTGTATCACCTTGCTTTGAACTAATTTGATCCGGTAAGGATATTAGAGGTCGGAATATGCCCTCACTCCGGCGTAGAAACCTACGCCTCATTCGTGGCACTTGTATTTGTCTTAGCATCTCCACCAATTTAGACAAATTTGAAGGGAAATCGGTGAATCTGTGGCGCCAGATCAAGGATGTTCCTAACAAAAAACGAGAATTGGCTTTCGCCTTATCTCGTTTTTTATTCCATCAATCGCGAGCGCCGCACGCGTGGTTCATAGGATTTTTTCCTTTATTCCTGGACGTATACGGAACCATCGTAGCAATCGTGTCTTACTACTACATTATGATGCAGCAGCATTTTTATGAAATCGGCATTTCTTTCAATGTTTCTGTCTTTTATGTTATAAAAACCGCGCTCTTTTTCAAGGAACTCAGCTTTGACGCTTTGCCAGGGAACCTGTGAATACTCCATATAGGTATCGCCGGCCTGTGCGCCTTTAAGCTTTAAATAAATTTCATTGCCGACCGCAAAAGTTTTATTATAATTTTTGACCATATAATCGGTATATTCTTTGCTTTCTAAAATGAGTTTTAAATCGTCCTTGCATATAAATGCCCAGGACATATTTTCACAAATAATGTCCATGGTTTCCATGGTTTCAGCGTTTTGCAGCTTTATCAGCACAAAGCTGCCGCTGGTAGAGAATTCCCCGAATCTGCGTTTTAAAATACTTTCATCCATATTTAAGCTCCGTTTTTGTTATTAATACATTATTGTTCCGTCAAGGCAGTTTATTCTTATTATTCTGTCCTGTTTTAGAGGCTCTATCAGTGCCGGGTTTGTTGAATCTTTTAGACTTTCATAGGTTTTCGGATCTACCTCGAAAGTTTTATTATAATTTTTGACCATATAATCGGTATAACCTTTATGGTTTACAAGTTTTAGCTTCTCTACACATATTCTGGCCCAGGTTTCATTTACGCAGGTTATTTCAGTTTCTTCTTTTGTTGCGGCATTTTTTATTTTTATGAGCACGAAAACGGGGCTTGTTGAGAAATCGGAGAATCTTTCCTTTAATGTTTTTGCGGTTATTTGAGGAATAGAATTTTGCCCTGGTTTATTTTTATACCCTGCAGGAACGGCATCCTCAAATACGGTTCCATCAGAATTTTGCCTGATTATCGGAGTAAATTTGAGCAACAATTTTAACAAAGCCTTGTTTTTTGCAATATTTCCGGCGGTTATACCTTTTAATTCACCGGAATTGATCGCTTTTTCGAGAGCTTCTTTTGTTTTGTATTTGGCAGTATAGGTGTCGTCTGCTTTGTATTCCATCAAACGACCGTAAAGTTTGGAAGGCGTTTCAAAAATCTTATCATAATATTTTACCATATATTCAATGTAGTCGGTTTTATTTTTAGCCAGTTTCAGATAGTTTATGCAATAATACCGCCATTCGTTATTGGTGCATACTATATCCATATGTTCCTTTGTATCGATGTTTTTGAGTTTTACCAGAATGAATGCCGGGGTCTGATCAAAATAGTCATCAAATTTCATTCGGAGTAAATTGTCATTTGTCACTTTATTATTGGCTCCCGGAACATTTTTTTTTACTTTTTTATCATTTGACGGAGCAGAAATCCCCGGTGAAAACAATAACGAAATAAACGCCAATATCATTATAACAATTTTAAATTTCATAAAGCATCCCCTGTTATAGATTTCTGTATTTTTACCGATAACTGTTTCTTGGCTCAAGTCCCAAATCTTTTCTCATATCATTTTCAGACAACCCTTCATTATTTAGATTAATTGAACCATCGGTGTTTATAATGTTGGGATTTGTCGGATTGTAGCGTTCACTGTTTAGAGTATGTCCGTCGAAACCTTTTGCGGCAATTTCGGTTAAATCGTTATTGATAGGCAGCCCTACGGCCTGATGTTCTCTGCCATCCTCAAAATAATTATTGCCGTTACTGTCTTTTGCTTCTGTTTTCCAATCATAAGGAATCATTGTTCCTGTCGCTTCATTGTATGCATGAGACATCTCATGGAACAATACAACCATAGGCGGCGCCGCGTCTTTGGAAGTATTGCCGGCATTAACAAATGAAGGATTATACCTAATGGTAACATCACTGCCGTCATTTTTTGTTCCATCAGATTTTAGATTGCATTTACTCCAGTCATCAGGAGCGGCGTATCCATTTTTTTCATTTAAAGGTAAAGCTTCAATTTTTATTGCTTTTCCTGTTTTTTCAAGTTCTTCGAGCATTTTTTGACCGGAAGGAAGAGCCCTTAAGGCTTCCAAATCGGACTCCACTCTTGCTTTGAATTCTTCATCCCCGTTTATTTTTATATTTGCCGGAATGGCAGTGTTGGGGTTGCTTATATAGGTTTTATCTCCGGTTTCAGCTCCCATAATAGGCTTGTCGTCAATAAGGGTATCATCTCCGTCTCCTCCGCTGATAATATCATTGCCCTTGCCTCCGACTAAAATGTCATTCCCTGCGCCGCCGCTGATAATGTCGTTGCCTTTGCCTCCGTCAATATAATCTTTTCCGTCTCCGCCATCAATAATATCATTGCCGTCAAGACCGTATATAACATCATCTCCGTCTCCTCCGCTGAGAATATCGTTACCCAATCCTCCCTGGATATAATCATTGCCTTTGCCGCCTGACAGAATATTGTTGCCGTTTCCTTTAGCAACGATAATGTCATTCCCGTCTCCGCCGTCAATAATATTGTCACTGCTTTTGCCAAGCAGTTTGTCGATCCAGCTCAATTTTCCGCCTGCAGTGATGGTATCATCTCCGCCTTCGCCGTATATTTCGTTTTTGCCTTTGCCGGCAGTGATTGTGTCGTTTCCGTCTCCGCCTTTTATTTTATTGTTTCCGTTACCTGCAGTGATGGTATCGTTGTCTTTGCCGCCGTTAATCGTGTTATTCCCGTTGCCGGCAGTTATGATATCGTTCCCGTCTCCGCCGTCTATTGTGTTATTGCCGTTTCCTGCGGTGATATTGTCATTGCCTTTGCCTCCGGATAAATTGTTGTTGCCGTTTCCTGCCGAGATATTATCTATGTTGTCCCCGCCGTTAACAATATTATTTCCATTTCCTAATTTTATGTTGTTGGTCTCCTGAGGTGTTCCGAAAAAGCCGCTTAACAGCCCTCCGGCAAGACCTCCGCTTCCGCCGGACGTTGATTTTTTAAATTCGGTTGATACGTTGTTATTGCCGTTTCCCGCAGTTATATCATTGGAACCATCCCCGGCGGAAATATTATTGTTGCCATTGCCCAAAGTAATCTTATCATTGCCTTTGCCTGTTTGAATATTGTTATTTCCGTCGCCGGCTTTGATGTTTAAACCGTAGGTTACGCTTTCATCCGCTGATAAGTTGTTGTTGCCCTTTCCCAGATCAATAATCAATCTTTCGGCTTCTTCCTGGGTATATGTTTTATCCTCACCGTTTATATTAACGATGAGGTTGCCGTCCTCGGTCTGGCTTACTTTTACGTTGTCGTCTTTGCCGGTTCCCTTAAGGACTATCGGCTCAAGCTTTTCTTTTACTTCCTCGCCGATTTTGCCGATTTCCGCTTTTTCGCCGGTGCTGCTTTCACTGATTTTATTTTTATCTTCGGAACCGCTTATTTTATCGTTTCCTTCTCCTTTTTTTATGTTGTTTTGATTGTCGGAAGCTTTTTGCTCATTGCCTGATTTCTGTGATTTTTCATTGTTTTCTGTAAAGTTATCTTTGAATGCATTTAAATTTAATGAACTACCGCTTTCATTGTCATCTTCATCTCCGGAAATATTGACATTGTCTGTTTTAAATGTTTCGTTTGCCGAGGAGGGTGATTTTGAATCAGAGTTTTTTGCTGCAGCTGTTTTTGAAGAGGAAGAACCCTCATTTGTTTTATTGTTTTGGTTATTTGCCGACGCAGATGCGGTATTGGCGGCACTGCTCGTGCTTGTGTTTATTGTACTCATAAAATGACCCCTCCTGAGTTTTTATTTTTATGGACTTTCAAAATAATTATAAAATATTACAGAATCAATAGTTGATAAAGAAAATGTTAACTATATTAACATTGAAGTTTATATTGTTAAAAAGATTGTTAAATTGTTTCTCTCAAAACCGGTTCAGACAGAAAATGCAGGAAAATATCGTCATGTTACGGCAGGTAATTCATCGGCCGATTAAATATTTACAATCAGTATGTAAAAATTAATATTTGTAACATTATTTACGTTTATTCCATATATTAAAAATGTTACTATTGATAATAGTGAAGTATTGTGTAATTTAATTTTTTTGCCGGAGGAATTTATGAGTGCAATAAACTTGGGTTTAAGCAATATTGTCGGTACATCGGTAAATCAGGCAAAGGACCGTGAAAAAAATCAAACTGCTTCCACTTCTGCTAAAACGGCGGAAAAACTTTCTTCCGCCGGAGTAAACAATGCCGCAATACAGGCAAATTTTGATCCTTCGTCCGCAGATGAAAGCCTGGAAAACGATAATGTAAATTTTTCCGATGAGGATGATGACGGCGGAAGTTCTCTGAATTTAGGGGCGCTTAAAAATTATTTAAGCGGTGAAGAAGAATCGGAGTCATCGAATAAAAATAATGAATTGAAAATGACTGGTTCCGAAGACAAAAAAACGGAAGATAATAAAGAAAAAACGCTTTTTGATAAGGCGGCAGACGGCTTGAAAGATTTAAGTGAAAAAGCAAAAGACGGGCTAATGGATATCGGCGAGAAGCTCGAGGATAAGCTGAAAAATCAAATCAGGGTAAAAGGTACTGATGGTAATGATAATGTTAGAGTAAGTCAGGGGGAAGACGGAAGTTTAACCGTTAATTTGAACGGAAAAGAAACCAAATACTCAAAAGCAGATGCGGAAAGGTTACTTTTTGATTTAGGCAAGGGTGATGATACTTTTATTGCTGACGCTTCCGTAAAACATGGTTTAAAAGTTTTGGGCGGAGAGGGTAACGATTATCTTCAGGGCGGCAGTGGTGCCGACATTCTGGACGGAGGAGACGGTAACGATGTTCTCTACGGTCTTGGCGGCAGCGACAAGTTAACCGGCGGTGCCGGAAAGGACTATCTTGACGGTGGGGACGGCGATGATGTTATTGACGGCGGCGCTGATAACGATATTCTTGCCGGCGGTAAAGGAACCGATAAACTGATTGGCGGAGACGGTAAAGATGCTTTTATAGACGATATGACTATCGGAGGAGTTGAAGCCGGAGAGAAAACCTATGTAAACAGTTCTAAATCTTCAGAGCTTCCTAAAAATCTGCAAATCGGAGGCGACGAGACGTTTAAGGCAAGAGTACAATCTGATTTTGAAACATTGCGGGCATTGCCTAACGGGCAAAAAATGCTTGAAGAATTGGAAAAAACCGGAAAATCCGTTAGAATAAATCCTATGCCTAATGATGAGCTCAATGGCAGTGCCACACCTGATGATCCTGAAAAGGGGTATTATGATTTTATTAATAATAAATCTGGTGAAGGAACGGGGACAACAATAGAGTATAATCCTTCGTTTAGCTATAAATCTTCCGAAAGCGATAAATACCAGCTTGCGACATCTAAAGATGATTATCCGCCTTTAGGCGTATTGTTCCATGAGATGTCCCACGCTTATAATAACGCCACCGGTACCATGTATCCTCCTACTCAGAAGTTAGCCGTTGATGAGGATGGCAACCCCATTTTTATGCCTGGTTTTGGCCCGATGATGGTGCCCACGGGGGCTCCCCCTACTTACTCAAAAGATACAAGAGACGGGAGTGTATTTACAGAAAAGGGAGCTGAGCTTCAGGCCGTAGGTCTGCCTATTTCCTGGGGTGTTGAGGCTCAACCTAAATTTGATAATCCTTATGAACTGACGGAAAACGGTTTGAGAGAAAGTTTAGGTTTGGATAAACGTTACAGGTATCATCAAGACCCGCCGATGCCGGCAGTTGGAGGGATATTGGGAGGATTGCTCGGAGGAAAGTAGATATTATTTTATGAATATAAAAAAAATATTATTTTTATGTTTATTACTTATTCTTGCCGGCATGCCTTCGTTTGCCGCAAATAATAAAATCGGAGCGGGAAAAATGGACGAAAGTATTTTAAAACGCAGATTTGACGAATTTTCAACCAGCGGAGCATTTGTGCTTATAAAGCTGCAAAATACTGCAACCAAAGAGACTATGGATATTGTATGTGAAAATACTGATTGGGCTTTTATGTGCAAAGACTCTTTAAAACTGGTTCCTTCATTAAAAGAATATACCGATTATATGGTGAAAAATTATAATAAGACCTTTGGAGTTTCCGATAAAATTTATTCGGCAATGAAAGGCGCAAAGGCCGGAGATTCTTATATTAAATATGCAAAAACTCCCTGGGAAGATGTTAAGGCTGAATTTCTCGAAAAAGAACGCGGCTTTTACAATCTTAAAAATGCGGCCTTTGCACGAAACCCCGATTTTATAAAAATGCTTTTGCTGCATAATGTTGTCGTCAGGCGGGACTGTGTTTCCGGCAGAATTTATGTTCAGGAGGCAAGGATTTGATTCTTCAATAAAAGGCTTATAAAATAAAATTTTATATTGACGGCTTTCAATGACGAAATAAAAAATCATCGGAAGCTGTTTTTTATTGCAAATTTGCTTCTGCTTAATGCTTTGCGGCAGGAAATCATTTCTTTAACTCTAATTAATTTATATGCTTTTAGACGGGCTGTAGTGAGCCGCAATTAATTTGTATTTTTTCAATATAATTTATTTTTTGGAGGTTTTATGGAGCGCTTTATCAGTTTTATCGGACTTATTTTGACAATATTAATTGCATTTGCGCTCTCTACCAACAAGAAAAAAGTTTCCTGGAAAATGGTTGCTTTCTCAATGCTTTTTCAGGTTGTTTTTGCGTTGATAGTTTTATGCACCGAGCCCGGCAAGGCATTTTTTCTGTGGATAAATACTTTTGTCGCTTCCGTTCTCAATTTTTCATCTGAAGGAGCGGCTTTTGTTTTCGGCAAACTTGTTACCGATAAACAGAGTTTCGGTTTTATTTTTGCTTTTCAGATATTGCCGACGATCATATTTTTATCGGCTTTGATGCAGATTTTATATTATTACGGAATAATGCAGAAAATAGTCCAGTTTATGGCGAAGATATTTGTCAAGCTTATGGGGACCAGCGGCGCGGAGACGTTGTGCGCTTCGGCGAACGTGTTTATGGGACAGACAGAGGCTCCGCTGATGATTAAGCCTTATCTGGAAAAACTTACAAAATCCGAGTTGATGGCCGTTATGACGGCCGGTTTTGCGACTATTTCGGCCGGTGTTTTTGCCGCTTATGCGGGAATGCTCTCGCAGCATTTACCCACATCGGCCGGTCATCTGCTAGCTGCCTGTTTAATGTCCTGCCCGGCCTCGCTGATGATGGCCAAGATCATTATGCCGGAAACGGAGTCTCCGGAGACAATGGGAACTGTTAAAGTTGAGGTCGAGAAGTCCGACGCCAATGTTATCGACGCCGCGGCAAACGGTGCTTTTACCGGTTTGCACCTGGCTATTAATGTCGGAGGAATGCTGATTGCCTTTGTCGCTCTTATTGCTCTTTTAAACGGTGGTTTGGGCGTTCTCGGCGGAGTGATCAATTATTTATTCAACACCTCGATTGTTCTGAATTTTGAAACTGTATTCGGCACATTATTTTACCCGGTAGCCTGGATCTTGGGCATCCCGGCGCAGGACTGCACATTTGCCGGAAATATTCTGGCAAAGCATATTGTTCTTAACGAGTTTGTCGCCTACAGTGACTTATCGGTAATGATGGGGGATGCCTCAAAAGCACTTTCTCCCAGAACGTCAATAATTTTGATTTATGCCATTTGCGGTTTTGCAAATTTATCTTCAATTGCCATTCAGATTGCAGGTATCGGAAGCCTTGCCCCTTCAAGAAAGCAGGATGTTGCCAGACTTGGTGTCTATGCTTTGATCGCCGGGCTTCTTGCCTGTTATCAGACAGCGGCTATCGCCGGTATTATGACCCCCTGATTATGAAAAAAATTATTCTCATTCTGCTTCTGTTGCTAACCGGATGTAATGAGCATGCCGTTGTCGACGCTCCGGGAAAAGTTACAATTGATGAGCCTAATTTGAAGGTTTCTTCTCCGGTTATTTCTCATAAAGCCGGTCAGAAGGATTTTTCCCTGCCTTTCTATCCCTCGTCAATACAAATCTCTGCCTATAGATGTGTTTCCACTATTCCCGACGGCAGAACCGGCTATATCAGCCGCGCTGACTTTGAGTCAAAAAATACTGTTGATGAAATAGTGGAGTTTTATAAACGCAGACCGCTGTTTATCAAAGATATCAGTGTTGAGGGCAGCCGTAAAATTATAGTTTCCGATAATCCTTCCATGACTGTATATCCGGGAAAAGGACTTAAATCGGCTTCGACGATTGTTTTTTACAGAAATAATGAGAAAGCCTGTACGGAACTGGTGTTTACCGGATTTGAAGTTGCCAAGTAGGTTTTAATTACGGCGTTTGTTTCTTCTTTGTAAAATTATAGGCTTTGTAAAGCTAATAACTGTTTGGATATAAGCCTCGGAAATACCCTCCTAAATAAAGACAATAATGTAATAATCTTGTAACAATTTATATATAATTTATTAACATTTTGTAAATAAATTCCTTTATCATTGATGATATAATCAAGTCAGGATGAAAACCAGGGGTAAACACAATATTTTATTTTCTAAGGAGGGGTTTTATAATGAAAAAAATACTAACCTGGGGAGTGGCATTATCCATACTTCTATGCGGCAGTGCTTTTGCCGGCACCGCGGTGAAAACAACTTCGTCGAATGTTGTAAAAGACGCTAAGGTAACATCTATCAATGATCAACACAGAGTTATTGTTGAATATGCCAAAGCGGCTCTTGGAAATGCTTACAGCAATGACTGGGACAACTCTATTTCGTCAGCTCCTATGAGCAAGGATGAAATTGCATGGCTGAAAACCGTAACCGGCCTGGCAAGCGGCACAGTGTATTTTATTGACCTTACCGGTAAAACTTACGTCGGATACTCGGCTGCAGGCTTGGGAAGTATGGCTGCTCTTGAGCAGTGGCTTAAGAATAACCCCAGCCCATTCCAGAATACTTCCGAGATAATAGATCAGTGGGTTGATACAAAAACGTCTTACTCCTACGTTGACGGTGAATTGAAAGCCGTAACTGAGTCCCAACCTTATGTGACAGTCAAAAATACCACTTATGAGATAATCTGGAAAGGTTATGATGTATCTCCGATAGTTCTTGACCTTGATTCAAACAGAGCCATTGACACCGCTTTCGGAGTTTGGACAAAACATGCTCCTAAATTCTTTGGCCAGTATGCAAAATTCTTTGATATCACCGGAGACGGTCAGGAAGATTATACTGAATGGATGGTCGGCAATGCTAATGACGGTCTGCTTGTAATGCCTGAAAACGGTAAAGTGGAATCCGCACTCCAGCTTTTCGGAACAGCAGGCGGCTACAAAGACGGTTATGAAAAACTTTCCCTCGTGTGTGATAAGGATAAAAACGGCTGGGTAGAAGGCGGCGAACTTGAAGGACTGGCCATTTGGAGAGACATCAACAGTGACGGCGTATGCCAGAGCAATGAGCTCAGCAGCCTGGACGACTATCAGATAACTGCTGTCTCAACAAACCACAGCAACTATGTAAGTGCTTACAAAAAAGCTGACGGTTCTGTCAATACTGCATGGGACTGGTGGCCCTGCGTTTCCGAAACAAGAAAGTTCAGAAATTAATTTTGATTAATTAATTTGGATGGGGGAGAGAGAAATCTTTCCCCTATTTTTTTGTGAAAACAAATTGGAGGACTTTTTTATGAAATATATTATATCCGCGATGTTGACGATATGCTTTTTTCTGTTCCTGTTGTCTGTTGGCGAATGTGCCCCGCTTAATCCCTATATTCAGTTTGATTTTTCTCAGTTGGAGCAGGCGGCAAAGCAGCCGCTTGCATCTCCTGTTTCCGGGACTTCAATAGCTGCGGAAAGCAGGGATGTTTTTTTTATAACCAGACATAAAACTACCAAAAAACTTAGTTGGCATCTTTACAATCCGTCCGTTAAAAAAATAACTTTGTCCGGGGAGTGTCCTTTTGTAGATTACAATCAGTTCAGTATTTCTGCAAAAGCAAGCTTTGCGTTTGCTTATTCAAAATTTCCTGCCGCTCTTTGGCTGCTGGATACAAAAACAAAAAAATGGCAACAGGTTTTTAAAAATCCCGGCAAGGGTGAAAAAGGTCTTGCTATATCGCCTCAGTCATATCCGATTTTTATATCTGATGACAGAGCGCAGGCTTTTATGGACCTCTGGGACAAGGAGCATTATGTCACCGAAGTAATTGCCATGGCTTTTAGCGTTAAGCCTTTTAAAATGTCGGAGATTATGTCTTTGGATAAATTCAGAAAAGAAGCGGTGGATAAATATATAGGAAAAAAAGAAAATAAGAAAATACCTTTCCTGATTGATACTTTAAGATTTTCAGATAACAGCCGGGCGGTTGCCGGGGTGATAAAAAGCCGTTCAAATTATCATCAGCCGGGGTTTAGAAACTATTTTTTCCTGTCTCAACCGGAATTGCCGCTGAAGCAAATAGATGAGTCCGCAGGAAGAATATTGCCTTTGGATATGGATTTCTCTAAAATATTGTATACAATAGATACAAAAAACAAAGCCGTCACCTATTTACTGGAGGATGATACTAAAACAGTCGTTGCCGATAATGAATATATTCCATTGGTCGGCAAAATATTCAAAAACGGCAAGATTGGCCTTTATGCGAAGAAAGGCTCAGAGTTCTCCGTCTTTCTAGGAAGCAGTGGGAAAATGGCAAAAGCAATAACATTTGGCAAACCTTATCCGGTCGCTTTTGCTGAGGATATGCTAATCGTTCTTAAGGAAAAAAGCATGGTTTATTACAAACTGCCTTAATGGGATATTTGTAGAACAACAGGCAAATGCGTTTTTGCCTGTTGTTCTGAATAAACGTTTTATTTGACTTATATTCTGAAAGAAATTATAATATATAATCACCCTTGGAATGGCTTCAGGGGCAGTTAATATTTTATGTATAGGTTGTTAGGTTTTAAAAATGTTGAATTCGTCATCTGCTAAAATGAAATTACCGGTCTGGTTTTCATGGGTTCTTGTTGCGGCACTGCTCTTTTTTTTGTATTATGTTTCCGATATTACGTCGCTTTTTGTCATAAGCTTTATTTTTGCATATCTGCTTAATATTATCGTTGTTAACCTTGAGAAAAAGGGTTTGTCACGTAATATATCAATACTAGTATCCGTATTGATATGCTGTCTGGCTCTTTTTCTGGCTGTTACGTTTTTGCTGCCGCCTCTTATCAAACAGGTGGAACAGATAAATAAAGGCGTCACGGTGTATATCAAAGATATCCACCGCAAAGGAGTTGCTTCATCAGCGCCGGTTGTGGAACCGTTGGACGGAGATGCCAGGATCAGGATGCATATTAACTATATGATTTCCGGTTTGTCGGAAAAATATCCTGATCTTGTAAAATATCTTGGCGGTAAAGATAAGATATTGTCTTTTGTGGCCGAGAAACAGAATGAAATCATGTCGTTTATTTTTTCTGTTGCCAGCGATTTCTCATCAAGAGCAATATATTTTGTTTCACATCTTTTTAATCTGATATTTATTCCTATTTTGACGTTGTATTTTTTGTTTGCCGCCGACTCTCTTAAGAAAAGAGTTGTTTTCATTATTGAAAAAACTCCGTACAGTAAGGAGATTTTTAGTCTTTTTGGTGAAATAAACACAATGCTTGAGAATTATCTCAAAGGACAGTTTACGGTTATGCTGCTGGTGGCGGTAGCCGTGACCGTTGCCGCTCAGATAGTGGGGTTTATTTTCGGAACAAAATATGCTCTTTTTATCGGCTGTCTGACAGGTATTACCTGCGCCATTCCTTATATCGGAGCTTTTGTAAGCTTTTTGGCCGGCGCTATTTTATGTTTTGCATCTGCGGCACATTCTCCGTTGCTGGCAGCTCTTGTAATGGTTGTTGTCCTTGCAGTTCTCAATCAGGTTTTTGATAATTTTGTAACACCCAAGGTAGTGGGAGACAGTATTGGCCTTCATCCGCTGTTTACAATGTTTGCCGTTCTTTCCGGCGGTAAGCTCGGCGGTTTTATCGGCTTTTTGATTGCCGTGCCGATTGCCGGTGTTATTAAAATTGTTCTTCTGAGATTCTACCCGCAGTATTTTGCCTCTGTAATTGCTCCTTCAAGTGAGCGTAACAAGGACAGGAGTAGAGACAAGGATAGAGATAAGGATAAGGATAGAGACAAGGATAAAAAGAATCAGAAAGATCATGCCCGTCCCAGAAAAAATCCCCAGGAAAAGGATAATGCAAGCAAAGGAACCCTGAGGATTCCGCCGGTTAATCCGAATAATTTGTCGCCGTTTCTGATGAGAGAATCTCGAAGTGAAGAAGTCGGAGAGAAAAAAAACTACAGAGCTTCGGGACGGCCGATACATAAGTCTCTAAACATTCCTCAAAAAAATAAAAGGAACTTTCCGCCGAAGAAGGAGAATCTTTCCGCAGGTGGGCCTGTAGTTAAGAACGAGACTGTTGAAAAGCCGCTGTCCGTATCATCTGACGGCGGGCCGCAGGAAAATACTGCGTCTGTTTCGCCTGCAAGAAAAAAGAAGCGGTATTTTCCGCCGAAAGGCAGCAGAGGCGGAAAAAAAGGTGCTGGTCCCGGGGAGGAGAAAAAGTCCTAAACAAGAATTTATATAATCCGAATTTTATTTCCGGCATTGTTAATATCAGGCTGAAAAATATTTCCGGTATAATCTTGAGTTTTTTTTGAATCTGTTGTATAGTATAGTAATTGTAATTTAGTGTCATTTTTAATTTATTTAAAATAATTAAAATTTTAATGAGGATATAAATATCAGGAGGCTGAAATGTTAGTTAAAAAGAACCCTAAAAAAGTTGTTACCAGTTGCCCTTTAAAAAAGGAAAAGGGCCTGTTTGTAAAGAGTGAGTGTCCTGCAATTAAAAACGTCAGAAGCGTAAGAAACCGTCTTAATTCGCTTGTAAGAGACGGCGAGTCGCAGGAGCTTATAGAGAAGTTCAGAATTGCTCTTAAAAATGCCAAAACAGGCGAAGCCAAAAGAAATCAGTGCAAGCATTGCTATCACAAAGATGAAAATTAATAATTAAAAATAGGCTGCCGTAAAGGCAGCCTATTTTTTTTCTGCTTTTTTGCGCTTAACAGGTATTTGATCATTTTGCTATAGCAATTTGCATTCTATATGTTGTTAAGGTCCAGTAAACATTTTTGGAAAAGACGGCGTAGCCGTCATCGCGAGCGTAGCGCGGCGAACCAGTATTTTATGGATTGACCGATGTCGGTTGTTTGGAAAGTGTACGACGATTCAATTGCAAACTGCTCTAACCGCTGACGGATGAGGTTTTTTATGAGCGATTCAGGAATTATTTTTGTCGGTCTGGGAAATCCGGGCTCTTTGTATGAACGTACAAGGCATAATGTTGGTTTCTTTATTGTGGATTATTTCGCCGGGAAACATTCTTTGACGATCTCTAAAAAAGGATTTGACGGTTTTTACGTAAAGGGTTCAATTGCCGGAAAAAATGTTTTTTTGCTGAAACCGCAGACCTATATGAACCTATCAGGCCGGTCTATCAGAGCTTTGGCTGCTTTTTTTAAGATTTCGGCGGATAAAATAGTTGTTATCTGTGATGACTTTGCTCTTCCTATTGGCACCCTGAGGATGAGAGCCGGCGGCAGCGACGGGGGGCATAACGGTTTGGGAAGCGCTATTTCCGAACTTTCGAACCGGGATTTTATCAGACTGCGTGTCGGAGTAGGACCGCTTCCGCAGGGACGTTCCTCGGCTGACTTTGTGTTGTCGAATTTTTCCCGAGATGAAATGTCTTTGCTGGAAAAAACGGTTATACCTAAATCAGCGGAAGCAATGGATTTTTTTCTTGAAAACGGCCTGGAAAGAACGATGAATTTTTATAATGCATTCTATGGTGAAAAGGTTTGAAAAAATGAAGTATCTGACAGTGACCCAGCTTACGGTTCTTGCGGTTATCGCAGCGGTAAATTCGGTAATGGAGATTTCAATCGGTTCTCTTATGCATATGTTTAAAATACCTGCCGTGGGAACGTTTATGATTATGGTCAATCTCTCGCTCTATCTGATTGCCAGGAATATTGTTCCGAAAAAGGGCGTAATTATGATTGTCGGATTTATAACCGCCTTTATAAAGCTGGTTTATGGGGGAGAATTATCACGGCTTGGCCCGTCAGCGGCGATTTTCCTTGAAGCTGCTCTGATTGAGGCTGTTTTCCTGTTCCTTCCTTTGAAAAATTGGTCGGCCATGGTGTCGGGAGGTTTTGCCAACGTATTTGTCCTCTTCTATCCTTTCATATCATATTTGCTGTTTGGCGGCCGCGGCGGAGCGGCAAATATTGAGAAGGTAATGTCTTCAGCCTCAAAAATACTGCCTCAGGGGTTGCCGGAGGCTTTCTCAGGCGGTTCGTTCGGGTTGTTGGTTTTTGTTGTCGTTCTGATTTATTTTTTTATGGGTTTTTTTATTGGTATGGCATCCTGGATGATATCATTAAAAGGCATTAATATATATGAGTCGGTACGCAGGACAAAGAGCATTAATGTGTAATTTTTTCTCTGATTATTGCTTTATGTTAAAATGTAGTTCATTTTAGTTTACTTATATTTGCCTTTTTTTACACTTTTGTAATAATTTTTTGTTTGATATTTATATCTTTTATGCTATAATTTTACTATAGAACAGCCGTTTTAATGGATTTGTTATGTACCTCAAAAAAAGATTCTCAGTAAAATCAAAAGGGCTTACGCTTATAGAAGTTTTTGTAACTATTACGATAATAGTTATGGCTGTATTTGGTATGGCAATAACTTTGTCCATGCTTATGAGAGCGAGCCAGAAAACAGTGGACCATTCGGCCGGTTATATGGCGGCAAACTCTATTTTAAGGCAGTTTATTGCGGATAATAGAAGGCACATGGAAGAGGCTGAGCACGAAGGCGATATCACTTTCGGTTATAAGAAATATCATTATAAAATGACGGTAAGAAAAGCAAGTAACTTATCGCTATACCAGATAACGGTTATGGTGGAGTGGAGCCAGGCGGATGAAAGCGGCAGTCATAAATCGCTGAAGGCTGAAGTTGCGACGATGGCAAAAGCCGAGCCTGCTACGGCTGCTAACCGTCCTAAATATCCTGAAGATGCCTCTGGGGGGCATTAAAATTAGATAGGGAGCTTTATTATGAAGCGTAGCTTTGGTTTTACGCTTATTGAGGCAATGATTTCGGTAGCCCTTTTCGGCGTGTTAATGGCTATTTTGTTCAGCGCCATTAACAGCTTTCAAAAAGGCTGGCTGAAAGAATATTCAAAACAAAAAATCAGCGCCCAGTTTGTACGCCTGTTCAGAGCTGTGGATAGCGACTTGTCAAAAAGCGATTCAAAATTTTTCCATTTTTATAATGAGCCGGGCGCGGACGCTTCATTGGTAAACAGACGCTGGTTTTTCTTTCCCATTACCGAAGAGGAAGGCCCGGATGGTTTGGCAGGACCCGCTATTGACGGGACCGTGAAGTATAACCGACTGATTGTATACTATTTAAAAATACCTAATAAAGACAATTGTATTGAAGAAAAATTTACAAGCTGTCCCCATAAACAGCTTGTAAGAGTTAAAATAGCAATTACAGGCCTGCCGGTATATTCGGATTCTGTTATAGAGAATCCAAATGGTAATAATAACACTTTTTCGTATATTGAAGAATTTCGTAACTATATGCCTGTGTTGACGGGAACGCCTAGGGTAAACGACTCTGTTGGTCTCAAGGGCTCCATTAAGGATATACGTGTGATCGAATCAGATATCGTTGACTTAACGGTTAATGAGGTTCGCAACGGAAGAGTTCGGTTCGATTTGCTGTTGCTGCGGATTATGGACGCTCAAAAGCGGTTTACTGTCGGCGAAACTAAGATTATTACCGGAAGCAATGTCCTAAAACCGGAGGCCACTGATATTGCGGCGAAATATTCGGAAGAAACTTCCTGGGTAACAATGACGGTGAATAAGTAATATAAGGGAGGCTTTTATTATGAAGAAAAAGATATACGGCAAAAAGGGCATTATGCTTCTTTATGCTTTTGTTATAGTTTCTTTTCTGGTAATATTGCTTACCGCTTCGATTTCACAGATGCAAAACAGTGTTTTTCTGACCAACAGAGTAGAAGCTGAAACAAAAGCATACTGGGCCTCTATGGCCGGTATGGAATATATGGAGGCCAGGTTTTCCAATAACATATGTTTTCCTTCGGCAATTGGAAGCACAAGCACAAGTATTGGCGGTTTTACGGTTACCGAGACTGTTGATATAGATAAAAATATCGTGCATGGAGTTCTTGAGGGAACAAGGTCTGAGTTTTGTATAGTTTTTAATAAAACTCCTGCTGCCAATAGTTTTATTCCGACAAATAAAGTTTCGGTAAGCGGTAAGGAAGTTTCAATTTACTCTTATAACGGAGCAGGTCATTTGGAAAATGAAAAAAACAAACCTAAGAGAATAGCCGGTTCAAAAATAACCTGCCAGCGCAGTTTAAACGATCATAAAGTTTATTTTCCAGCAAATTCTTCCCTCTATATCGGAGTGGAAGGAAGAAACGGCAGTTATATAAGCAATACAGAAAAAATATATCAGGTATTAAATGTTCCACCGAATACCTATGGCTCGTCAATTTTTGTAAACAACTTTCAGGGTAATTTAAGCGGACAGCTAATAGTCAATCAAACAGGCGGAAGACGTCCTTCTATTGTTGCCAAAGGCTCGTTTTCGCTTGACGGCCTGGGTACACTCGGCAGAAACAGCGGACCTCTTAAAATGCAAAACGGAGCTATATTTACCAATGCTCCACATGCAAGTATAAACGGTGTCAATATTGCAACCGGTTCTGCTACGTCGGAGTTTGATTATGGTCTGCGTGTTGAACCAGCAGGCGATATTCAGCCAAAAGATTTCCCTCTTCCCGACTTGGGGAATGAAGCGATACCCAGCGGCAATTATACTTTTGTTGAAAGGCCCGCCAACCAGATAGATCCCTATCTTGAAATACTGCAGCAAACTTCTTCAAGTGCTATAATACAGGGATTAATAGCGGAAATGAAGGCTGAGATTAACAGCAATAAGCCGAGTCTGGAAAATATTAAAGACCGCAATTATGATTTTGTATTTTTTAACCGCAATATGACAAAAGACGACATTTCGCAATTGGATATTAATGCTTATCAAACCGCCAGAGTATTAATGGAGCTGGATTACCGCCTTAAGGACGTATCCAAAGATAATATAGAGTCTTACAATAGTAGTATAAGTCGAGCCAAAGGTTATTATGCAAAGAGCGAATACTATGAAGACTGGACCCCTACTCCTGATGAAGATGAGGCGCCTGATCCGGACCCGCTTGGTTATAGCCAAAAACAAAATTTGGTTTTGTGGGAATGCAGAGAAAGAATAGAGCAAGAGGAGCCTAGTTATAAAGGAAGGTTTATTCCGCTTAGTGTTCAGCCAGGTGGTGGTATTCCTCCAAAAAACGAGTGGAATAAGCTTGAGTTTGTTCCTAAAGAGTCAAATACTCTTTTTTACGCTGAAGTCGGAGTATTAGAAAAACACCCGAAGCATTTCTTTACATTTTCCGGTGATCTATATAAATTTCCTTTTGTCATAGATCCGGCTAAACTAAAAATTACCCTGAAGGAAGGTGTAAATGTTAGAGTCGTTGGCGAACTTTTTGAATTTGCAACATATGAAACTCCTAACTATGCAGGGGGAACTAAATATCATATTGCCAGCCAGGCAAGGGCGACTTTTTCTCCGGGAGGCAATCGTTTTACTTCAAGTCAAGATATAAATATCAAAGGTTGTCTTTCCGGAGAAGGCATAATCCGGGCAAAGAACATAAAAATAGAAGCGGGGGGAGATTTGGCAGCAGACGCGGGCAATAAAATTGCCCTTTATGCCGATGATAATATTGAATTGGTATATGATTCCGCTTATATGGCAAATTATACTCAGGGAAACGCGATTGATGAAGAAATAGTGAAAAGGAATCTTGGCTCCAACGTGTCATATGAAACTGCGATGAGTCTTGTCTATGAAAATCCCGCGGCAGAGCCGTCAGAGCGTATACTCACAGACTTAGGTAAGACTTTGGTCGGCTGCGGGGCTTCCGATACTATAGAGAATCAAAACTCAGCGGTAAGCCGTATAGTCGGCTACACAAGCCAGACCGGGACACCGGAGGAAATCGCTGCTGCAAGAGCCGCTTTTTTGCCGGCATCCAATCTGCGGGGAATCATATATTCAAACGGCAGTATAAGCATTACCCCCGGTTCTGGGAAAGACGTTTCTTTTGAGGGAACTATTTACGCCAGAGATTTGCTGCGGATTTCGTCAGTCCGTAATGTCTTTATTACTTTCGACCCTGAATATGCTCAAAATGTTAAAGGAATAGTTCCTCCCAACAGTGCGGACAGCCGTACTCTCTCGGAGATTTTTTATAATATGTTTTAGTCCTGCAAGTGTAACTATACTGCCGGCATGCTTTGCGCCGGTTGTTTGGGAAACTTGATGGTATGTCATAATATTTTAATTTGCAACGGAGCCGTCAATGAAGAAAAGAGCAGGATTTACTCTTCTCGAAACAATGATTTCTGTAGCTCTTTTTGGGGTTATAATGATCATTCTTTTTGGGGCGGTCAATAACTTTCTCAAAGCCTGGCTGAAAGAGTATGCCAAACAGAATATAAGCAGTCAGTTCGTTAGTATTTACAGAGCCGTGGATTCGGATGTTACTTTGACCAGCTATTCATTTTTTCGTGACTATACAAACCCTGAGGCAAACGGAGCTGAGAGTGAAAAACGCTGGTTTCTATTTCCCATTTCCTCGCCTGGTATTACTGATGACGGCTATCCTGTCTGGGAGCGTCTCGTGGTTTACAGTCTCAGAATTCCTAAAAATGATAAATGTTCTTCCAGTGCCTGCTGTCCACATAAGCAGCTTATAAGGCATGAGATAGAACTTGACAGGGTGCCGAGAATGTCGGAGTTGAGCAACGGCAGTTTTTATGCGGACTTAGAGATCTATATGAGTATTATTACAATTATTCTCAATTCCAGTGCCAATGATAAGATTAATCTGCTGTCCACGCCGAGATTTGTTACTGTAAGGGATGTTCGTGTAATTGCCAGTGATATTGTGGATATTAAGCTTAATTCAGAAAATTATACGAGAGTTGTTTTTGATATAACTTTGCTGAGAATTCTTGATGCCCAGAAATCAATAACCATAGGCAGTGAAAATTTGTTGGAACCATCTGATACTTCTAAAAGATTTATTGAGGAAACCTCCTGGGTTACTCTGACAAACAATATTTGATAGTATGCCCCTGTGAGGGGTGGTAGAGTCGTAGGGACGTAGGTTGATGAAAGGTAGTTAAATATATGAAAAAGCTGCTTGCAAAACGCGGGATAATGATTTTATATACACTTATTGTTGTTTCTATGCTGATAATTCTTCTTACCGCTTCTATGACTCAAATGCAGCACAGTACTTTTCTTACCAATAAACTTGAGGCTGAAACCAGAGCTTATTGGGCTGCAATGGCCGGACTTGAATATGCGCAGGCAAGAATTGACGGTGATATAAAGTGGCCTTCTGCTGATACTTTGTATTCCGGGGGGGTAGGCAATTACGATATTTCTGAGAAATATATTGCCGGATGTCTTGTAGTTCATGGTGTTTGCCGTGAGAAAGATGATGAATTTTATATAGCGTTTGGAAAAAGCGTTTCCGGAAATAGTATTGTTCCGTCTCCACTGCCGGCAGATGAGTCTGGTAAACCTCTGAAACTTTATTCTTTTAATGGAATAAATCCGGCAGACGGTAAGAGTTCTATTGCTGATATGTTTCTTGAAATTTCGAAAATCCCCTCACATGTAGTTCAAATGCCTAAAGCCGGAGGAGTGTATATTGCCGTTG
This sequence comes from Candidatus Xenobia bacterium, assembly GCA_031551355.1. Taxonomy (GTDB): domain Bacteria; phylum Vulcanimicrobiota; class CADAWZ01; order CADAWZ01; family CADAWZ01; genus JAVBNT01. Next base: position 125,051 of record JAVBNT010000002.1, on the reverse strand, counting down.
AAGGCCGCAACCGTAATTATGTTTGTAATCTTGAAAAGATTTTTCAGGCAAGGCTTGGCGCTGATAAGTATTCTGCCGCTTTATATGTAGGTAAAGAGTTTGACGGCTATATTCGTGGAAAGTTTGCCGTTTCGGATAATGGCGGCAGAAATCCTAACGTTATTACTGTTGACGGTTTTACGATCCAAAGCTCATCGCCTCTTGAAGGAGCGAATGCGCTGAATGATATAGATACTGCGGCTCCTCCGGATAATTTGGGAAATGGTCCTGTTTCTATGCATGGCGGGGCGATTTTTACCAAGAAGCCTACAATTTCGCTTAATAGCGTTAAGCTTGTCACAGGTAATCCTGCAAATTTGAGGAACTATGGCGTTAGGGTTGAGCCTGCCGGAAGTATTGAACTTCCTAAAATAACCATCCCGCAGCCTGCGGCTTCATCAGTTTATCTTCCCGGTGGAAATTATACATTTGTGGAGAGGCCAAAGTCGTTGCCTTCACCTTTTGAAGATCTTTGCCAGCGCCTCAATCTTCCTTCTTTCGACTACACTCCAAAAAAGTCGAATATCTCTGCAGTAGGGGAAAAAGATTATGAATTTATGTATTTTCCGACTGATTTTTCGCCGAACAGTTTTACTGTTGAGAAGTTCCAGAAGGGCCGTATTATGGTTGTAATTGATGATATTCTTAAAAAGTTGGAAGGAAGTGGAGGCGGTATATTAGGAGCTGTTGTCGATGTACTGACCCAGCCGGTACAGTGGCCTATAGAAGCTTACAGAAAAGTAATTAAAAATGAACTGAACGGTGAGATGTTTGAAATAGATAACGGCAAAAGTAAATTTTATGCTTTTAAGCCTAACGATAAACCTTTGAACAAAAATGCTCTTTCAGAGTCTCCCTTTAAAATCAGAAATGATATGCTGGCGATGACTATAACCGATAACGTCCAGGTTTCTTCAGGAGATTTTGTTTTTGCGACTTCCGAAGTAGATATGAATAATTATTCTTCCGGTAAGTATCGTCAGGCTGTATATGCCAGAAGTTCCGTCATGCTCGGTGAAAAGAATGTTAAGGATAGAGTCATGCTTTATTCGGACGCTTCTATCGACATAAAGGGTTTTCTTGCCGGAAAGGGCGAGGTTGTCGGTAAAAATAATATTTCCATTGAGGCCGGTGGCAAGCTTGATGCCGAAGGTGAAAATGAGATCGCGATGTTTGCTCACAATGATCTTAATATTAAGTATGTCTCGGCTACTTTTGCAAAATATTATGCTCCTCATGACGTACGTGATGCGGCTCAGAAAGTACCTTTGCCATTTGATCTTGCAAATTTGCCTGAGATCAGCAGTAAAAAATACAAGGACTATGTGAAAAACCTGCTGTCTCAGACAGTTTCTTCAGGTAAAACCCTCAAAGAGATGCTAAAAAGCTATGGTATAACTTCGGAAACAGGCTATAATACCCCTGAAACTTATATTTATGAGTTGATGAGCAGGGATCCGGCTTCTTTAAATCCTGTATCGGGGCAGGTTTCCGAATCATCCGCTTACTCTCCGTTTGTTCCTACTTCCAACATAAGGGGAGTTTTGTATGCTAAAAATAACATAGTTATTGAACCGTCTCAAGGGGATGTATCGCTGGAAGGTATTGTTGTTTGCGAGGGCAGTATGAAGGTATACGACGCCAATAATTTTTCAATACGTTATGACCCGTCTTTGTCCTCAATTTCTGTAGCGCTGCCCCAGGGAAGTTATATGCTTTCTCAGCTTTTGTTCAACAAATTTTAGATGGATGGTCATTTCCGTTCGCACCGGCAAAAAGCGCTGTATTATCCGGGGATAGTATTTATTCGTGCGGGAAATTACGGCCCATGATATTTTGATTGCCGTATTGATATGATTATACTGTATTGTTTTCTTGAAGTCCCATATATGGATGTTGCGGAAAAAGATCTGTTTGCTGTGTAAAAATTTGAACATGCTCTCTGTCGCCTGGACATGATGGTAACGGATGTTCATATGCCAGGGATACATATCTATGAGGCTGCAAAAGATATCTCCGCACTCTGAGAAGCGGCAAGGTTTGGTCTGGTGCCGATTATTGTAATGACTGCCAATACGTTTTGTGAGGATGTTAAAAGTGTCCGGCGTGCGGTATGAATGCCCGCATTGCCAACCCTATTAATATGTCCGGAGGTCAAAAAGATCATGTTTTTCTCAAAACTTGATTATGCCGCTTTGACATAGCCGTTTTTTTTTACCCGTCGGATACAAACACTGTTTTTATTAAAAAGCGGCAAAAACCTTATTGCCAAGAACATTTCATTGTGTTATAATTATCCGGCTGTTTAGTAATTGGATTTTAAAAATATTAATATTTTTTGAGGTGATTATAATGAAAGATAAAATTCATCCGGTTTTCAATGAAACAACCGTTACCTGCAGCTGCGGTAGTTCTTTCCCTTCCTACTCCACGAAAAAAGTAGTAAAAGTTGAAGTTTGTTCTGCCTGCCATCCGTTTTATACAGGCAAACAGAAGTCTTTCAACACAAAAGAAGGACAGGTGGAGAAATTCCGTCAGCGTTATGGCATAAAAGAGTCATAGCATATTTATTTTAATATTGCAACTTTAAAGAGGGGAGTGAAAACTCTCCTCTTTATATAGTATTGCAGAGATGAGATCCGTCTCTTTGAGGTGTAATTTGAAAGTTTCTCTGGTTTCTTTTACCCCTGACGCACAGAGAGTTGTTGCTTCTGCTGCAAGGGTTTGTTATTCTGAAAGCTCTGCCTCGGAGCTTTTTTCTTCAATTGGCGAAGAAAAAATAAAGAAGCGCATCCGGGATGCCGTTTCCAAAGGGCATTTGTCTGTTCTGGAACATGCCGTATATACTTTTTCTATTGAAAGTATATCAAGAGTAACCAGCCATCAGCTCGTCCGCCACAGAATAGCTTCTTTTTCACAACAGAGTCAGAGATATGTGGGTCTGAGTGATAGAGACAGCTATATTGTGCCTCCGAGAATTGCGGAAGATGAGAAGTTGTGCGGGCGTTTTAGGGAAATTGTTTCCGGAATATGTGATTTCTACGAGACATTGGTCAGAACAGGTATTCCTTCCGAGGATGCAAGGTATATTTTGCCATCCGCTTTTTCTACGAATCTTGTTTTAACGATGAATGCCAGGGAGCTTTTGCATTTTTTCTCGCTTAGATGCTGTAAAAAGGCGCAGTGGGAAATCCGCAAGCTTGCCTGGAAGATGCTTAAAGAGCTTATGAAGATATCTCCGGCAATATTTGAAAATGCCGGTCCTGAATGTATTTCCGGTTCCTGCAGTCAGGAAGACTGGAAATGCTTTGAAAAAATGAAAAGATTATATGACGGCGGTAAGAAGATATGAAGGTAAAAGGTTCGCTTGAAGTAATTTGCGGAAGCATGTTCAGCGGGAAAAGTGAAGAGCTTATAAGAAGAGTAAAGAGAGCTCAGATAGCCAGGCAGAAGGTACAGGTTTTTAAACCTTCTGTGGACAACCGGTTTGGAATAAATAAAGTTTCTTCACACAGCGGCCTTGAAGAAACGGCGTTGCCGGTAGACCATCCGCATGATATACTGGATCTTTTAGAAGACTCCACCCAGGTTGTCGCCATAGATGAAGTGCAATTTTTTGTCAATGAAGTTGTCGACATTTGTGATACGCTTGCCCATAAGGGGTATAGGGTTATTGTTGCCGGATTGGATATGGATTTTCGCGGAGAACCGTTTGGTCCGATGCCGTTTCTGATGGCAATTGCCGAGTCTGTCGATAAGCTCAGGGCGATTTGTGTCGTATGCGGCGCCGATGCCAGTCACTCGCAGCGTATAATAGACGGCCGGCCGGCTGATTATGACAGCCCTACCGTTTTAATTGCCGCATCTGAAAAATACGAAGCCCGCTGCCGTAGCTGTCATCAGACTCCAAGAAAGACGGAGTATGTTTACCAGATTGATGAATTGCCGCTTTGCTATTAGTATTTTAATTATTCATAATTTATAAAACCGGAGGCTTAAATCACTTGGAAAAAAAGCTAGATTTGATCGAGCAGCGTTACGAAGAACTTGGAAAACATCTTTGTAACGCCGAAATTGCTTCTGATCCGGAAAAGTTTAAAGTAATAAACAAAGAGAGAATTTCTCTTGAGGAGACTGTAAATCTTTACAGAGATTATAAGAACCTTATAAAGGATATAGAAGAGAGCAAAAACTTGCTGCGATATGAGGAAGATTCCGAACTTAGTGAATATATCTCATCGGAACTTGACTCTCAGACGAAAGAGTTTGAATCTCTTAAGGACAGGCTTTATATAATGTTATTGCCTAAAGACCCTTATGATGAAAAAGATATTCTTATGGAAATACGGGGCGGTGCCGGCGGAGATGAAGCCGCACTTTTTGCCGGAGAGCTTTTCAGGATGTATTGTAAATATGCTGAAAAAAAAGGTTGGAAAACAGAGATCATCAACTCTAATATGACCGGTCTTGGCGGCGTAAAGGAAGTCGTTTTCTCTATTTCCGGAAAGAATGTTTATTCAAGGCTGAAATATGAGAGCGGCGTTCACAGAGTGCAGCGTGTTCCGGCAACGGAGTCGAGCGGCAGGGTACATACTTCGACGGTTACGGTTGCCGTGCTTGTAGAACCTGAAGATGTTGATATCCAGATAAATATTGCCGATTTAAGGGTCGATACTTACCGTTCTTCAGGTGCCGGCGGACAGCATGTTAATAAAACCGACTCGGCAATAAGGATAACACACTTGCCGACAGGGATCGTTGTTGCCTGTCAGGACGAACGCTCACAGCATCAAAACCGTGATAAAGCTATGAGGTTGCTGAGGGCAAAGCTTATGGAACAGGAGCAGATAAAGAAAGAAAATGAGCTTGCCAGCGCCAGAAAGCAACAGGTTGGTTCCGGTGACAGGAGTGAAAAGATCAGAACTTATAATTTTCCTCAGAGCAGGCTGACAGATCACAGGATAGGGCTTAGCCTCCATAATCTTGAGTTCATTATGGAAGGCGATCTTGATCCTGTTTTTGACGCTCTTACGCTTCATTCCCAACAGCAGGCAATAGCTGTGTCCCAGGATGATGAAATCTAAGGACATTACCGTTGCCGCTGCTTGCAGTTGTGCCGCCAGATTGTTAAATTATTCTGCCGGTGAAGGGACTGATGTTGCTCTTGAATGTCGCGTTTTAATGGAGCAGGCTCTGGAAATTGACACCGTATCTTTTTTTAAGGAACTTCAGACTCCTTTGTCCGATGAGCAAATACAGTCGTTTTGTGTGTTGTTTAACAGGCGCCTGACGGGTGAGCCTGTTTCATATATAACCGGTCACAGGGAATTTATGTCTCTTGACTTTGAAGTCTCGCCCTCTTGTCTTATTCCGCGTCCGGAAACAGAGCTGCTTGTGGAGAATACCATAGAGTATATACAAAAAGCCGGACTGAAAAGACCTCTTATTCTTGATATTGGTACCGGCAGCGGTGCCATAGCAGTTTCACTTGCATATTATATTTCAGATGCCTCAATTGTGGCTGTAGATATTTCGGAACATGCTGTTTCTGCCGCTGCCAGCAATGCGAGCCGTCTTGGAGTTGCGGATAGAATTGATTTCTTTGTCAGCAATTTATTTGAATCCGTTCCTGACGGAATGTGTTTTGATATAATAGTATCCAACCCGCCGTATATAGCAAAAGATGATTTTATATCTGATGAAGTAAGACTGTTTGAGCCGCATCAGGCATTGTTCAGCACCGGCGGAGGGCTTGATATAACAGAAGCGATACTGGCGGGTGCCGGAAAGTTTATGACTGCCGGCGGACGTTTGGCGGTTGAAATTGCCGACAGCCGTGCCGGAGAGACGGTGGCTCTGTTTTTGCGCAGTGGTTTTGAAAATATTTCCGTTCTCAAAGATCTTTGCGGAAGAGACAGGGTGATATGTGCCGAAAGGAGAGCTTAGTATGTGCAGCTTAGATGCTGATTTTTTTTCAAAATTTGAACTGGGACGTATTTTTGAATCAATGAAAGATTCGTCGGTGGAGGAAATTGAGGTTGCCGAATCTTCCCGTTATTTACGGGTAAAATTCCCCTCTCAGGAAGTTGAGTGCGACTTTTCATCAGTAGAAGATGCGTCTGATTGCATAAATGTTGAATGTGGTTCCGATTGTTTAATAAAATCTACTTATATCGGCATTTTTAAAAGAACCGCAGGCCTTACCGACGGTTCTTTAATTGACGAAGGCCAGATTGTCGGCCATGTAGAGTCTATTGGAATTCCTTATGAGATTAAAGCCGGTGTTCCCGGCAAAATCTCGGTATTTCATGTGAAAAACGGTGAGATAGTTGATTATGGAACGCCAATAATTTCCATTTCTACAGAAAGTTGAGACAGAACTTGTGTTTAAGAAAATATTGATCGCCAACAGAGGTGAGATTGCTCTGAGAATTGTCAGGGCATGCAAAGATATGGGAATCGCTTCTGTAGCCGTTTATTCTGAGGCCGACTGTGAGTCTCTGCATGTAAGGACTGCGGACGAGTCCTACTGTATCGGACCGGCTTCGGTTAAAGACAGTTATCTGAATATTGCCAATATAATTTCAGCCGCAATAGTGAGCGGTGCCGATGCGATTCATCCCGGTTACGGCTTACTCTCGGAAAATGTACGTTTTGCAGAAATATGTGCGTCACACGGTATAGTTTTTATCGGGCCTTCCATAGAATCAATACAGGCTATGGGAGATAAGGCCAGAGCAAGAGAAACAATGATTTCTGCCGGCGTTCCTGTTGTGCCCGGAAGTCCTGTTCTGAAAAACTTTGAAGACGCGTCTGAATTTGCGGAGAAAACCGGTTATCCTGTAATGCTCAAGGCCGTTTCTGGCGGCGGCGGCAAGGGGATGAGAATCCTCAGAAATTCTCAGGATCTGGAAAAACAATTCCACATGGCCCAGAGAGAGGCTGCGGTTTCTTTCGGTGACGACAGAATGTACCTTGAAAAGTTTATTGACTCTGCCCGTCACATAGAATTTCAGATTCTGGCTGATAAACATGGAAATATTGTTCATCTCGGTGAGCGCGATTGTTCTTCGCAGCGCCGTAACCAGAAACTTGTTGAAGAGTCGCCCAGCCCGGCGCTTACGAAAGAATTGCGGGAGCAGATGGGGGAGGCCGCTGTTAAGGCTGCCGCCGCCTGTAATTACTTTACGGTCGGAACCGTTGAATTTATTTATGATCTGAGTGAAAATAAATTTTATTTTATGGAGATGAATACGCGTATTCAGGTTGAACATCCGGTTACCGAGATGGTTACATCGGTAGATCTCCTGAAAGAGCAGATAAAAACTGCGGCCGGAGAAAAAATTTCTTTTTCAAAAGATGATATAAAATTAAGGGGACATAGTATTGAATGTCGAATAAACTCAGAAGATCCTTTTAATAATTTTTCCCCCTCTACCGGAACGATATCGAAACTTCTGCTTCCCGGCGGGCCTGGAATAAGAATAGATACGCATATATATCAGTCGGCCACTGTCAGCCCGTTTTATGATTCCCTGCTTGCAAAGATAATTGCTTTCGGTAATAATAGGGAAGAGGCGCTTGCCGTTCTTGACAGGGCGCTTAGTGAGTTTGTTATTGAAGGGGTAAAGACAACTATTCCGTTTCACAAGGCTTTTATAAGGAGTGAGGCATTTAGAAGCGGTAATATTTCCACTTCTTTTGTTGAGAGGAATTTGGATTCGGTGCTGGCGACGGCCCGTTTCGATAAGAAGTAAGTAAGGTTATTATGGATTTAAGGGAGTAATAGTGAAAAGACGTACGATTGCAAGAGTTATTGTTTTGAATGCTCTGTTTCAAATGGAGCTGACTGGTATTAATGCCATTGATGCTGAGGAAAATGCTCTTTACAGTATTGATGATGAAGTTTTGGAAGCTCTTTTTCCGGAATTTAAGAAAAAGAAAAAACGCATTCTTGAAGAAAAGATCAAGATACAGGAATATTTGTCCGAACCTGAATTCAGAGCGTTTATAACGATGGTTATTTCCGGTGTGATCAGACAATCCAAAGAGTTTGACAAAAAAATTGAGTCTAAACTTATTAACTGGGATTATAACAGGGTCGGTAAAGTAGAAAAAAATATCCTGAAAATAGCTCTTTTTGAAATGTTTTATGTCGATGATATTCCTTACTCTGTTTCAATCGATCAGGCTGTAACGCTGGCCGGTATTTTCAGTGCGGGAGATGCGGGAAAGTTTGTAAACGGTATTCTTGGAGCAATTTACGAAGAGGAGATAGCTGATGGCGGAGAACAAAAAGAAACCTAAGAGAATTTTTATAAAAATTCTTATTTTTTTCTTTTATATAGCTCTTTTTTTATGTGTATTCGTAATCTGTGTCGGCCTTGCCGTAATCAATACCTGCGGGAAGGATTTGCCGGATGTTGAACTGTTGGCAAAATTTGAGCCCAGTGAGACTTCAATAATTTATGCGGCAGACGGAACAGTTATTGCGACTCTCTTCAGGGAGAATAGATACTGGGTTCCGCTGGATGAGATTCCGCAGGACATGAAAGACGCAATTGTTGCGATTGAAGATTCCAGATTTTATTCCCACCATGGAATAGATCCCAAAGGAATTGTACGTTCTCTTGTCGCTGATTTCAAGGGGAAATCGGCTGCCCAGGGAGCGAGTACCATAACCATGCAGCTCGCAAGAGAAATTTTTCTGCATCCTCAGAAGAGCATTCAGAGAAAGATTCAGGAAATTATAATCGCCATGCAGATTGAAAGGCGTTTTACGAAGAAGGAAATTCTGGAAAGATATCTGAACCAGATTTATTTTGGTTCCGGCGCTTATGGGATTGAAGCTGCCGCACAGATATATTTCGGCAAGCATGCAAAAGATTTGAACCTCGCTGAAAGTGCTCTTATCGCAGGATTGCCTCCGGCTCCAAGCGTTTATTCTCCTTTTGTAGACGAAGAATCAGCGCTTATACGCCAGAAAATGGTTTTGAACAGGATGGTTGAATGCGGTTTTATAACCCAGCAGCAGTCTGATGAGGCACTGGAAACCAAGCTTGCGTATGTTCCGCATAAAACAGAGCTTCAGCAGATAAAATACCCATATTTTACTTCTTATGTCCTTAAGCAGCTTTCCCAGAAATACAGCGACGATCTGCTTTACCGCGGAGGTTTAAAAATATACACAACGCTTGATGTAAGAATGCAGAGAATCGGTGAAAAGGCTCTTAAAAAGGGACTCGACAAAGCTAAACGTGACAATATGAACGCCACCAACGGTGCTGTAGTGGCCATCGATCCCAGAAACGGATATTTAAAGGCCATTGTCGGCGGACTTGAATATAAAGAGAAAGATCAGTTTAACAGAGCCTGGCAGGCTAAGCGCCAACCCGGTTCCGCATTTAAGGTCATTATTTATACGGCCGCGATAGATACCGGTTATTCTCCCGATTCGGTTATTGCCGATTCTCCCGTTACCTATAAAATGGGGGATGGTGTTACCTGGTCTCCGCAAAATAGTGACAGGACGTTTAAAGGAAACATGTCACTTAGAGATGCGTTGAAATGGTCCAGAAATGTGTCCGCAGTCAAGCTGATGGACAAGGTCGGCATTGATACTGTGCTTGACTATGCTCTTAGAATGGGAATAAAAGAGCCTCTTGAACCTCATTTGTCGATGGCTCTGGGCAGCGGAGTCGTAACTCCTTTGGAAATGGCATCGTCTTATGGGGTACTGGCTGCCGGCGGCTTGAAGTATGAACCTACAGCGATAAAAGTTATTTTTGACTCTTCGGGAAATGTTATTGAGGATCACCGCTGGCCTCAGGCTGAAGAGGCGATTGCTGAATCGACTGCTTTCACGATGACTGAGATGCTGCGCGGTGTAATTGACGGCGGCACGGGCTATGCTGCGAACATAGGCCGCCCGGCTGCGGGAAAAACGGGAACTACGGATGAATTCAGGGACGCCTGGTTTGTAGGCTATACGCCGCAGTTATCCTGTGCTGTTTGGACGGGCAATGACAATAACTCCAAAATGAACCATGTTTATGGCGGAGATTTGCCGGCTCCGATTTGGGCCGATTTTATGAAACAGGCTTTGGAAAAAGACAAGAAGCTAAATTTCGGGGCTGATGCCAAAGGCATGATAAGTGTTGCCCTTTGCGCGGAGACGGAATTGCGCGCCACCGGCTCATGTCCTAATATTTTGAAACGGTCTTATCCGGTAGGATCGGTGCCGCAGAGATTCTGTTATAAGCATGGTCCTATAAAATATAACCGTAAGAGCGGTAAAATAGAACGTGTAACGGCCGAGGAAGTTAAGCCGGAGGTGAAGAAAGAGCCTGAGCGAAGATCTGAGGGTGCTCCCAGACCTCAGGATATTCAGCCGATTGATGAGAGTGCTTCGGGAACTGTATATGAGCGTCCGAAGGCGATACCGATTCCTAAAATCGACGCAGCTCCGAGAGAGGCGATTGACATTCCTAAAGTATCGGAACCCGTAAGGGCTGAACCGATACCTGTTCCTTCGGCACCGCCGATTCAGACGCCGGTAGACGGCGGAGGCAACGATAATTCCGGCGATGAGGGAATGTAAGATATAAAAAGGCGGGCGAACCTGATAAGTTTGCCCGCCTTTTTATATCTTTTTGATGTTATTGTAAAGTAGTTGGATAGGGGGTGCTTTTTATGAAAATAAATAAAATATTATTGCAAATAGATGATAAAATTTTAAAACGCGGTAAGGAATATTATAATGATAATATGATATCTGCTTTAACAAAAGACGAAAATAATGAATTTAGCGCGCTTGTAAAAGGAAGTGGCAGGGAGAAATATAAAGTTAATGTTAAAATCAGCAAAGATGGAGATATACTGGATTGTTCTTGTAATTGTCCTTATGATTTTTCTGATGTTTGCAAACATTTGGTTGCTGTTTTTCTTGCGATTAAAAGTGATGATTTTGATATGAAAAAATACAAAAAGGAAAAATACAATGACTCTTTCGCTGAAGGTATGGCGCTTGCGGAAATTTTAAGCTCGACGAATAAGAATGAGCTTATTGATTATTTACTTGATATGTCTATTAAGGATAGCAGGATCGAGCATGAGCTGATGTTTTTATTTGGCAGCCCTGACCGGGACAGTGAGCATAAATTTATCAAAGACTCTATCAAAGAAATCATTCGCAAAAATTCTTACAGGGGATTTGCAGACTATAGAGGATGTAATAATATTTGTTCTGAGTTTTATGATTTGCTTGATAAGTTAGAGAAAAAATTTCTTTCAAAATCATGTCTAATTGTCTTTGATGCTGCTCTTGAGGTTTTATTGACATGCGTAAAATTGGCGTCTAACTCCGACTCTAGTTCGGGGATGTTGACTGCTGCGATAGATAGATCTATTCGTCTTCTTGAAAAGGCATGTTTTTTGATTTCTGGTAATTATGGAGAAAAAGAGCAGGAAGAGTGTTTCTGTATTCTTTTGAAGCAATCTAAAAACAAGGTATTTGAGGGATGGGGTGAATGGAATTATATTCTGCTGCGCTTTTCAGTAATGTTTTTAACTGTCAAAAATAGAGCTAAGCTTGAAAAAGCTTTGGATGAGCTCTATAGATTGTATGGCCAGGAAAAATATTCCGCATATAATGAAACCGATGATATGCTTGTTCGGTATTCTGCTATAAAAAAGCTCGATGAACAAGATAAAGCCGATGAATATTTGCTTGGAAATTTGCATATTGATGAGTTTTGTGAAATAGCTATAAAATGCTTTATGGAAAAATCATCTTTTGGTGATGCTGAAAGATTGTGTCTTGAGAAAATTGAGGGCGTTGGTTCTGTTCCTTTATATGATTATCGAGCTGATAAGTGGTGGAGAATTTTATACGGTATATATGAAAAAACCGGAGAGGCTGATAAAAAAATAAAAGTGATGAAATATCTATTATTGAGAGGCGATATTTCTTTTTATGATGAATTAAAGAGTTTTTATCAGGAAAGAAACCGGTGGGAGTTTGAATATAAGCTCTTGTTATCTGAGTTAAAAAAATCCGGTTTATATGAACAAATTTTGGAACAGGAACAGGAATGGCAGTTATTGCTTGATTGTGTAAAAAATCGTCCTGCCGATGTGTTTAGATATGGTTATGATTTAGTCAAGCATTATCCTGAAGAGATTTTTGCCATTTATATTAGTGAAATTGAAAAAGCAGCTGCGGATGCCAAAGATCGCCGAATGTATAAAAGTGTTTGTTCATTAATGAAAGAATTTGCTAAGGCCGGGGGAAGTTTCTCTGTGTTTGGTTTGATTAAAAAATTTGCACAGCAGTATAAGCGGCGTCCTTCAATGCTTGAAGAACTTGAAAATTTAAGAAAAAAACTGGTTAAATTGGGATTTGATACTAATTAGAGTAAATGGCTCTAATTAATAATGTTCCACAATATTTCGTAAAACTGCTGTTGAGCTGGCTTTTCCCTAAAAGGGGAGTGTCCGCATTTTTCGAGAATATATTCTTCAAATTTTATGCCGAGTTTTTTTAATGGCTTGGTAACTCCTTTTACGGGATGCGGATCGTTTTTGCCATGTATTACAGTTATCGGACATTTTATTTTAGGTAAGTTGTGCATAAAGAATTCTTCTTTGCGGAGCGCGGCTGCTTCATTCCATATGTTTAAATACATCTTGATGTCTGGTTTTAGGCCGTCAGGATTTTTATAATGTTTTTCGCAACATTATAATTGTCGGACTTTTCGGTAAGGCCGCTGAGTTTTTGCATCTTTTCCTTATCTGAACCGTTTTGTTCCGGCATTTCCGTTAAGTGCTTAAACATCGACTGTTGGCTGACAGTCAAACGCTGCAACCGTCTTTCCGTTATTTGCGTCACATATTTTGTCTCAAAAGGAGCGCAGCTAACCAATATGACTCTGTTTACCATATGGGGATAGGAAAGCGTGTAGATTATTGAAAGCCAGGCTCCCCAGGAATGGCCGATAAGTGTCAAGGGATTTTTGCTGTGCAATGTCAGTTGTGTGTGCATCTCTTCTGTGAGGTCCGTTATACTGTATTTTGACTGTATCGGCTCCAGAACGGCAAATTTTTCCGACAGTTTTTTTGCTGTATTATAAAGAGAACCGGGTGCACCCGGTCCTCCATGAATCACTGCCGCTTATAAGGTTTGTTTCCGTGGGTACGGATCATTTATTTGTTTTCAGCATTTCCAGAAATGCTTCGACCCTTAAATTTATTTGCCCGATATCTTCTTTTGAATAGTCGGTTTCAATCGTCAGTGAAGGTATTCCGGCTTTTTTGAGAGCTTCTTCAACCCGGTAGTTTTCAACCGCAAAGGGTGTGCAGAACATTAGGGCATAATTTATCACACCGTCTGCTTTAAAGTGTTTGGCCATTTCTATTATGTTGTCTATACGTTCATTGTTTGGGGTAAAACATGCACAGTCGATTTTAAAATATCTATCGGCGATATTTTCTATAAGTTCTTCGACAGTGTTGCCGTCGTCGGATGTTTCATTGCGCATTGAACGCATACCGACACACCCTTCTTCACAGACAATTATTCCGCCTAGTTTTTCAACAGAATTGTAAAGTTTCCAGTTAGGCATTGCCATCGGGCATCCGGTTATTAAGATCCTTGGCGTATCGGGACTTGCCACGCCGACATTTTTAGAGACCCTTTCCTCAAGTTCATCGGCGATAGAGTTTACTGTTTCCGTATATTTCTCAGCATCAAGAAGAGTGGTAAACTGGTGTATTAGCAACGCGTCTTTTCCTGATATAGGCGGATTTTCAGAAGTTCTTGCCTCCATCATGCGCATTATGGCCCTGCGCCTTTCATTAACGGTTTTTATTGCCCTTTTAAGGGAATCAATACTTAACTTGTTGCCGGTGAGTTCTTCCATTTTAGCGGCAAACAGTTTAAATTCCTCAATGATTAGTTTTTTATCGGAATCACGCTTGCAGTGGGGTATTTCCATTATATGCATATTCTTTATGCCGCTATAGATGTCGTATGCTTTTTTCTTGCCGTCGCATGTAGTTTCGCCGATGATTAGATCTGCGAGTTCAATGAAGGGGCAGATCTTCAGAAAAGTTAGCCCCCAGAAAGCTTTTATCAGGCTGCAGGTGTTTCGGGGCAAGTAATTTTCCGCATATACGAATCCGGCTTCACTTCCGGCGCATAGTGCCATTGAGATTGCATTGAGAGCGTATATTATTTCATCAGGAACATATACACATAATGTGCCTATTAACTTTTGTCCGTTTGTTTTGGCGTTATATAGTTCCTCAACCCTGTCGGTTGCATATCCGTTTATTGCGTAATCAAGGAATTTTGCCGCTGATTGCGGCCGGTTTTTCTGGCTGAGATATACTTCTGTGTAAGCTGCGTTTCTCACTTTTGCCGAACCTAGCATTGCTTTTGGATCCAGTCCTGATTTTTCCCATACCGGGACGAATTTTCCCATATCCATAGTAAGAAATCTCCGTTTTATATTTTCTTATTATTTGAAACGTAATGTTAGACGGTAATAAAATAAAACCCTTTAACCTTTTAATATATTAAGAATACGCTGCTCTTTCAAGAAAAAGCAGGGCTGTCGTGCTAACGGCGGCCCCGCGATATGATAAAAGATAATTGCCAGCGCCTGTATGGCGCCCAATTCCGGCCTTTGCCGGACAAATAGTATCAAGAAAAATCGGCGAAAACTGTGAAAGAATATTCTCAAGAGCACAGAGTCAACTGTTTTTTACGATTTTGTGTAGTGCTAAGCGGGGGCTTTCCAGCCCCCGCTTAGCACTACAGCCTTTGAGTAATTGCGGTTTATTTCGCTTTGTTTACCTGGAACGTTGTGTCGCCGGTTTTGAAGTAGGAGACGATCTGGTTGGCGGCGGCAAGACCGGCATTGATATTGGCTTCAGCTGTCTCTGCTCCCATTTTTTTCGGGGTTGACATCACGCGGGTCCCGAATTGCTCGCTCAGGACACACTGACAGTCTGCGCAAATGTCGGTTGCGTATCTGAAGTCTTTTCTGTCCTCCAGTATTTTTTTGAGTCCTTCTTCATCAATGACTTCTTTTCTGGCTGTATTTATCAGAGCTGCGCCTTTGGGCATTTTTGCTAAAAGCTCATAGTTGACTGATTTTTTATTTTTTTCGGTTGCCGGTATATGAAGTGAAATATATTGGCATTTCGCATAGAGCTCTTCCGGAGAGGTTACCATTTTTACGCCGTCTTTTTGATATACGGACTCATCCATAATTCTGTGGTGGTAGGCATAGACATCCATTCCCATTGCTTTTCCGTATTTAGCAACGAGGCGGCCAATGTTTCCGTATCCATGAATACCGAGTGTTTTTCCGTGTATTTCACAACCGGTTCCCGGATTAAAGCAGTTTCTTGACAGAAAGATCATCATGCCGATAACAAGTTCGGCAACGGCATTTGAGTTTTGTCCCGGGGTGTTCATTACCACAATGTTTTTAGCTGTGCATGCAGCCAGATCGACATTGTCATAACCGGCACCTGCTCTGACAACTATTTTAAGCTGTTTTGCGGCGTCTACAACATCGGCTGTGACTTTATCAGAGCGGATTATCAGAGCGTCTGCCGTTTCCACTGCGGCAAGAAATTGTGATTTGTCGGTATATTTTTCAAGAAGGGCAAGCTCATGTCCGGCTCCCTCCACTATTTGTCTGATTCCGTCAACGGCTTCTTTCGCAAACGGTTTTTCTGTCGCAACAAGTATTTTCATGTCGTTTTTTTGGCCTCCTGGGATAAAAAATATTTGGGTTTGAAAGCTTTCTTCCCGGCTATGCGGAAGTCCTGCCGGATTTTTTTTTGTTCAGGCAGGGTTTGTATATAATATGTGTATAAATTTAGAATATCAATTAAAAAATCCGGACATTTGTTATTGATTGGAAACCTCTGAAAACAGGTTTTTGATGTCATTGTTGCGAAAGCCACAACAATGACAGGGCATCCCAACCGGATGCTTTCATTTATAGGTTGGTGCGGCTGTGCCGCATGAAGATCCCCGCGCAGGTGGGAATCCACACCTTAGAAAAGCTCCCTTTTATGGGGATTACAATAAAATAAAATACTGGATCCCCGCATTCGCGGGGATGACAAAGAGGCTTTTGGAAATGACGGATTTCATTTAAAAATTCGCGAGGTGAGTTTATGGCAGCAGCAGATGGGGATGTTTATATTTTGGGGATAAATTCCGTTTATCATGAATCGGCGGCTTGTATCATTAAGAATGGTGAAATGCTGGCCGCGGCCGAGGAGGAAAGGTTTAACCGTATAAAACACGCCAAAAAATCAAGAGTATACAATCCGCAAATCCTTCCTGTAAACGCGATCAATTTTTGTCTTGAATTTGCCGGTATTGGCTGGGACAGCATCTCTCAGATCGGATTTTCGCTTGATCCTGAAGCAAGACTTAAAAAGAATACCGGGCATAAACACCCGTATAATGTGGATGATGTTGATTTCGGAAATTTTGAAGGAGAGTCGCTTTTTTATAAATGCTGTATGGAGATACCGGGGCGGCTTTCAAAAATGGCAGGTTATGATGTAACGGAAAAATTTTCTTTCATACCTCACCATTTATGCCATGCGGCAAGTTCTTACTTTATTTCTCCGTTTGATGAAGCCGTTGTTCTTGCCATAGATGGTATTGGTGAATTTGCCTCTACATGGATGGGATACGGCAAGGATAATAAACTGCAGAAGATCAAGGAAATTGATTATCCGAGCTCATTGGGATTTTTATGGGAGAAATTCTGCAAATATTTGGGATTTTCGGAGTATGACGCCTGTAAGGTTATGGGACTGGCAACATCCGGTGATATGTATATTCCCAAGTATGTCAGGGAAAATTTTGAGGAAATCCTTAAACTTTTGCCGGAAGGTGAATTTATTGTGGACGATAATATTATGCGTTTCCGCATAGAGGACTACAGCGAGCTTCAGAAACGTTTTTTCAAGGAACGCCGTGACAAGAGTGTAGATCCGACCGCTACAATTCAGGAAATGATGATCGCCAGGGCATTGCAGTTCAGAACGGAAGACGCCGTCTTTCATATGCTCGATTATCTGATATCCCAAACCGGCAGTAAAAATATCTGTCTTTCAGGCGGTGTGGCGCTTAACTCGGTTTTAAATGCCAAGATACTCAGCAGATTCCCGGGCAGCCGTCTTTTTATACAGCCTGCGTCGCATGATGCCGGAACGGCTGTAGGTGCGTGCTATTATATATGGAATCAGGTTCTGGGGCATCCTAAAACAACAATGCAGGAAATGAAGCATGCTTATTGGGGACCCGGATATACCGGGCAGCAGATAGAAGAAGCTATTAAAAAATCAGGCCTGTCATATAAGCGCTATGTAACCGATGAAGAGCTTGTTACACAGACGGCATCCATGCTGAGAGATGAAAAAATTGTCGGATGGTTTCAGGACAGACTTGAATTTGGTCCGAGGGCTTTGGGGCACAGAAGTCTGATGGCAAATCCTGCGGATGGGCGTGTAAAGGAGAAAATTAATGCTATGGGCATAAAAAACAGGGAAGAGTTCCGGCCTTTCGCTCCAAGTATGATTGAAGAAGAAGCGTCAAAGTGGCTTGAATTTGACGGCATTTCAAAGTATATGCTGATGATCTTTAAGGTAAGACCGGAAAAACTGGGTCTTATTGATGCCGTTACCCATGCAGATCAGACTGCCCGCCCTCAGACAGTAACCGAAGAGCAAAATCCGCTTTATTATAAAGTTATAAAAAAGTTTTTTGAGCTTACCGGTATACCTCTGATCTTAAATACATCGTTCAATTCCCAGGAGCCGATCGTAATGACTCCTGATGACGCACTCTCGACATTTAAAAGAACGGGGTTTGATGCTTTAGTAATAGGTCCCTTCATCGTCACACGGTAGAAATTTGTTGAAATGATGGAATCTGCGTCGTCAAATTGAAGTTGCCCTCATTCCGGCGTAGGGAACTACGCCTCACTCGTGGCACTTCAATTTGCCTTAGCATCTCCCATCATTTGAACAAATTTGATTTATTGAAGTTGCCGGTATGTGGTGTGAAAACGACACCCTGGCGGGTGCGTTTGACTTATATTTGTGCCGCATGAAGATTTTGGTCCCCGCCTGCGCGGGGATAAACTCCGGCGGGAATCGATCTTTCGATAATATTTTAAAATATTATGGCTTAACCAGGTTTAGTTTTTATCCACACACAAAAAAACGGAGGAATGTTTATGCAAAAAGATCCTGCATTTATGGAACTTACACCGGCTCTTGTCGACGGAGTCTCTGCTAACAGGCTGATGGTGGCACTGAGGACCTCCGGGTGTGCTTACGCCAGATCAGCGTCTTCAGGTTGTACTTTTTGCGGGTTTATAGAACTGACTACCAAAGGGCAGCCGGTATCGGATGAGGATATTCTTGATCAGTTTTACACAACGGTTGAAAGTTATGATTTTTTCAGAGAGAATATTGCCGAAATTGACATATATAATTCCGGTTCTTTTTTGTCCGACAGTGAAATTTCCCCGTTTGTAAGGCAGCAGATTTTCAGAAAAATAAAGGAACTTCCGGTCAGGAAAGTTTTTATTGAATCAAGGCCGGAATTCATCATAAAAAATAAGGCGGAATTGGAAAAACTGCGCGGCATAATCGGCGACCGTGTTCTGGAAATTGGTATCGGCCTGGAAACAGCCAATGATTCTCTGCGTCTCGAAAAAATGAATAAAGGTTTTACTTTTGCTGATTTTAGAACTGCTGCGGAAATTTTGTCGGAACTTGAAATTGATTTGCTGGCTTATGTATTTTTGAAACCGCCGTCACTTACCGAAGCGCAGGCAATTGCCGATTCGGTTGACACGGTAAAACAGCTCTCTCTTATGGCCGCCAAAATGCCTCTGAAGATTAAGATTGCGCTTCAGCCTGCTTTTGTTGCCAGAGGGACTGTTATCGAAAAGCTTTATCTCGACGGTCTTTACCGCCCGCCGAGGATCTGGTCTGTTATTGAGGTTATAAAACGTGTTCTTCCTTTTAATATTCCTCTGCAGATAGGTTTAAGTGACGAAGGGTTATCTGCAGGAAGGACGGTTTTTAATTGCCAAAAATGTTCTCTTGTGCTTTTTGATGCCCTCAGGCGTTTTAACTCAGGTGCCGGTATTGAAGAGTTAACCGGCATAGAATGCGATTGTAAGGCGGATTGGTTTAAGTTAATGGAAAGTTCCGTTCCCGAACAATAATTTGTAAGCCTCTCATCTGTTTGTATATACGCTTAGTTCCTGCATTTGGTTTTTCCGCTGCCGGAACTTTTTTATTGTATTTTATTTGTGTATACCATTAAATATGCGTAAACATATTTAATGGTCGTAAGAATGCCATTGATGCTTTTAGAAAATACATAATGTGATGTTGACAAAATATTTTGATTAATTTAATATTTAGATTGACGGGGGTTGATTATGTCGGTGTAATGGCTGCTTCCGATGCTTCTTCAGGTGAGATGGTGATTGGGGCAGACTTTTGAAAGAGCGGTCTGCTGCATATGGCGAAACAGGGGCAGCCACCGCTGGCTGGTGATTTCTACCGGTTGGTTCTGTTGTTGAGTTCTTTATTGCATATATAGTTTGAGAGAAACGGGGTTTTTTATGTTTAGTGAAAATTATCATTGGTATTTTCTGGGTTTCTGCGCTTTGATTGTCTTGTCGGCACATATTGCGATGGTTATAAGCGAAAACAAGACCAGAGATGAAATTGACCGGCGTCAGACGGGCGAGTTTTATTCTCTGTATCTTCCTGCCAGTAATCCTAAGTGGAGGCCTTTTTTTGAGCAGTTGCCTTATATTTCCGCCGTGTTTATGTTTTTTGCAATGATGACGGCAATAGCTATCGCTCCCGGAACTGATGGCTTGTATGTTGCCGTTCCCGGAGTCATAGGTATTGTTTTGGCTCTTGTATATGCAATATACCTATATTTAAGGTGCAGCCTCCCTTTGCCTGAAATTATTATTTCCAAAAATCCGCTGTCTTTCAACGAAGATGTTAATATCAAGTGGAGTATACCATTAAATTACAGCTTTGATAAGCTTTATGTCAGTATAGAATTTATCAGGGAAGATACCGTTGATATAAGGCTTGAAAATGATTTGAATTATAATCCCGTTGGTAAGGCAATGCCCGGTGCAATCAGGGGGGTCCATCAGTTTAATCCCATTAAATATTATCGGAGAGATCTGACTGTAATCAGGACTATTGGTAATTTTGAGTTCTCAGGAAAGTCAGATATCTGCTGCGGCTCTCTTGACTTTATGGTGCCTTCTGACGGACAGCGGTATTATAACGGCATGGATAAAAGATATTTCTGGTCAGTGGCTTTGAGGGGTGAACAGCTTCGGGGAGGCAGGTTTCACAGGGTTTTTAATGAGAGGTATGAGTTCTCCGTTATTGGAACGCTGCCGGAACAGTCTCTAAACTTTGATGACGATCCCTTTCACAGGCGTCTTAAGGAGCAATCCGAAGAATACGGCCTTATGGAGAAAACGTCATTCAATCAGGAGCCGCGCGTAGCTTCACTTAATTCATAGTTATTTTGAGGCTTGCGGAAACGCTTTCCAAATTCTCATAGAGAGAATAAATCCTATGATTGTGAACGGTATGATGAAAAGCGGCCAGTAGTTCCAGTCAATTGTCGTGAGTCTTCCCAGGGCAAACCCCTGCAGACCTGTGCCTAAATAAACAAATCCGTCCACCAGTCCTGTTGTCGTTGCCGCGGCCTTTTTTCCGCCGAAGTCCATTGTTGCAGTTCCGGAGAGCATTCCATGAACTCCTATCACGCACAGGGACAGTACCACAACTGCTATGCCGAGTATGATTTGATTCCCATACAGGTTGAAATACATGACTACCGATGCTACAATCATCGCAAAGTACAGGAAAACCGCTGAAGGCCCTCTTCTGGATTGGAACAGCTTGTCTGAAATAAATCCGGCGACGAATCCGCCGAAAATTCCGGCAAAACATAATAGCAACCCCCAGTTTTCCAGGAAAAACGAAGCGTCTTTGAAGTGCTGCATTTTGGCAGGGTCGGCCATCTGCTGGTCTACAAAAATTTTGTACCAGTGCATTACGCTTTGCCTTATTATTCCGGAACAGAACTCTATAAAGGCAATTGTCAGTATGACGGGATGAGTCAGTAATTTTTTTAAAAGTTCTATGCTGGAAACTTCTTTTTCGTCTCCCGATGCATCACCAAGATCAAAATCTTCAAATCCGGCTTCACTTGGTGAGTCTTTAACCACAAACAGTATAATCGCGAAAAATGCGGACAAAATAATTGAGGGAATAAAAAACACATACCATGTTTGATCCAGAGTATGACTTGCTGAGCCCAGTAAAGCCCTGAGGGCTTTTTCGATAATAGTTAAATCCGGCAGAATCTCATGTTTACTTGCCCGTACAATTATATCGCCCCAGTTGAAGGCATAGAAAAGCCCGAGTGATATAAGCGTTCCAAAGATGCCGCCCTGTATGCCTCTTTCCTTTATGTGAAACCAATGCGAATTAACCTTTATGACGGCAACGGCTCCATAGCTTTGGAAATACATATTGAGGGAATAAACGATTATGAATGAAGTTATAACGGCACTGTTGCTTATGAAGCCGTTGAGGACCGCGTATGTAAGGCCCCCCATTATTATGTTCATAACGATGGTGCCGAACGTTCCTATCAGCATGGCCTTTTTTCCGCCGATTTTATCTGTTATCGGCCCGTTTATCAGGAATGCCAGCCCGTATATAAGCGCTCCCCAGCCGAAAATATCACCAAAAGCCTGTTTAGTGATAATATTTCCCAGAGCTCCTTTGGCGACCGTGAGATTGTAGCGTCCCATATAAAGAAAAGCGTATGTGAGGCCAAGGGGAAACCAATTCCAGAAACATCTTATCCGGAATTGCCGCGAATGGTTCATCGGATTATTTGCAAAATAGATTACTATTACCGCAATTATAATGCCGAACATAATAAGGTTTGTGATCATATTTAATTTTTTTATTCTAAAACTTCAAATTTTTAGGATGGAATATAGTATACATTAAAACGCCAATGAAAAACAATATGGTTTTTTGTTAAATTTTTATGTAGATTTTGAAACCAATGTCGTTGTCTTTGTCCTTGTTTTGTTGTATAATTTAATAACAGGAATATACTCATTTAATAACTCCGATAGTCCTTGGTTCTTAATATGATAATAGTTCGGAATTCAAAACATATGAAAAAGAGAGCGTTTTTTGATCAGTACGGACTGAGCTTTATGGAGCTTGTGATTGCTCTTTTTCTGATTAATGTTATGTTTTTTTCACTTATTGGTGTTATGGCGTCTCTTTTAAAGGGCAGCAAGCAGGTAAGCAGTATATCGAAGGAAACCATTGTGGCAAACTCTATTCTTGAGGAATATACTTCAAAAAATGCCGGCAGGCTAAAGAAATCCTATGAAGGTTCCAAGACATTTGGTGATTTGAGTTATGCATATAGCATAACGGCGTCAAGAACTGACGGTGAGGATTTTAACAGGCCCGGTTTGTTTCATGTAAATATCCGCGTTTACTCTCCCAGAACAGAAAAATCTGAAACTTCCGGAGCGGTGGTTTCAATTTCAACATTAGTTTATGGTTGCGGACAATGATTAGGCGATTGCGTTTTTCTGGCAAAAGAAGCACTGCTTCGGGTTTTTCGCTTATTGAAGCCATGGTTTCGATTGTTATTTTTGCCTTGGCCACAGCAGTGATTTTCGGTGCCTCCAATATGTTTTTCAAAGCCTGGAAGAAGCATGAGCAAAAGCAGGATCTTAACAGGGAGTTTGTAAAGATTTACAGCTCCGTCAATAAAGAGCTGCCGCTGTCTGATACGGGATATTTTTCATGTTACAGTATGAAGAATCTTGATTCCACAAGCCGCGGATATGAAGAAAAGAGATGGTTCCTTTTTCCGGTTCCTACGGACGAAAAAGGTTTGTACCAATGTGACTCGGATGGGGTTATACGCTGGACAAGGATCATCGTTTACTACATTCTGCCTTCCGAAAACGATTCATGCAATAAATCGGATCCACTCCGATTTTGTCCTCATAAAAGGCTTGTAAAAACCACTTACTTTTTTAATCAGGCCGATGCTTTGCGTTTTAATGAATTTACGCCTCTTGATAATCTCATTGCCAGAGTCGGTGAGGTTATACTTCCTCCTGAATCTTCCTTTCCCAATTTGGACGGCCTTACTTTTTACAGTTCAAAGACGCTTGCTGATAATATACTGGATTTGGAAGTCAGCTGCACTTCTAAAGGCCGCGTTGATTTTGATATGAGCGTAGTCCGGCTTGATGACGCTCTGAAAGGTACCGGCGTCGGAAATGTTGATTTTAAATCCGAACCGGGGAAGAAATATGTGGAACATCTTGGCTGGAGCTGTATAACTCCTTAGGAGGGAATTTATGAATTTTTTTAAGAAGGGTGTTCTTTTGGCATATTCTCTTATAGTGGCGGCGTTATTGTCTATTTTTATAGCCGTTGCCGTAAGCCAAATGCAGTATGGCGTTTTTCTTACAAAAAAATTTAACGCAGAAACAAAGGCTTACTGGGCTGCCAGGGCCGGTCTGGACTATGCTCAGTATAAGTTGCTGCAGGATCCCAAGTGGCCTTTTTCTTCTGCCGGTAATTCCAATACCGTTTTTGGACCTTATACGGTGTCGGAGGAACATCTTTCCGGCGATAAATGCGTTATTTCTGCCAAAGACAGTGATGGTGATATAGGATTTTATATGATTTTTTCAAAGAAGCTCGAGAGAAATGCTGCCGATGACAGTTATTCTATATTACCTGACGGATTTAGTTATGCTCCTGCACATCAATCCCCGCTGTTGTATTTTTCGATGAATACCCTTGCTGTTGAAAATTTACCGTCGGAAGATGAAGAAGAACGATATTTCGTCAGGGTTTCGCAGAAGGATAACCACTGTGCTTATATGATGCCCTCAAGCGTTTATATTGCTGCCGATGGTCGGTGCGGTGCTTATAAATGTGTGGTGGAGAAGCTGTTTAAGATGGATCTTAGCGGAACGTTTGACGGTGGAATATATGCCGGCAGAAATATAGCCATAGATCTTCATGGGAAGGGCGCTGCCTTTAATGTTGAACAGCTCGGTAATGGCCGGCCGAATATTTTCTGTAAAAATAATTTTGAAGTTTTCAGAGATCTTACCCATGAATACAGAAGGGATTCACCGGCGATTAAACCATGCAATGTCGGTGACGGAAAAATATATTACGGTAACAATTTTGAAATAAGAGAGGGTTACTCTACGCAGCCACTGTCGCCGGAGGACATAGATTTTAAGCGAAAACAGGGGGTAACCGCTGAAAAAATGAGTGTTCCTCCACCGGAATTTCCAAAAATATCATGGGATACTGTGGCAAAAACGTCTGCAGCCTCTCTCCCGGCGATAGAATCCGGCACATACGTGTTTGTACCGCATCCGGTTACCGGTCAATATAAGCTTATGCACTTTCCCGGGATTTATTTAAACCCTGCTGACGTTATGGGCGGCAGCAGTGAGTTTCTTCTGTCCCAGCGAGATGTTGCAAATGGGGTTAACTATGGTTATCAGGATGCAAAAAATATTGCTAATTTGCCTTTTGATGCCGCTCAATTCGAAGACTATTTCCAAAATACCGATTATAAAGGCGGCAAACCCAATACCGCTACTGCATTGCAGAATTTGTTTGGACAGCAGAAACCTATTTCCTGGAAAGTGGATTATTCGAGCAATGTCGCAAAACCGCGAATGGTCATAGATCGCTCAGCCGAGCTTATGAATACTGAGGTAGCGGGTCAGCCTGTCAGCGGTTTGGCTGTTTTAGCACTTGAGAGAAACTCATCAAATACCGGCTACGTTTTTGCGACTTCAGTCAGGCCGGAATTGCGCGTAGACGGCAAAGCAGGTCCGAAATCAATATTTTCGCTTTTTCGCCCTTCTGCCTCATCCGACAGTGTTGTTCTTTATACCCCAAAGTTGTCTTCCGTATCGGTAAAGGGGCTCGTTTCAGGGACAGGACAGTTTGTTACCGGTAATATGATCTTTGAGGCTGGAAGCGAACTTGGTTCGGCAAAGGACGATCATATCGCTATTTATTCCGCCGGGTCGGTTAATCTGAAGTATGTGTCGGCGAGAAAGAATCTGAATGTCGACGCTTATGTACTAAGTGCGATAGCCGGTTTGTACGGAAGGATAGACAGCATGGTTGATGCCGCGCTGCTGAAGCAGGTTTCCTATCAGGATCCCGGCGACGGTAAAACCAAAACAGGCGAGCTGAAACTTGTGCTTGAATCTTTCGGGTATTCAGTGTCCGACGCCAGAGATCTTGTAAAAAATACCGTAAGCGTAAACGCGGAGAGAACCGGTAATCTTATTGATTTACTGCTGGGATATTACAGGATTCCGTCTCCTGCTTCGGCATTGAAGAAATACCCGCGTTCTCCTTCCTGTTTTAAGGGAGTTATATATACCTGGGGTAGTTTTTATGCCGACACCGATTACGGCGACTTCAACTTACAGGGAGCCATAGTTGCCTTTGGAGCCGATCCTGTATCCGGCGAACCTGGGGCCGCAAATGCAGGTGATATAAGAGTTAATGACTGCACCAATTTTAAAATTATTTACGATCCCATGGAATTGTCGCAGTTCATTAAACCGGATGACAATAGTGTAAAAATCAATAAGGTCTATATGAACAGGCTTTAAATGCTGCTGTTTTGTAAATTGTTTTTGGTAGTTTTTTGATGTATAATAATATCAGACGGCTGTTAATTTCTTTTCTGACATTTAACGGCGGTTTGGGTAGACAGATAACGGTTTGGTAACTTTTATTTATGCTTAACAAACGAAGAGGATTAAGTTTTTATGAACTGATCATAGCCCTGTTTCTGGTTAATGTCGTTTTTTTTTTCATTCATAGGATTTATAACCCTGATAATGAAGAGCAGTCAACAGGGGGGCGAAAGTATCTACTGCGGCTATTGTTGCCAATTCACTTTTGGAAGAGTTTGTTGCCGATCATAAGTCGGCCTTTACCGAAGGCGAAGACGGTGTGAAAAAGGTCGGAGAAGCTGAATACGTCTACCGTATAACGGTAAACAAGGTTGATGAAGGCGAGTTTACGGAGCCCGGCCTCTTCAGTGTTTCTATTTTTGTCAAACTTAAGAACCCTGATGCACAGTCCGGTGTCAGGGTCAAAGATTCCACAATTTCTTTGTCTACTCTGATATACGGAAATGGGAGTTAATCGTATGCGTCTGCGGCGTTTTTTTTATAATCGGCCCGGGATTTATGGGTTTTCACTTTTAGAGGCAATGATTTCCGTTGCTCTGTTCGGACTGGTAATGATTTTGATTTTCAACTGTGCCGGTTTGTTTTTTTAATTCTGGAAAAAAAGTGAAGTAAAGCAGGATATAAGCAGAGATTTTGTCAAAATTTATAGTACATTGAATAAAGAAATAGCTCTGACCGATTATGGCTATTTTGCGGGATATTCTTCAAAAAGCATTCCTCCGGCCAGCGGCTTTTTTTCTAAACAGGTGGTTTATGTTCCCTTTGCCGACAGATCGGAATAACCTGTATCAATGTGACGGAGACGGCATTATACGTTGGACTAAGATCGCTATATATTACTTATGCTTACCCGAAGGGGATTCATGTAGCGCGGACGATATTAAATCGCCTCAAGATCCCGGCAGGTTTTGTCCGCATAAAAAACTTGTAAAAGTAACTTATTTTCTTAACCAGCCGGATGCGCTTAGATTGAACAGCAATACTCCGCTTGACAGTCTGGTTGAAAATATAGGGAAAGTCTTGAAGGAGCCTCCGGGAGCATATCCGGAGCTCGAGGGGCTTTCTTTCTATGATTTTAAAATTGTTGCCGATAATGTGTTGGATTTTGAAGTGAATTCAGATAAAAAAGGCAGGATTAGCTTTAAAGTTAGTATTGTCAGAATTGATGAGGCCGGAAAAAGTATTGTTGTCGGCAGTACTGATTTCACGCAGGATCCGGGTAAAAAATATGTTGAATCTTTGGATTGGATGAGTGTTACACCGTAGTGAGGGAGGTCTCAATGTTTAAAATAAAAAAGGGTGTTCTTTTAATTTATGCAATAGCAATTATAACAGTTCTGGCTATTTTTGCGACTGTAGCTATGAATCAGATGCAGAACAGTACATTCCTCACAAAAAGATTTACAGGTGAAACGAAAGCTTACTGGGCGTCGAGAGCCGGATTGGAATATGCCCAGTATAATTTGAAAAAAGAACCGCAGTGGCCTTTTACCGGAGAGCCAGGTACCGGAGACTCCGGTGACATTATTATCAAAGACTGCACAAATTTCCGGCTGGTATATGATCCGTCTGAGCTGGCAGGGTTTATTGCTCAGGACAAAGCGAATGTTAAGGTAACCGAAGTCTATTGCCACAGACTTTAATATGGATGCGTTTGCTGTTTTGTGATTAAATATTTATAATGGTGATTTTGGGGGGATATTGTAACTATGTTTAATTCTACTGAGGAAGTTGTTAACTTTATAAAATATGAAAATATTGCGAATATAGACTTTAAAGCCTGTGATCTGTTTGGCCGCTGGAGGCATTTGACGATTCCTGCCGCCTATGTTTCGGAGGCTGTTTTTAAGGAGGGGTTTGGCTTTGACGGCTCAAGTTACGGTTTTAATGCCGTAAACAAGAGCGATATGCTTTTATTGCCTAATCTGTCTACGGCGTTTACAGATCCGTTTTGGAAACACCCTACGATTGCTTTTATCTGTAATTTGCATGAAGTTGATGGTGATGAGCCGCGTTTCGAACAGGACCCCAGATTTGTTTGCGAGAAAGCCGAAGCTTCTATGGTTAAGCTGGGAGTTGGTGACAGGCTGCTTCTCGGTCCGGAATTTGAATTTTATCTTTTTGATGACGTTCGCTACGGCAATACGATGCCGTCTTCCTTTTTCTCCGTCAACTCCCGTCAGTCACATTGGGATTTTGCCCAGAACGGATTTGGTAATCACGGCTATCAGATGACTCTCAAGGGCGGTTATCATGGAGAACAGCCTGCAGACCGCTTTGCGTCGCTGCGCAGCATTCTGTGCGAAGAACTGCTGAATATGGGGGTAATCGTGAAATACCATCATCACGAAGTAGGAGGTCCGGGGCAGGTTGAAATAGAAACTGAGTTTGACTCTCCTGTTGTAATGGCCGATATCTCAATGAAGATAAAATATGCGGTGCGTAACTTTGCCGCCCGCAGCGGTATAACGGCAACTTTTATGCCCAAACCCATGTATGGTGCACCCGGAAATGGATTCCACGTTCATTTTAAACTTATGGACGGTGATTTGCCCAAGTTTTACGATCAGTCGGGATACGCCGGAATGAGTAAAACGGCAATACATTTTATGACCGGTATGCTGGTGCATGCAAGGGCTATAAGTGCAATCGCCAATCCTTCCACAAATTCATATAAGCGGCTTATTCCCGGATATGAGGCCCCTGTTTCCTTAGTTTTCGGCAAAGCCAACAGATCGGCGGCAATACGTATTCCCGGATATGTAAACAGTCCTTCCGACAAGAGATTTGAATACCGTGCCGGGGATGCGACTGCCAATCCTTATTTGATGTTCGCGGCAATGATAATGGCCGGTATTGACGGTATAAGAAAGGAAATGGATCCTGCCAAAGAAGGTGTGGGTCCTTTTGACGGCAATATTTTTGAATTGAGCGAATTCGAGAGAAAGTCGATAAAATCGCTGCCGGTTGATTTGCCTGAAGCGCTTGATGCTCTTGAAGAAGATAATGAATTTTTGCTTTATGACAATGTTTTTACTCCGCAGCTGATTGACGGATGGATAAAGCATAAAAGGGCGGAAGCGCAGCAAATGTCGCTTCAGCCAACTCCTCAGGAGTATGAGCTATATTATGGATGTTGACGAAAAAAAACGCTTTGAAAATATAGTTGCCGCTAAACAGGACTTTTTTTCAAGCGGACGAACAAAAGATCTTTCTTTCCGTAAAGAGCAGCTCGGTAAATTTTCCGTAATATTTGAAAAACATGAAAAAGAAATATTCGAAGCTTTAAAAAAAGATTTGGGCCGCTGCCAGAGTGAAACTTATCTTGCCGAGCTTCTTTCCACGAAGAGTGAACTGGCATTACTCTGTAAAAAAATAACATCATGGTCTGCAAAAAGAAAAGTCACCACGCCGATGCTTCATTGGCCTGCTTCAAGTTATATACAGCCGGAACCTTATGGTGTTGTTCTTATTATTTCCCCCTGGAATTATCCTTTCAGCCTATCTCTGATTCCCGCTATGGCTGCTGTTGCTGCAGGGAATACCGTTGTTTTGAAACCTTCGGAGTATTCGGCGGCGACTACGTCTTTACTGGTGAAGCTCATAGGCGATTACTTTGATTCTTCCTTGATCGAAGTCGTTGACGGCGGTGTTGATGAGACAAAGCTGCTGCTGGAATCAAAGTTTGACTATATTTTTTATACCGGCGGACCTGCGGCAGCGCATTCTGTGATGGCGGCCGCGGCAAAAAATCTGACGCCGTTAACGTTGGAACTGGGCGGAAAAAGCCCGTGTATACTGCATAATGTCAGTAATTTGCAAAGTGCGGTAAAGCGTATTATTTGGGGTAAGTTTTTTAACGCCGGCCAGACTTGCGTAGCTCCGGACTATCTTCTTTTGCGTTTCAGTGAAAAGAAGCTTGTCCTGTCAATGATTTACGAGACTATAAAGGATTTTTATACCGCTTCGCCTAAAGATTCCCGGAGTTATTCAAGGATCATAAATTTACGCCACCTGAAACGTTTATCGTCTCTTTTGCAGGACGGCAATATTTTGTTGGGAGGCGATTTTGATGAAGAATCGCTGTATTTTTCCCCGACTGTTTTAGATGGAATTACCTGGGACAGTCCTATTATGCAGGAAGAAGTTTTTGGTCCGCTACTGCCGGTAATTTGTTATGAGAATATTTCGGAAGTAATCAATGAACTTAAATCAAGGCCTAAACCACTGGCTCTCTATCTTTTTACGGATAATGATGATGTTAAGAATCAGGTTATAGGTTCCGTTTCTTCCGGGGGAGTATGTGTTAATGATACCGTACTTCATTTAAGCAATCCGTTTCTGCCGTTTGGAGGGGTCGGAAACAGCGGAATGGGTGCTTACCACGGCAAGGCCGGATTTGATACGTTTTCGCATCTGAAGAGTGTGATGGAAAGAAAACTTGGCTTTGATGTGGATTTCAGGTTTCCGCCTTATGAAAATATGCCTTCTTTATTGAAGAAACTGCTTGCTTTTATCGGATGATAATTAATTTTTTAGTATTTTGGGAGGGTTTGCAATGATTCTTAGAAACGGTATTGGTTCGGACGATGTCGAGTCCAGAAAACTTCTGAACGATATGAAGTTTTTTGAAGGTATGTCCGATTCGGAAATAGAGAAATTTTGTTCGCTTCTTTTGGTACAGGAGTATTCGGCAGGAGAGATCGCTTTTGAGAACGGTGATCAGATCGGCGCTGCCATTATTGTGCAGAGCGGTGAATTTGTTTATGAGCTTTATGAGCGTATCAGCACGATTTATAAGTCCGGAGATGTCTTCGGTATTCAGGGTGTTTTTGCGGAGAAACCTCAGGGCGGACGTGTGAGGGCTGTTACCGGCGGCAAGGTAGTCTGCATTAAACATGAACTGTTTCAGCGTCCGGATATTCTGGGGCCGGCACAGATGGTTAATCTTTTTTTGCGTTTTCAACATTATTTCAAGAATTTTTATAAAGCTAACTCTGATGTTTTTAATTATATAGACGTGCTTATTGTTCAGGACGGAGGCTGTGCACCGGGAAAGAATTCAATGATTGCTTTTCTTACCGAATATCTGGAAAGAGCCGGACGCAAGGTTTTTGTAGCTGCTCAGGGATATAGATCGCTTGTAAACGGAGCCGATTCGGATTTCAGATGCCTCATTGACGATCCGAAAATTTTTGCCGCGCTGGATCACGTTCCCGGAGTCATTCACGCCAGGAATTTACGTGATGCCAGAGGAGCAGACTTCCGGTCGGAACGTTTTCCTGAGTTTAGGGAACTAAAGCTGCAGCAGCAGGCCGCCTCAAATGCGATTAAGAGACATGTAAAGATGCTGGTGGCTATTGGAGGTAACGGTACTTTTGGCGGTTTAAGGGATTTTGTCAAACTCCTGCCTGACAGTATGCAGATATTTTTCATTCCGGCAACGATTGATAGCGATGTGCTTGGTTCCGATACCATAGGCCAGTATACCGGCGTTGAAGTTGGCGCTGAAAAGGTCAGATGTTATCTTGCTGACGCACAAACTCACCACAGGTGTTATATTGTGGAAATGATGGGCGCTATGGGAGGCTATCATGCGCTGCACTCATGTGTCGGTGCCGGTGCCCATCTGGCAGTGCTGCCGGGACATCAGTATAATCTTCATGCCATCAACAAGGCACTTTCCGAAATGGACAATGCGGTGATTGTTGTTGCCGAAGGGTATAAAAAAGAGGAGCGCAAAAATTCCGGTCATACCGGCAATGCCGCCGAGTTTTTCAGAGATGAGCTGATAAACGCCGGCTTAAATACGAGAATGAAAGTTATTTGCGAGCCGTTTTCCAGAGATATCAGAGGCGCTACTCCGAATAATCTTGATATAACGCTTGCCCAGAGTATGGCGAGCAAGGTTGCAGAGATGGCGGCGGAAGGAAAAACCAAACTGATGCCTTCGGTTAGAGGGCTTATACAGGGTGAAATTCCTTTTGAAGAAATTACGACGAATAATTCAGTCAGTATTGAGTATGTGAAACTTGCCAACAGATTGTATTAGCGCTGGTCTATGAACTTGCGGAATATCCGCATAATCTATAAAAACAAAGGGGCTGTCTC
Source organism: Candidatus Xenobia bacterium (assembly GCA_031551355.1). Classification (GTDB taxonomy): domain Bacteria; phylum Vulcanimicrobiota; class CADAWZ01; order CADAWZ01; family CADAWZ01; genus JAVBNT01. The sequence goes on along the minus strand of JAVBNT010000002.1, from coordinate 92,988 downwards.
GTTAAGGAAAAAAACGCGCTGCCCCTTTTTATTAAGTAGGGGAGTGTTTATGAAAATACCATACAAGAGCGACCGTATGGCTGACGGCATTTATCTTGTTGGAACTCACAGTGACTTAAAAGTCGGCACATGGGTTCTTGAGTCGGGCGGAGAGTGCGCGGTGATGGAGATGCCGATGGCGACAAAGGGTGAACCGGAACCGGCGCTGCAGGTAAAGCAGTTCCTGGATGACAATGGATGGATATGCAAATACCTGCTGCTTTCACACCCGCATCTTGACCATTGCGCCTCAATACATGAATACAGAAATATTTTCCCTGCCGCTGATTTTTCCGTTCATTATTCCGTTCCGCTTTTTTTGAGAATATCGGAAAGGTATTGGGGGCAAAACAGGGGAGGACCGAAGCCGGATCTGGATGCCAATGCCTGGGATAAGATGAAAAAAGGCCGGGGACGGCAGTGGTATTTGTCTTTTTTCAACAAGGTGCTGACTGATGATGTCAATACAATGACGCTTGGCAATGAACCGCTTTATATGGTTTACGGCCCGAAACATTCGCTTGCCGATATACATCATATTTTTAAGGGAGTCTGGTTTCCCGGAGACTGGTGGCTTGGGGAAGGGGACCCCTGTATCGACCGGGCTGCGGCAAGCAAGGCTGCCGAATCCATCGGGCAGATAAAGTCTCTTTGCAAGGATAAAAACTATAGTGTGCATTCAATTTTTCCCTCGCATGCAAATAATATTCTCCGGAATGTTGATTTTTTTGCTGTTCTTGACAAAACTTCAGCATATCATGAGCGTTTTGAGAAAGAAAATCCCGATGAACTTGATTGGAAGGATTTTTGTATAAAATCTTTTTATTACTATACTTTCAGAGAAGAGTTCGGTAGAAGGTAGAGCAATTGCAACCCGGGAGGCGCTTGTACTTGTAATAGATGACCATACGACTCACAATGTCATTAATTAGAGAAAAGGGGTTTCTCACAGAGAAGACGAGAACACAGAGAGTTTTACTCCGGTATTCCATAAAGTAGTTTTTGTGCCGTCTGGACATGCATTTTGATGGAATCAGATTAGAATTTGCGTCCTTAAGGGGCCCGGTTTCTCCCTCGAAGGGCAAAAAATCAAGCCAACCAAAGTAGCTTATAGTAACCTTTTCATTCTCAATTTCTCTGGGTGCCCGCCTCGCGGTATGAGATTATCTACCTTTTTCAAGGACTTACAGTAATTGAATCGATGTGTATTTTTTCCGGTTATTCTATAAGATTGTAAAACTTGATACTGTCCGCTGAATAAGCAGGATTTTGTTTATTGAAGAAAACATTATATCATGGATTGCTTTGTAATAATCTGATAAATTTGATTGAGGTGCAATGATGAGAAAAAAGATTTGTGGATTGGTTCTGCTGGTAATTTTCAGTTTTGTTTTTTGCGGATGTTCGGATTCCGGGAATCGGGAATTTTCTTACAAAGCTGTCGAAGGTAAGTCTGTTCCGCCCAAAGTAATGTCATGTGAAAATCCTGATGAAAATAATGGAAATATAAGCTTTCTTCCCGGTGAGCAGTGTTACCTGAACGGCTCCGGTTTTGCCGCTTTTGATGAAAAATACGAACTTGTATTGGTAAGCGACGATAGTCAGGATATCGGCCTTGTTGCCGGGATCAAATATGAGATTATCTCCGACAATGAAATTGTCTTTACCATACCGGATACCATTATTGTAAATCTGCGTTACTATCCTTATTTTGTGGAGAAAAAAGGCTCTGCCCATGCACGGGATTTGGATCGCGCCCAAGTGCAGCGCAATCCCTATTTGTATGTGACTGTTCCGCTGAAACCGGAAGTTGTGCTTGTGTCTCCCATCGCTTCGCCGCAGCGTGACGGGCAGATTACTTTACGCGGCAGAAATTTTATTAATCCTTATAAAAATAAAGACGGTTCTGTGGAGTATTTGTTTGGCAAGGTTGTTTTTGAATCGGCAGCGGCGGCGCCGATAGAGGTTTTCAATTACGATTGCGACGCCTGGAGTAACGATACGATAAACCTTCGCATTCCGGAGGGTATCGCAGAGAATGAACCTTATCAGCTCTATGTGGAGACAGCTGCCGGAAGGAATGTTCAGGGCGTTTATTTTACATTGCAGACATCGGCTGCGCCGATGATAAGTAGCATTGAACCTGCTGAATTTGTTCTCAGAAAGGACGACGTTTTTTCTTTGAGAGGCAGCGGCTTTGGAAATTTGATGGGAACCATCTCTTTATTGAACGAAAAAGGAGAAACACTTCAGGCTGATCGTGACTATATCATAGACAGTTGGGATGATGATGAGATAAAGGTGAGAATAACCGAATTCACCTTGCCCGTAGGAATGTACAGCGTGAGTACCGCAGGGGCTGGACCGTCCAACCGGGTGTCACTGTATATGACTAAGAGATATACAAGAATGTATGCCCTGTTTGTTGGGATAAACCATTTTGAAAATAATTGGCAGGGAGCTTTGGATACGGCCGTTAAAGACGCTGAGGGTCTTCGTGATTCTTTGCTGGCGGGAGATATCTGGAGTGAGCAGCCGCCTGCGGAAATTCAAACGTTTCTTTTGACTGACGGCAATGCGACGAAGGAAAATATATTGGATCAGATTGAGGCGTTTGTGGACCACGTGTCTACCGACTTGAACCAGTTTGAAAAGCAGGAAGACTGTCTTATTTTTCTGTCTTTTTCCACACATGGATGGACCGATAAGGAAACGAAGCAGTCAGGGATTTGCGCCTATGATGAGGACGGCAGTATCTATGACAGCGAGATTTATGCTTTATTGGACCGCATTCCCGAGGTGAAAAAAGTGATGCTTATGGATGCCTGTGAAAGCGGTGGGTTTATCGCAAAAAATGGGTCGATAGGCCGTTTTCAGCCGAAACTTCTGGAAGGTTTGTCCAACTTGATTTTCTGCGGCGCGGCGCACTCGAAACAACCGTCGTTTGACGGAGATTTTACCGAGCCTTTGGTGGAAGAATATTTGGGTATTGCGCAGCCTTTCGGCGCAATGTTTTATGATTTTTATGCCGCCGATTGCGATTTGATTACCGCCGCGGAAATGTTCTGGCATTTTCAGGCAGTATCGCCGATGATCAGTTATGAACAGAACGCTGGAATAAATGATTCCGAGCATCCTTATGACGATGATTTGCGACAGGACCCGCAGATATTCAACAATATAGGGCGCAGTATTCCGCTGAAGGGCAGTTATCGCAGTTTTGCCGATTGAGATAACGCAATTTTATTAATACCATAAAAAGCCTCCGGTTGGTTTTATGCCTTCGGGAGGCTTTTTAGATTCAAAGGTACGGAGGTCTTTAAGTATGGCAATAAAAAAAATCGTATTGGATTTATGGGGTGATTTGAACAGGCAAAATTGGGATAACCTGTCATCCTACTTTTCTGAAACAGCCACAATAAACTGGCATGATTCAAATGAACGCTTTTCGGTTGATGAGTTCGTTTTTGCCAACAGCCATTATCCCGGTAATTGGCAAATAAATATTGAAAAGCTGATAAGTATAGAAAATATCGTTATCTCAGTGGTTAAAGTTTCACTAAAGGAAAGTGATATTTCTTTTCATGCAACATCATTTTTTGAGTTTGAGAATGATAAAATCAAAACACTGGATGAATATTGGGGAGAGGATGGCATACCGCCTCAATGGAGGATAGATATGAAAATAGGAAAGCCAATCTGTTGATAGGCATTATAATGTTTTAGACATAAAAATACATTCCCTCAGCACTATCGCTATATTGTCAATATCATTAAGTTAGTATTTTTTATCGTATATTTTGAGATCTTTTGGATATTCCGTCTGTCTTTCACGGAGAGCAGAAGCTGCGGAGGGAACAATACCGGTAAAACTCTCTGTGTTCTCCTATTCTCTGTGAGGAACCCCTTTTCTTTTAACTTAATATTACACATCCTACCCTTGAATTATTAAACTAATCCCTCATATGCGGGGCTGTTTTATTGTTTTCAACGGCGATAACTTCGGCCATTATGCTGACGGCTATTTCCGCCGGTGTGTCGCCGCCGATTCTCAGGCCTACCGGTGTGTATATCTGCTGCAGTTTTTTTCTGTCGATTCCCGTTCTTTCAAGCATGTTCATACAGCCCTCGACTTTACTTTTGGAACCGATCATCCCTATATACCGAAACTCCTCATTTCTTTGCAGAAGCGCTTTGAGAGTATCGCCGTCGTGCATATGTTTGTTGGTTACTATCAGGGCGTAGGCGGGACTGTGAATTTCCATCGTGCTGACGGTTTCTACAAATCCGCCGCAGGTGACGTTTTCCGCACTCGGATGCATCTCTTTCGAGGTTACTTCCGGCCGGTCATCGACGACTGTGATTCTGAAGCCGAGTGATTGCGCTATCGGAGATATTGCCTGGCATATGTGGCCGCCGCCGAAGATATATAAGTATTTTCCCTTTGAGATATACTCAAAAAAGACGGTTACTTCGCCGCCGCATGCCATACCTAACTCGCTTAGATCAAAATGCCGCAAATCATTTTGTTTACTTTTGATAAGTTCGCGGCCGATGTTTACGACCTCATATTCCAGCGCGCCTCCGCCGACGCTTCCCATTATGCTTCCGTCAGCGACAATAATCATTTTGAACGCTTTTCTTGCCGGTGAGCTGCCTTTGGCGTCGACGACAGTAGCCAATACGATTTCTTTATTTTGAGACGTTATTTCGTTAACTTTTTGAAAGATATTCATCCGTGAAACTCCTTTTGCATCTAAAAACATTTATAGCTAAATATTAAGATGTAGTTTTTTCATTATTTTGGCGATCAGGCTTCTTAGCAGGGATGCCGGTTTTTTTTTCTGGATCAGTGTTTTCACTGCCTGCTGAAAACCGATGTCGTAACCCATTTTTTCACTCTCCAGCCATTTTTCCTCGGAAAGCATAACATATAAATCTCCCGGCGTTTTCGAGGCAAAGGCAATGGGCTGCGGTTCTTTTGATATTAAAATCGTTATTGGCCTGTATACATCGTAATACCAGTCATGTGCTGCTTCCTGTATGGGAACTTCGGATCCTCGCTTTTGGCTGAGGAAATACTTATGCTCCTCTATCTGCTTTATCAGCATTGAATACGACTGATCCTTGGACAAAAAGATGCTTTTAAGCCCTGTTTTTTCAATAAATTCATTTCTGTGGGGCGTTTTGCGCATCAGCAGACGCATCATTAAAAGTTCAAGAAGCGTATGATGTTCTTTTTTATGCAGTTCTGCAATGGCCGCGTCGAACCCGATATCATATCCTCTTTTTTGACTTTCAAACCACTTGTATTCCGATGCATATGTATACAGATCTGCTGCGGTTCTGTTGGGAAATTCGCTGAGCAATTGCTCATTGGCTATTTTTTCCGATATCGGTACAAATACATTTTCATACCAATCCTTAGCGGCATTATCGAAGCTCATTTCCTCTTTTAGCTCTTCACTTTTGTAGTGCTTATGTTCGCGTATCTGATCGAGAAGCTTGTCGTATTGGGACAGTTCCGTCAGTATTATTTGAGTAACCCCCGTCATTCTTTCGAATCTGGAGCGCTCCCAGGCGAGAATATTTTCAAATGAATTTCTGGGCGGAAGATATTCTATAACTCTTGCTCTTATTGTTTCCAGACCCATTTTTTGAGCGAGCAGATATCTGTGATGCCCATCCAGGATGAAATATTTGTTTTTTAGCTTGTAAAGTTCTATTGGTTCAGGCGTTTCTTTACTGTCAGCCAGTTTTTCAAGGCTGGCCGCTCTTTGGGACCATTCTTCGCTGTTAAGGAGATTACTTGTTTCAAAGTCTCTATATCTGCCGACAGTGCCTGTTATATCAGCGATTGGGACGTCTATTATACCTCTTTCAAATGATATTTCCGGTCTTTCCAGATCATATTCTTTGTTAAAATCAGATAACTTTTCCATTGTTATTTTCCCGTACTTTGTAAAGCTTTTGCATTTTGTTTATTGCCGAGATAAAGATCTTTCTTGCCCCTTGTTTAGTTATAGAAAGACATTTTCCTATTTCCTCAAAAGATTTTGTCTCAAATCCGTCCATCCCCAGTTTCCATATTATTACGCTTCTTTCACGCTGAGAAATTTGTTCCATCAGGGAAACTACCTCATGCTTGCTTTGTTTCTTTATGAATATTTCTTCGGGGGATGATTCGGGGTGCCGCAGGAGTTCCAGATTATCCTGCCTGCCAAATTTTAATAAAGATATTGCCGATAGTGCTGCAGATATTTTCTGTTCGTACTGCAGTCTGTTTTTTTCATCGCCATCTTGCTTTCCTGGATAGAGAAATTCAGTCACTTCAGGCAAAGAGGGCTCTTTGCCAAGCCTGTTTGTCAATATTTCTTTTGCGGAATAATACCTTCTTACCTGAAGAAGTATCGACGTCGGGATTGAAATTCCTCCGGTCTCTTTTTCAATAGCGAGTTGTATTGTTTTTTGGATCCAGTAATAGGCATATGTTGAAAATATTACTCCTTTTAAGGGATCAAATTTTTCTGCAGCAGTGATTATGCCGACATTGCCTATTTGTATCAGCTCTTGCAGGGACAATCCATGGCCGATATATTTTAAGGATATTTTGTATACTAAATTTTTATTATCTTTAAGCAATGCTTCGATTGATGGAATCGCGCTGTATACCCACATGGACTTGGGGGCTATTCTGTCCGACCATCTTTGCGAAGATTTTCCCGTTTTTTCTAAATCTATAAACTGTTCCATGTTCTATTTATATTATTTACTCTTTCCCTTGTTGTCGGATGTGTTCTTTGATCCGCCGGAGTATTGCTGGCACCGGTATAGTCCTCCAACAGTCCTCCTAGTTCCAGCCAATAGATAAGCCCTTTTGGTGTATAGCCCGCGGCTTTTAATAACCTGACTCCATAGGCATCGGCTTCAAATTCTTTTGTTTTTGTAAAACTGTATGAAATGTAATTGTTTATTTGTCTGTTCAGCTCCTGAGGGTTGGCTTTCCCCTGGTTTTGCACCCATAAGCTTTGCTGTTTAATCATTTTTTCTTTAGTATGTTCCAAAAAGGCATGTGTGCCTTCGTGGGAAAGAAAACCGGCAACCATTTCTTCAAAATATTTCGCCGACGTTTGCTGCTGCTGCGGGGAAAGCTGGCCAGGGGACGGTAAATTGAAAGGATTTTCCGTGCTGTTATAATTTATATTGGCTCTTCCTGACTGCATCGCCGACATTTGTGTCAATATGGCTCTGGCCAGATTATGGGTGTATTCGGTATCGAATTTTCCGTAAAAGGCAATTCCTTCGGCAAGTTTGCGCAGAGAATCCATCAACAATGAGTCAATTACTATTGACTGGTGAAAGGCTACCGCATTATATCCGAATGGGCCTACAAAGACTATATACTGGACGTTTTTTGTATCGTAATTGGGAAATACCCTGTTTCCGGCCGAGTTGAAGCGGGCGGAAATTCTGTCAAGCAATTGGGTGTAGCGGTAATCAACGGGATGCTTCATTGCAAATTGCTGTACCATCATCTGATCCTGCATGGTAAGCATTTGATCCGGAGTCATTTGCCGTTGATACTGATTATATTGCTGCTGCTGCTGATATTGGTTATATTGCTGTTGCTGCTGACTGGGAACGTAGAGCTGTGCCTGAGCATGTAACGAAGTGGAGATCAGAAGCACCAGTAATAAAAGTATTTTTCTGATGTTTTTCACAATAAGCCTCCTTGATTTTTTATTGCCCGATTATTATATATTATAGCAGAATATTATAGAGAAATGTTACTACCCTCTGACGGTGAAAGCACAAATTTCCCCGTCGGCGGTGATTAAGTATAATATACCGTTTATATACAACGGAGTACATACTATTTTGCTTTTGAAGTTGATTTGATTATAAATTTTTCCATTGTCAATATTAAGTGATATCAGGTTGTTTTTCGGGGCTGCTGCGTAGATATATGATCCTGAAACACAAAAAGATACCGCATAGTTGTAACCAAAGTCAATATCCCATAGCGTCTTTCCGGATGAGATGTCAAAACAGGCCATTCTTCCCGATGCAGAAGAGCATACAACCTTATTTTCCGATATTACCGGTCCATGTGTTACAGCACCCTTTATCGCCGATTCCCACATAAGTATACCGCTTTTTTTATTGATAGCTAAAATTTTTCCGCTTGAGTTGCCGGCAAATATTACATCCCCTTCCATCGCCGGAGCAGTGGTAAAAGATGAACTTTCATTAGACCAGTCTATTACCCTTGTTTCTTTGTTTATGGCGATAAGGTTTCCCGATAGCGACGGTATATATAAGTTGACTTCATCATAAACAATAGGGGATATTACTTTTTGATTTATATTTTCCATTGAGAGCGGTGAGCCGCTGTCTTTATCCACAACCATAAGAAAACCATCGTATGATATTGTCAATAATTTTTCGTCAATCATATTCGGGGGACTCAAAAACATACTTTTTGTTCTGAATTCCCATTGCTTTTCAAGTGTCTCCAGATAAACAGCCGTTTGGCTGGAGGATGAATTTATATACATGAGATCCTCATTTATAATCGGAGCTACCGTATTTGTGTGCAAATTTGTTTTGCGGATCAGCGCCGACTTAAAAAGATCAAACTCATATATATGTCCTTTTTCTGAAAGGATAACCAACGTTTCTTCCCACGGCTGAAGATAATATTGTGACGCAGCCGGGATGACAATACTCCATAAAATGTGCATATACGGTGACATTGGCCTGCCGATGCTGTTTGTTCTCTGTGTGTTTCCCAGAAATATATTCTCCCAAAAATATGCTTTTTTTATCTCCGGTACGGCTTCTGCCGGTTCGTCGGATTCTTCCTCGGCAGAGTTGAGTTTTTTTTGTATTTGCCCGATAAGCTCACCTGCCGCAGGGTTTGACACCTCTACGTCAATTAATTTCTCCAAAATGGAGAATAAGTGATTGGGAATAGTTTTTTTCAGATGGGAGATATCAGGAACCGGGTCTTCAGGTTTGATATTTTTTCCTGTAAGAAAATAGTATATACACAGGCCAAAGCAATATAAATCATAGGACTGGTGGTTTATTTTGCCGTCATCAACCCATTCATCCTCGAATGGATCGCAAATTCCGATTTTTCTGTAAACATAGGGAAGGCCTAAATTTATATAGTTTATTCTGCTTTTGTCTTCAGATATAACAAATGAATATGGCCTTAAATTTCCGCAGCAGTATGGGCTGTCCGGTTCTTTATTTTGAAAATAGTCAAGCAGGGATACGATATCTTTTATCCAGCCTTCAAGGATACCGTTTTCCACTCTTTTCCCGTTTGCTTTTAGCTCTTCAATATAGCTTGCCGCTGATTTGCCTGCAAAAAAGTTGTAGATCAGATAGAATGTGTCATTTTCCATGCTGTAGTCTGTGACACTGCTCATTGAATGGTGCGAAAATGACGATAAGGATTCGCCGAGTTCCAGCAGCTCCTGTTTGAGGATCTCTTTTGCCTGAGGTGCTCTTCTTTCGATCAGAAAATCCTTCATAACATACAGCGTATTCTTTTTATAATGCTGGACAAGACAAATTGTTCCTGAAGGCGTGCTTTTCAGCGGCTCTAAAAGTCTGTATTTACCTGCAAAAAGAAGCTCGCCAGGAGCTTCTTCCGGTTCTTCTTCCTGTTCCTCATCGTCTTCGCTGATGGAACTGATAGAGTCTATTTCTTCAAGCGTTTTAATCTCGTTTTCTTCGTCAAAATCCGTAAAACAATACGGACAGAATTTGAATGTGGCTTCAACTTCTTTTCCGCATTCACAGACACGTTTCATTTTATCTCTCCAATATCTATGCCGTGGAATTCCGCATTAATTTTTCGTTGATTTGTGCCAGTCCGTAAGCTCTTTCAGAGGCGGTATGTTGAGAGTATTACCGGGATAGATATCAAAATCAGGTGCTCTCAGATTATTGTATTCGGCAAGAGCTTCTATTACTGAGGGATCTTTTGACTTATAGGCTTTCCATATTATTACCGAAAGCGTATCTCCGCTTTGTATTGTATAGGACTTTACCTTGCCGGTAATTTTGGGCTTGTTTTCGTTTGCGCTGTCCGTAGTCTTTTGCGGCACCGGAGTGGTTTCATCTGTGACTTTTCCGTCCTTACCGGTATTATCTTCCATTCCTACTCCGGACGTTTCTCCCGGTGTGAGTAATTGTAATCTTTTTTCCAGATTGGTAACTTTGGTAGCCAGTTTTTCAATATTTTTTTCCATATTTTTATCACCGGCTTTCCAGGAAGTATCCGCCGCAGGTCCTAACAGGTTTAATAGAATAAGCACTACCAGAAGGCAAATTATCACATAGTCTTTCGGCGATGTTCTGGATAGAGATTTAAGCATTGATATCACTTTATCAAAACTTCTCTCCAAAAATTTATTTTTGAGAATTTCTTCTTTTGTAAGTTTTTCTTCCGAAATATTTTCCGGGGTATTATTGTCCAAAAACAACTCCTCCTTACATGCTTTTTCCTGTTATCTTCCCAGAGTTTGTATGACAGCGTTCAGATTAGGCTCTATAAGCTCACCGTTGCCGGCAACTTTCAAAGCTGATTCTATATCTTTAAGACCATTGCCGGTAAGAACACATACTGCTGTTTCTTCCGCAGTTATTTTGCCGGAAGAAACCATTGACTTTAATCCGGCAACCGCCGCCGCTCCTGCCGGTTCTGTAAATACGCCGGTATTAGCCGCCGTTATTTTTATTGCGGAAAGAATTTCTTCATCAGTGACTTCAATGGCAGTGCCTGATGACTCGACAATTGCCTTAACGGCACTGACGCCATCTCTTGGCAAATCTACTGAGATGCTGTCGGCAATGGTTGTTGCGTTTACAGGCTCTATTTTTACGGCTCCGCCGCTGTATCTTTGGAAACTTTGCGATACCGCATTGCTTTTTTCCGACTGCACGGCGCAAAGTTTCGGAAGCCTGTCGATTAATCCTACGGCTTTGAGATCCTTGAAGCCTTTCCATATGCCGCTGATGATGTTGCCGTCGCCGACCGATACAAAGACCCAGTCGGGTACTTTCCAGTTCATTTGCTCGCAGATCTCGAAACTGCAGCTTTTCTTTCCTTCTCTTGTGAAGGGGTTATACCCTGTGTTCCGGTTGAACCAGCCGTAGTGTTTAGATACTTCCAGGCAGAGATCGAATGCCTCGTCGTAAGTCCCCTTGACAAGGAGTACTTTTGCTCCGTATAGCAGCAATTGAGCGATCTTTGCTTTGGGCGCCTTATAAGGAACGAAAATTACCGGTGAAATGCCGACACTTGCACATAGACACGCCATTGATGAACCTGCATTGCCGGTGGACGCTCCGGTAATAAAACCGCTTTTATTCCTTTCCAGCGCTACTGCAAGTGCAATTGAACCGGCCCGGTCCTTGAGGGAAGCACTTGGGTTTCTGCCCTCGTCTTTTATATAAATATTGGGAAAGCCCAGCGTTTCCCCAAGTTTTTCAACTTTGTAAAGAGGTGTCCAACCGACCTGGAGAGGCGACACTCTGGCGTTTTCGTTTATAGGATAAAACGGTTTGTATCTCCATAGAGAACGGTCGCCGTTTGCAGCCAGAGACTCTCTTGTAATAATTTTTGCAATGGCACTGTGATCAAATAAAATTTCGAGATTACCATCACATTTCGGACAGGTATAGAAAATATCGGTTGCATTCCATTTTATTTTATTACCGCAGCTTATGCATTCGAGTTCTGATACATAGTTCATTGCACAATATCTCCGATCGGACATTCTTTATCGTTAGTGACTTTATCTCAAAGCTACTAGCGTGTTATATGGGTACCTGTCTCGCCGGCAACTGCTCTTTTCATATTTGCCGGATCGGTTATCAGGGCTTTTTCTCCGCCGTTTTCAAGAAATGAGATTGCGGCCTGTATTTTCGGCAGCATACTTCCCGGTTTGAAGTGTCCTTCCTGTGCATATTTTTTCAGCTCGGACAGAGTTATATTGTCAAGACCTTTTTGCTCAGGAGTTCCGTAGTTAAGATATACTTTTTCAACAGCCGTAGATATTATAAATACGTTTGCATTGATATTGCCGGCAAGGAGAGCCGAAGCATAGTCTTTGTCAATAACGGCCGCAGTACCTTCAAGAAGTCCGCGGTGGTTTCTTATGACCGGAATACCGCCGCCGCCTGTGCATATAACGATAAAATCATTTTTTATCAGCGTTTTTATTGCGTCTTCCTCAACTATTTCCACCGGCATTGGTGATGCGACTACACGTCTCCAGCCTCTGCCTGCATCTTCTACCATATTCCAACCTTGTTTTTTTCGTTCCTGCGCTTCTTCGGCACTGTAGAAAGAACCGATCGGTTTTGTAGGATTTTTGAAGGCCGGATCATCTTTGTCGACAACAACCTGAGTTACTACTGTGGCTGACTGGCGTTTTATATTTCTCAGTTTCATTATATTTCCGAGAGCCTGTTGAAATTGATAGCCTAAGGCTCCCTGGGTGTCGGCCCCGCAGGAATCCAGTGGAACTTCATGCAATGCGCCTCTTGCCATTTCCGAACGCAGCAGTATAAAGCCTACCTGTGGCCCGTTACCATGTGTAAGAACGACTGTGTATCCTGATTCGATCAAATCAACAATGTGTTCACAGGACTGATATGCGGCGTCATATTGATCCTGTACGCTTTGATGGTCTTTATCCTTTATGAGTGAGTTGCCTCCGAGAGCGATTACTGCTAATTTACCCATGTTTAAGGTAGCCTCCTGAACGAATTTTTATGTAATGATGCGATATTAGCGTAGTGAACTAAGAAATTTCTTTATTAACGACCGCATATCCTCTAACATATGCGTCACATATCGTGGTAAAAATTGGTGTCTTTACCGTGATGCGGCGTGTTCTGAGCCTGTGCCATACCCTGGGAAAGAGCAAGAGACAGCTCCCCGGGCTCTTCGGAGTATGCCAATGCGGTGTCGGGTGTTATTATACCCTGAGAAATCATTTGCAGGAGCGATTGGTTAAAAGTCATCATTCCTTCGGTTGCGCCTTCCTTTATGTAGCCGTATATTTCAAAAAAGTTGCCGGCCCTTATCAGTGAGGCAATTGTCGGTGTAACATACAGAAGCTCGGGAACAAGGACTCTCTGTTCCAAGTTTGAAGATAATATCAGTTTTTGCGACAGGATTCCGCAAAGAATATCGGCCAGAGTAGCACATATAACAGGCCTTTCGGCAGGAGGAAACATGTCGGCCAGACGCACTATGGACTGTACTGCATTGGCAGAGTGCATCGTTGAGATTACCAAATGCCCTGTTTCGGCGGCTTTCAGTGCCTGATAGGTTGTATCCCTGTCCCTTAATTCTCCAAGAACGATTACATCCGGATCCTGTCTTAAAGCAGCTTTCATTCCTTCAGCAAAAGATTCGGTATCAATACCAACTTCACGTTGTGAAAGGATTGAGTTTTTGTCTTCAAATAAAAATTCAATCGGATCTTCAATCGTTATTATATGGAATTTCGTATTTTTATTAAGATGATCGACCATTGACGCCAGTGTCGTTGACTTACCGCTGCCGGTTGGACCTGTGATAATGAAAAGCCCGCTTGTCATTGACATAAACTGCGTTATTGAGCCCGGCAGTCCGAGAGCCGATAATTCACCCACTGATGAATTGACAAGCCTGAAAGACGCGCTTACGAAGCCGCGCTGGAGATAGGCATTGACACGAAATCTGCCGGCAGCCGACTGGTATGAAAAATCAATTTCCTTACCTTTTGCGAGCTTTATTCTGTTTTCCGCGGTTATTATCGGAATGATAAGACGTTTTGCATCGTTTGACGTCAGGACCTGCTCTCCTACGGGGACAAGATCGCCGTCGATACGGACTACAGGAGGTGCACCGACTTTTAAGTGCATGTCTGAACCGCTGTGCTGTGCCTGCAGGCCGAGAAGATCTTCAAGACTTGCCTGCAATTCCGATTTTTGGGGAATATCAATGAAAGGATCGCCGGCATCCCCATCTCTGTTCTGAGCTTTTACCGAGCTTAACTGAATTACTCTTTCTTTAAGTTCGTTAATATCTTTTCTGGCTCTTTCGGCCTCTTTTCTCAGCTCATTGTAATACCTTGCAAGATCTCCGCTGCCGCTTTGTTTTGCCGCCGCTTCCTGAGGTCTTTGCTGCGGTTGCTGATGTTGCTGATGTTGCTGATGTGGGGGTGGATATTGTTGCTGCTGCATTTTTTGTTCCTGGGCATAAATATTTTGCTGCTGCAAGACCCCTGTCGCTTCTTTTTGCAGAGGTTCGGCCTCATTATGCGGTGGTGCCGGCGCAGACGGGCTGGAGTAGTTTTTTTCGTTTGAAAATGTTACCGGGACAGGTTTTTGTATCTGCGGATTTTGTTCATACTGACCTCCAAGCCTTCCTGACGGGGTCGGTTGCTGATTATATCCGAGAGATTCCTGAAAATCTCTCTGTTCCGGCGACATGTTTACCTGATGGGACACGTATTCCGGATTGACATCAGACTCGCTGTTGTGGCGGCCTGCCGGTTTGGAATTTCTGTTGGCAGGCCGGAATTGGTTTAGCTGGGATGAGGGATTGGCACTGAATGATGACGATTGTCTGGTAGATGTTATTTTAACTTCCTGGCCTTTGTCGGCAGGAGTATTGTACCCTTCATTGTTATTGAATCCGGAAGGAGCCATAAAATGTCTTCCTTTTCTGTAATATTGGTTTGTTTCCTAATTAAATATTGTGCAGAGAGTATGCCTTTTGTCCTTTTATAGATGATAAATTTAATTTCTAGCAAATAACCGTGTTCTCCTACTGTTGTTTGTTATATATCATATTTTTTGTTATTGCCTGTTTAAAAAACAGGTAAAGACGCATATTTAATTGAATAAATATCTTAACAACTGCAGTTAATTGTATCCGCAATTCACTGCAGTATCTTTTTAGGGGAATGTCTTTATGAGGGCAAAAATTCTCATTTTGTCGGATACGCACTGGTATGATAGTTCACATATGCCTGAATTTCTCGAAAATAGTCTTGGAAGTTATGACGCGATAATACATACGGGTGACTTTGTGTCTTCTTCGGTAATGGAGCTGCTTGCCGCGTATAACACTCTTTTTGCCGTTTGCGGCAACTGTGATGAATCCTGCGTAAGACGCGTACTTCCTGAACAGAGGTTGTTTAATTTAGGCGGACTTAATATCGGTTTAATCCATGGTGCCAAAAAAAGCAGTTCGTATATATATGAACTGCATTCGGTTTTCCCCACGGCTAATCTTGTTGTTTTCGGCCATTCCCATATTCCGCTGCTTGAAAAGGTCGCAGATACTGTTTTTTTTAATCCCGGAAGCCTAACTCATCCCAGAGGAGGCCACCCTCCTTCAGCCGGTTTACTTGAAATAGATGATTGCGGATTTTCTATAGACCATATGTTTTTTCAGGGTTAGGAGTTTATATGCACAGCCGTTTAGTTAATGAGCTTTATCAGGATCCGTTGCTTTATACGTGGTTTGACGATATTCCCGACAGGCTTTTGTTTGATTGCGGATATATGTTCGGATTGCCGGCGAGGGATATACAGAAAATTTCATCGGTATATGTGTCACACACTCATTTCGATCATTTTATGGGATTTGATCATATGTTAAGGATGTGTATTGAGCAGGATCGGCAAATAGAGCTTTACGGCCCCAGGGGGTTTATCGATCAGGTGGTCGGCAAATTGTCAGGGTATTCCTGGAATTTATGTGAAGATTTGGGACTGAATTTTAAGATCAGGGAATATTCGTCTTCTCTGATTGAGGAAATTACCCTGTACGGAAAAAATGCCTATAAGCAGGAATCCGAACGGACTTATTTCCCTTTTTCGGAAGTCATAACAGTAAACGAATCCTATACCGTATCAACGGCAATACTTGATCACAAGATTCCTTCTATGGCTTTTTCGGTGAAACAGAATGATTTCCTTAAAGTCCGAAAAGATATTCTTGATACTCTTAATTTGAAGCCGGGACCCTGGCTTGGTGCTCTGAAAAAAGAGGTTGAGTCCGGTCTGGAGCTGCAGAATGAAGATATTGAAATGCCTGACGGACGGAAGCTGTCAAAAGCGGAGCTGGCAGAAAAAATGTTTGAAGTCAGAAACGGTAAAAAAGTATCGTATGTTGTCGATACTATTTTTTCAGATGAAACTGTTGATAAGATTTGCCGTTTGATTGACGCCAGTGACGAGTTCTATTGCGAGTGTACTTTTTTAAGCTCAGACGAAGAGAAAGCCGTTGCCAACCACCATCTTACCGCAAAGCAGGCCGGGACGCTGGCCAGACTGGGGAATGTTGCCAGGCTGATTCCGATACACTTGTCAAAACGTTACGGAAACCGTTATTGGGAACTGATAAAAGAGGCCGGGTCGGAATTCGGCAATATTGAGCTGCCGGAAAAATATTTAAACGTCGGTTAATTTTCCCTTGACCAACCGTCATACATTGTTCTAGCCGTAATGGTATTGTTTTTATCCGTTTGCACGTAAAGGCTCTTGTATTCAGGTAAAATGGAGCTTACAAATGCCAGACAAAAATTTGCTCTGAAGATAAAATATATCGGACAGGTCAGATTAAAAAGCATAACAACTTCACCGGCAATCAGAGTTCCCATCCCCCGCAAGAGGTCGGGTAAGAGTATTTCTGCTGTAAGTGAAAGCGGATAGGAGATAGCGATAAGGATCATGACTCCGTAGATGCAATCCATCACCAGCAATAAAAGGCAGAATACCAGACCAATGCTCCATTTTTGCCGGATTTTTTCAATAACTGTTTTTATAGCCTCAACAATACTTGTGTGATCGCTCATTTTTACCATTGCAACAACAATGATATTTTCCAGAAAAAATAAAAATATTGCTATGGCAATAACGATAAGACATCCGATACCGGGAAGTATGATACTTAAAAATGTTATCCAAGACATCAGAATCAGCACAAGCAGATAACCATTGGAACGGTTGGCATATTTGCCCCAGGAATCCCTGATGTCTATTTTTTTTTGTAAAATCGAGTCCATCAATATAAATGTTGCATGTGCCCGAAAATAGATAAGAAGGCTTCCGATAATGATGGAGTAAAAAGTATTTGAGGATTCTCCCGTCAAACCGAGGAGAGTGCATAATGAGAGTAAGCCGGGGATTGTTGCTTTTGATAAACAGGCTAATAATCCATAATTAATCCAATTATTAAAATCAAAAGGCGAAAATAAGACTTTATTTGTATGTAACGATGCTAATTTGAAGGCTTGAGTAATATTTTTCATAATATTTATTCTATATTACCAAAGCTTCATTCAGCTTATTTGCCGAGAGCATTGTAGAATTTCTGTACATATCGTTTTGCCGTGGCGTTGGGAATTTTGCTGCCGGCTCTCTGAACGGTTCCCGGACCTTGATTGTAAGCGGCCAAAGCCGTATCCAGGTCACCAAATTTATCAAGCATCAGACGTATATATTTTGAGCCGGCTTTAATGTTTTGCTCGGGATTCCAGTAATCCCTGACACCCATGTCATATGCCGTTCCCGGTTTTAACTGCATGAGTCCGCAAGCTCCGGAACAGGAAAGCGCCGAGGGATTATAAGAAGATTCGATCTCTATTATTGCTCTGATGATATGAGGGTTTAAATCATATTCTCTGGCATATTTCATTATGATGGGAGTGATATTTTCACTTACCCTGTGCCTTGTGTATTGAGACTGAAGACTTCCCCTTGAAGAAAGAGAACGTCTTTTACGGTCCTGAGAGGATGACTGGTTATTGGTACTGACGGAAGCTGATTTTTTTATTGTTGAAATATATATGTTGGGAAAACTTTCGTGATGTTCATCTCCCATATACCCCCAACGTCCCTGAAGAAGGGCTTCCTTGCCGTTTATCTGGCTTGACGGATCTACGTCGATTACGCCTTCGATGACAATACTGTTGTTATCCTTATGCTGTACCGTATATCCGGTTTCTTCGCCGTTTGTATTTGACGGTTCCGGAGAACATATCCCGACTGCAGTAAACTTTAATATTATAATTACCAGTGCGGTAAGAAAAAAAAATATTCTTGATGGCATATCATTGTCTTCATTTCGTTTGCTGATTTTAGTTTTTTAGTAATTTATAAAATAATAAGCTTAAAAAGCTTATCATATATTAAGCGTTTGTGTCAAATATTCATAACAATATTAAATTGTTTTAGCCGAACGTATCCCGGAAATATCCGTAGAGATGCGGCCTGTCCTCTTTCATCTTTTCAGGCGTTTGCAGATAAATGGCAAGAGATTCGGCAAACGTTTCCTGTTCTCCGAAAGGCGGCGGCTGTTTTTCATAAGCCGTTATTTTCTCCAGGTCAAGGTTTCTGGCTATTTGGAAAAATACGCTGTTTTCAGAAGAGAAGGCACCGGGGTGTTTTGCGTAATCAACGGCATGTCCCACTTCATGAAAAACAAGATTTGCACTGCCGTGACCTTCTTTTAGTCCCGGTACATGCGCTCCTTTTTCCGTGTCATGTCCTATTATCGCGATCACGACTTCTTTGATATTTTCCTCATATATTCCCGGAACCTGATCAAAGGTGGAACCAGGAGGCCATCCCTTGGGAGTAACGCCTTTCAGCTCTGTAAAATAATCAGTTATGGAATTTTTGCAGGCGATTACCTTTACTCCGTTTTCGCAAAGCAGACTCAGCATGTATTCAGGCATTTTTGCCAGTTCAAGCGTAAGTAACTCCGCATCCTTTTTGTCTGCGGTTCCGCCCGGCTGCACTAATTTTTGCGCCAGCAGATAAGATCCGCTGCTAAGTGGATTTGACTTCGAGGCTCTGGAAACGGCAGCTCCAAATGAAGCCGGCAGCATTGATGCTGTTGAGTCCATGCTGCTGTTCCTATATAGCAAGTAGGCGTTTAACCGCTGATTTATTCCCGTATGCTTTGCGATCGGGGAATAGCCGGAAACAAGCAGCGTACTGTTGCGTGCGTATCCGCATTCGTTATCCGACGGACTATATTCGAAACTGTCCTTACAGCTTTTGTCCAGAACTGTTTCTTTTTTACCCGTCAAAACATTCTTATTTATATTTAGATGAATGTTGGGTTCACCAATCCGCATAAATATAAACTCCGGTCTGTTTAGAATTGTGCAGCCGATAATGAAGCGGCGGCAACTGGAGGCAGTAAAGATGTGAACATTTTTATATCTTTTTCGGCGATGGCCTGTGCCGTAGTCCCGTTTTCCTGGGACGGAGGCGGAGCCGGCATTGGAGGCAGTGATATATTGGGAAATAATTTTTTGCCGAACATTGAAAGTTCATTTTGCCCGGAATAATAAAACATATCCATAGCATTTGTGTGAACGGTGTTTTCTGATTTAGTTTCAGCCGCTGCCAGTTTGGCAGTTTCCCTGTTGGGCATCATATTTACAGGAGAAGATGTGTTTTCTATGCGCATTTACTGAACTCCTTAGTAATTTTTATATTGAAATAAAAATTTATACATTTAACATTGTAGGGCAACCGGCCCCTTTTGACAAGAAACAGTATGTTAACAAACCGTCAGATTTATTACTTACGGAAAATAGAGGAGCACAGAGTTTTTATTTTTTCTGCAGCTGCGAATTGCCGGTATAGTCTATTTTTAATTCATATCCGCCGTCAAACTTATATATAACCCCTACTATTTTATCGTTTTTGGGCACATGGAAAGCCATTGCCCTTACCATATCTTCGCCTGGCTTCAGCTCAAGTTTTGACAGAAACGGCTTTACATCTTTCCTCAGGAGTTTGGTTGCATTCATTCCCGAGTATTTTTTTCCGCTTTTGCCTATTAGCCAGAGGTTTGCCGGATCTACCGAAAGATCTATAGGGTTTACGCCATAGTCTTTTACCGGTTTGTCGGTTAGGTTGGCAAAATTTACCATTATCTGGGCAAAGATGTTTCCCTTCGTAGGCGGCTTTCTTTTGCCGTTGTCCATTTGCAGCGTTTCATTATAGATAACGTCCGTTACCCTCATGTACATGAGCCCGCTGGAGGTGCTGTAAAATTTGGTTTCTCTTGACAAAGCATTTGCGGACGCCGTAAAAATAATCAGTATGGCCAGTATGATTATTTTTTTATTCCTATAGAACATGTATTCCTCTCCCTTCGAGCAGGTGGAATGCTTCGCCGAAACATTCGGCAAATGTCGGGTGTGCGTATATTATTTTGGCAAGCTCTCCGATTGTTGCTCCCAGTGCAAGATGCAAAACGCCCTCCTGTATTAAATCCGTGGCTCTTTCTCCTATTATATGTACTCCTTTTATTCTATGCGTTTCTTTGTCGGCAACAATTTTGAGCAGTCCGGCAATTTCTCCCTCTGCGTGGGCTCTTCCCATTACGCGAAACGGTACCCTGGCTGTTATTGCATTTTCCACGTCTTCTTCTCTTTGCCCTACCGAGGCCATTTCCGGAGATGTATAAATGCAGCCTGGTATGGCACTGCCATCAAAAAAGTTCTCTTCGCCGGCAATATTCAGTGCTGCGGTAATTCCCTGAGCAGATGCTGCATGGGCAAGCAAGGGATATTTTGCCGCAACATCGCCGATGGCATAAACGCCTTTTTCCGAGGTTTCCATTTTTGAATCGGTAACGATGCGGCCTTTTTCGAGAGATACCGATATATTCTCCAGACCGATGTTTTCAGTGTTGAATTTTCTGCCGACGGCCTGCAGTATTTTATCGAAAACTCCTGTCTTTCCGTTTGTAAAAAATACGGTCCCGTTTTCTATTTTTTCGACGCCGCAGGCCGTTTTGAGAGTGATGCCTTTTTTCTTCAATTCTCGTACCAGTGTATCCGTTATTTCTTTGTCTATTGCCGGGAATATCCGCGGAGCCATTTCAACGACGGTTACTTTTGCGCCTAATGAAGCAAAGAAACACGCCAGTTCGAGGCCTACCGCTCCGGCTCCTACAACAAGAAGCGTAGCGGGAATTTCTTCAAGCATCAATGCCTCGTCGCTGGTAATAATGTTTTCGCCTTGCCATATTTTCATCGGCTCCGAACCGGTTGCGATGATTATGGCGTCACAGGGAATTTCAGTGCCGCCTGCCATAATTTTATTTTTAGACAGTATTTTTGCCTGCGCATTTATAATTTCAATATTCTTTTTTTGCATGAGTCCGGTAACGCTTGTTCTGAGCGTTTCCACTACTTTGTTTTTTCTGTTTATTATTGCCGGGAGATCTACCGATACAATATTGGTATTTATGCCGTAGGCGGCGGAGCACTTAATTTTATCGAGCATATGTGACGATGCAAGCAGGGCTTTTGTCGGAATGCATCCTCTGTTAAGGCATGTTCCGCCTATTTCTCTTTTTTCAATAAGCGTGGTTTTAATGTTTTTTTGTGCGGCGACAAGGGCTGCTGTATATCCTCCGGGGCCTCCGCCGATAATGACAAGGTTTTTGTACATAACTCTTTACATAGCCTTCCATAATATTTTTTGCTCATTAGCTTTATTTATAGTTTTTAATATGATATCCCTTTCAAGGAATAGTATCTTTGCCGAAGAATTTTAAATATAAATTACTGTGATTTTCTAAATTGGTTTAAAAATTATGCCTGTGGAAACTGAGAGAAAATTTTTAATAAAAGACGAGTCCTGGAGAGATTGTATCATTGAATCTGTTTCCATTCGTCAGGGCTATTTATCTTTGGAGCCCGATAGGACTGTAAGGGTAAGGATTTTCGGCGAGAGGGCGTTTTTGACGGTAAAAGGACTTACCATAGGGATTTCCAGGCTTGAATATGAATATGAAATTCCCGTTGCCGACGCCGGTGAGATGCTTGATGTTCTATGTGTAAGGCCTCTGCTGCAAAAGATGAGGCATACACTTGAATTTGACGGCCGGATTTGGTCGGTTGACGAGTTTTGCGGCGAAAATGAGGGACTTATTTTGGCAGAGTTTGAGTATGCGGAACCTGCTCAAATTCTCGGTGTATTGCCTGAGTGGGCGGGAACGGAAGTTTCCGGTGACAAACGTTACTATAACTCATTTCTGTCGCAAAACCCTTATAAATACTGGTAAGACCGGAGATTTGATATTTTTATGTATATAGGAAGCTGGCCGTTTGACAGGGCAAGACTCACACCTGATTTGTGTGCATGCACGGATGTTTGCGGTGGCATTGAATATACCTGGGCAAAATTTTCTTTAGAGTGTGATGCGGCGGCGAATTTTCTTTTTCGGGTGAAAAAAATAAATCCCGGCGACAGGGTGGCGGTGATCGCCGAAAACAGTATTGCCTCACTGTCGCTGCTTTTTGCCTGTGCAACAATTGGAGCGGTTTTTGTTCCGATAGATCCGCTGTGGCCGTTTACTGTTATTGATGAAATACTGCAGCAGGTGCGGCCAAAAATTATTTTTTGTGACGAATCTTTTCGCAGTTTTGATGAGAGCGATAATATTTTCTTTTTTTCATCATCGCTCCCGGTTTCATGTTTTTTTAAAGCTTCGCGCAGTCCCGGCCATATTACGGAAGTGGATCTTTCCCCTGAAGATCCGCTGGCACTTATATATCTGCCTTCTTTTGAACCGTTGGGAATAATAGTCTCACATTCGATGGCATACTATAATTCGGTAAACACGATGCTTGCTTATGGGTTTACTACGGGTTCCCGTATATTGGCCGCGATAAATTTTTCGTCTCCGGCCGGTTTGTTTATGGATACGTTACCGGCTCTTTTTGCCGGGTTACCGGTCGGGCTTGTCTGCCGGGAGGCTTTGTCTTCCGGCGTTATAGAAAAATATTCTCCGGCCGATGTTTTTTTGGAGCATCCGCAATACGTTCGCTTTAAAGAGCGTTTTCCTGATTTTTCAGGCAATATTGCAAAAGTGTTTTCATGGGGTGGAATCCCCGGTTTTGACGGTGATATGCGTAATTGTGACCGTACTTTGTTTCCTGCCGCCGGAATGAACTGTTTTGTCAAATCCGGCAATTCCGGCGGGAATCTTCTGGGATTGCCGGTTTATAACGTGCAGCCTAAAATAGGCTCGTCTGCCGACGGTTCGGAGCTTCCGGCCGGTTACCGGGGGGAGCTTTTTTTTCGCGGACCGTCACTGTTTTCCGGTTTTTGGAATAACCCGGCTGCGACATCCGCTATGTTTTTGAGAGGCTGGCTGAGGACGCGTCTGGCCGTAAAATGTGTTAAAGGGTTTTATTATTTTACTGATTAAGAGTGTTTGGATCCGTTTTTTGTAAAAAAATTTACAAAAAGTTAATAAAAACCCATAAAAGTTAAGTTTTAGACAGGGGCTGCAGTGATATAATCGTCTTAAGATGTCAGTTAAGTTTTTTTCTTTTTTTAAGGAGGTACTAAACTATTATGTGTAATATAAACAGTATGCTTGGTCTGGGTAATATGGGTTCAATTGGCAATATGGGTTCCATGTGCGGTCTTGGTTCGATGATGCCTTCTATGGGTTTGAATATCAATATCGGAATGAACATTTCGGATTTGCTTAACCTGTCCGGAGATTCAAATGAAAAGAGCAACGGCTGCGGACTTTCCCTTAACCTTGGGTTAGGTCTCGGAAACGGCTCTAATTGCGGTATGAACGGCGGCATGGGTATGGTTCCCGGGTTTGGCGGCTGCTGCAATCAGATGGGAAGTATGTTCGGCGGACAAATGCAGCAACAGCAACAGATGATGCAGCAGATGATGCAAATGATGATGCAGATGATGCAACAGATGATGCAGAATGGTTTCGGCGGCGGTCAGAGTAATGGCTGTGGAAACAATGCTATGGGCAATATGGGTAATATGTGCGGCTCAATGTCCAATTCCTGCCCGCAGGCACAGCAGCAACAGCAGCAGCAAATGTTGCAACAGATGATGCAGCAGCAGATGATGCAGCAGATGATGATGCAAATGATGCTGCAGCAAATGATGCAGGGCGGCATGAATTCCGGCATGGGCGGCATGGGCATGGGTATGTCGGGTCTTGGCAGTATGGGCGGCATGGGCATGGGTATGTCGGGTCTCGGAAGTATGGGTGGACTGGGCATGGGTATGTCGGGTCTTGGCAGTATGGGCGGCATGGGCATGGGTATGTCGGGTCTCGGAAGTATGGGTGGACTGGGCATGGGTATGTCGGGTCTCGGAAGTATGGGTGGACTGGGCATGGGTATGTCGGGTCTTGGCAGTATGGGCGGATTAGGAATGGGTCTTGGTATGGGTATGTCGGGTATGGGCAATAGCAACATGCTTGGCGGACTTCTCGGCGGTGGTCTGGGCAGTCTTATGGGAAGCGGAATGTCGAATCCCATGGGAGGAATTCTTGGCGGCATGACCGGTGGTCTTCTTGGCAGCGGTATTGGCAATATGGTTGGCGGCTCAAACCCTCTTAGCAGTATACTTGGCGGTTTGGGCGGCGGTCTTCTCGGCGGTTCTTTCGGAGGCAATTCATCTAACATTCTTACCAGTATGCTCGGCGGCATTGGCGGCGGTTTGCTTGGCGGTGCCCTCGGCGGCGGACTCTCAAGCCTTTTTGGATAATTTTTAATATTTAGTTTTTATAATTAGTCCCTTGGGAATTTTGCTTCTCAGGGGACTGTTTTTTATGCTTTTTAAGCGTGTTTTTGACGATTTTGTTTACCCTCTTTTAATATATTTTTTTTATGCTATACTTTAATTATTGATTTAATAATTAAATTTTAAGAGAGGGATTTTTATGAGAGAATTTTTTCGTATTTTTCTGGTTTTGTTTACAGCAATGTTTGTGCTTTACGGATGTTCCGGTAATTCATGCGATACTAGTTTCGGAACGTTCTCTCCCCAGCCGATTCCTCCGGGAGAAACGTTTGTTCTTGAAGGCGTTGTACACAGTGAATTTGGTGCTTTGCTTGAAGGTGTCACCGTAACTTTGAACAGCAAAGCCGCCGGCAGTGTTATTACCGGTGCTGACGGTTACTATAAATTTGAAAATATTGCTAAGGGCAATTATGAGCTTGCCTTTTCGAAAAAAACGCCGATAGGGTATGCCGATAACTCCGCGTCCATTACTGTGTCGGGAAATACTATTCAGGACGGGGTTTTGCCGGTTACGCTTTTTAATCAGACAATCGGCGGGCAGGGATCGGAAGCGAATTATGCGATTGAGCTGTCGACCGGAGGTTTGGCTTTTGTCGGCAGCCTTACAGATCATGATAATGCGCATTTGTGGATTTTTGATGACATCTTCAGCGGCAACAGGGTCCCCAGGAGTCTTAAACTTTCGCAGGAGTTTTGGTCCGGGGCAATTAGCATGATTGAACTGTCCGACGGACGTCTGGCCATTGTCGGTGATACGGCTCCCGGAGATGCCGACCCGCCGGTAGCACATATTTGGATAGTGGATCCGGTGACGCTTACGGTAATAAATGATTCCGCCCTGCCAGGAAAAGATGCTTTCAGTGTCATTCAGCTTGAGAGTGGTTCCCATGCCGGAAATCTGGTTGTCGGCAGTGTCAACAGATACACAGATCAATCTTTTGTAACCCATGTTATAACTACTCTTTCCATGTTGGACCCGAATACTTTGCTTCCGGTTTCTCCGCCTGTCGATATGCCTGATGGGGTTTACCCAAACAAGATGATAGAGATGGCTGACGGCAGGCTGGCGATTGCCGGTTATCTTAATACCGAACATCCTTTTTTGCCTATTTTCTATAATTATGCCTATGTGTGGTTCCTTGATCCGAATGGTTTTTCAATTGAGGACTCGGTGCCGCTTGATCAGGGAGGCGCTAATTTTGGGGCTGCCAACGGGCTTATAGAAATTACAAAAGGAGATTATCAGGGATGTCTGGCGATTGCCGGTATGAACTATATTGCCGGGGAGGGAAGCGCGTTTATATGGATTTTGAATCCGCAGGATACTTCGGATCTAACTGCCTGGACATATGATCTGAATACTCAGGATATTGCCACGTCGATTGCCGAGTGTGCCGACGGTACATGGGCGGTAACCGGCAGTACCTATTTGGAACCGGGAGACGCGACTCCTGATTATCAGGGCGGAACGAATGATTTGTGGTTTTTTATTGTCGATCCGTCACAGTTGGATGCCGGCAGCGGTAAAGTCATTTTCAGCAGGCTTTACGGCGGTTCGGAGGAAGATGCCGGTAACAATATAATGCAGGCGTCTGACGGCAGCTTTGTAATTTCCGGACATACCTATTCCACTGACGGGGATCGGGCCGGAATGGCTTCCGGCGCCTGGATTCTGAAAGTGAATGAAAACGGAGATTATATAGTCCCGTAAAACGGGTTTTATTAGAAATTAAAGGCTGTTTTGCTTTTTTCTTAGCGACAGCCTTTAATATTTTTAGTTTGCATCATTTTCGCAGATAGTTTCCCCATTGAAGATATATCAAAAGACCGCTCTGAAAAGATAGGTGGCATAAGCTTCTTTTCCGTAATAAAAGCCCATATAATCCGGATCATAGCAGAAGTTTACAAAATTGGCATTGGTAATATCTATTCCTTTGCCGTAGGCAACCACACCGCCCTTTACGGATACCGAGCCGCCCTGGCAGTCAGCCTTGAAACTACCGTTTCTCGTAAAAATCATGCCGCCGATAAGGGTGTCGTTGGCACCGAAGCTTCTGTCTAGGAATCCGGCGAGTTTTATATGCGGTTCCCCTGATTCAGGGTCTATTTTTTGAGGAAAAGCCGCCAGGCAGTCTATTTGCAGCTGTCCGCCATCTAACTTTATGGCGAAGTGATCCGGATTGGTATACTCATCACCCTTGCCGAAATATTCAAAATTAGGTAGCGCATTTTTCATTTGAGCAAATTTATCGGTGTAGCTGTAAGGAAAGCTAACTTTGTCATTGGAAATAGAGCCGTTGTTTCCATAGTATTTGCAGCTTTCCAAATCATTGAAAATCTGCTGTATCGAGGAATTTAAGGAAAATACGCTGGAACCGTCGTCTCTGGTTTGAACGTTCAGTTTGCCGGTCAGGTAAGCTTCATAGCTGTATGTTCCGGGAGGACTGACACTGAAATGTTTATCAAGTCCGAATCTGACCAGGTAATCTCCTTTTGAAAAACTGTAATCGCCGGAGCTGCAGGTTTGGGTCGGTATATATATAAACAGATCGTCCGGGTTGGCGTCACCATTACCATTCTGCCGGTTTATTCTGATTTCTATAAAACTGCCTTCGAAAACCTGATTTTTTCTGATGTTGTTCTGTGAAATACCCATGTCCAAATCCGACATTATCGTGTTAAATCCAAAGTCATCGAAATAATTTATGGAAAGTTTTACTTTGGCTGTCGGGTCTGATATTTGCCATTGTGAGTTACTGATGGTCTCACTCTCTTTATAATCACTGTAGTAAGGATCATACTGTTTTTCTTTGATGTCAATATTGGAATCAAGATTATTATTATTAGTCAGGGCGTCTATTTGCATATCTCCGTAAGTTCTTCCTTCGACGGCATTATAATCAGGACTTTCGATACCGGAGCCGGTTAAAATGCTGTTACCGCCGATAATCGTTTTTGCGTATAAAAGTTTGTCGTCGTCATTTTTACACCCAAGCTCTTCCAAAACCTGAGACAGATTTTTATCGTTGGAGTTTTTGTAGTCAAGCAGGTATCGGGCTGCGGCGCTTTCATCCCATTCTCCCTCCTGCTCTCCATTGGCATGCTTCTCGCCCTCTGCATTGGCATCTAAATAAAATTGATCCCAGATTCCGTTTGTACCGCATAAAAAATCTTCCAGAGCTTTTGTCGCCTCTTCAGTCCGGTCGATAGCCGTTGAAGGTATTACTTCTACATCGTTTTCGGCGTATACGGATACGCCGCTGTTCTTTGCGGTATCAAAGTAAGAGCCGCCCTGCATATAGATGCTTCCGCTGGACATTACTTTGCCGCTGCCTTTGAGTTCTCCATGGCAGTAGAGGCTTGAGTTTGAGCTTTGACTGCTCCCGACGCTCAATACCGGATTTTGGGAAGCATCCTCCTCGTTTTCCTGAAAAACGACGTTAACCCTTGAACGCTGAGAGAGGCTTATGGAACTGCCGCTCAGGAAAGACAAATTGTCAACACAGCCGATTAAAATACTGTCGGTTGTTCTGATATTGGTGTTGGAACTGAAAGTCATTGTCTCACCGTTAAAAGAAACCCCTGTTGTAGCCGGAGGGGTTTTAAAAATTTCATTGCGGTTGTTGTCGCTTACGGTTGTATTAAGGGTCAGGGCCTTAAAGGCGTCTTTATCCATGGCCGTGATGTTAGAGATGTCGCAGTATTTCCATCCTCCGCTGCCGTCACCAAGGTTTTTCACATAGATATAGGCCCCGGACGGCATTTGCCGGAAGACAATCTCCTTGCCGGTCGAATTTTTGTTAACATTTTCCCAGGTTATGCCCTCAGCTCCGTTTAAAAGCTGTTCCGTTTCCTTGCCGGATTGTGTATCTATGTCAATGCCGTATTTTTCGTTAAATCCTTCGCTAAGCTGATTTCCATTAACCGATACTGATGGGGAGCCGTAGGCCGTACCCTGCCTGTCAAGTGAAAAACAAAGCGGATTGCTGACAATTCCCGAGGATATGTTAATAGTATTTACGGAGCGGAGTTCCGTTTTTTTGTCAATTGCGGAACCATCCTTGTAGCTCACCAGAAAAAGGGGATTGCTGCCGGAAAGGTTTACATTAATATCATCCCTGGCGATGGAACAGGAGCCGGCGTCGCCCATTATTGAAACGTCAAGATATCCTTCCGCATATTTGACGATGCCGTCGCAAATGCCTCTGGAGATTATATGGATTTTGCCTTTTCCGACCGTCCTGAAGTCGCTCCAGCCGTTGTTATTTTTTATGCGCGTAGCTTTGTCGGTACCGCTCATTGTATTGTTGCATGACACGTAATGGATATTGCGCGATTCGGCGCCGGCCTGTGAAAATGCGATCTCAAACTTTGTCCGGCTGTTTTTTCCTGCTTCGCCGATATAACCTACTGCGACTTGTTCTGATTCATCTTCAAAAATAATGTCATTAAAAAGTCTGTAGAAATTTCCTTTGTCGCTTTCTTTCAGGTATTCTCCTGGACTGTATGAGTCATTTTGCATCCAGTGGGGGTTTTCGTAAATTCTTGCTCTTGCGTATTCAAGTCCTGATAGTGCGGCATGCATAGCCTGTTCATTTTTACTGTAAGTATTTCCAAGCAGCAGGGAGTTTTTTGCCGATGTTGTTAAAAGAGCGGCCAACATTATTATTACTGTCAGTAAAAGCATTACGGTGATGAGTATAATACCTCTTTTTTTAATGCTTTCTTTTGCCATAAACCTAGCCTCCATATATTATGGTAAGTGTTTATTTGGATTTACTATTATTGTAACAAAAAATTAACAAAAAATGCAAATATATTAACAAATCGTAACATATATTTAACAAAATAACATGTAATTTTACATTTATTTTACCAAATCACGATTATTTAAAGTGGTTATGTTAACGTTTCATTAGGTGTAAACCAGGGCGTGGATATATAAAAACGTTGGCGGCAAAAGATATAGCGTGCCGTTTAAAATGGGGGTGGAAAGAATGTACATAAATTTGGTAGGGTTTGACGGGCTGTAGCAATTTGTAATCAAACTGTCATACTCTGCCGGGCAAAAAATACAGGTGTAACCTTCTGAAAGACTTTACCACACAGGCGGAATATCGCGATGATGTCTAAGCCGTTTCTCTAAGTAGATTTACCGGATTTCAATGACATACGGAATGTAAATTGCTCTAAATACCGTTGTGCTTAGCTAATAAGCCCCAATAAAATATAACAGGGTTGCGGCCTAAGGGCGCTCAATGTCATTAAGTTAGTATTTTTCATAGCCGATTTTGAGATCTTTGGATCTCTCACAGAGGGCACAGAGGCCACGGAGAATAAATGCCGGTTAAGACCTCTCTGTGTTCTCCTCTGCTCCGTGAGAAACCATTTTCTCTTAGCTTAATGACATTGAAGGGTGCTGCTCCGGAAATCAGAAAACCGCTCTGTAAAGGTATATAGTGTAAGCTTCTTTTCTATAATAAAACCCCATATAATCAGGATCATAGCAAAAGTTTATAAAGTTGGCGTTGGCAATATCTATTTTACCGCCGCCATAATTCTCACCGTAGGCTACTACTCCGCCTTTCACTGACACCGAGCCTCCCTGACAGTCTGCCATGAAACTGCCTTTTCTGGTGAAAATCATGCCGCCGATGAGAGTGTCATTTACGCCGAAGCCTCTGTCGAGAAATCCGGCCAGTTTGAGATGCGGTTCTCCGGTTTCCGGATCTATTTTTTGCGGAAAAGCCGCAAGACTGTCAATTTTTAATTGTCCGTCAGCCTCTAATTTCAGGGCAAAATCTTCGGAATTGGTTTGATCGCCGAAATATTCAAAATTAGCTAATGCCGATTTCATTTCACTAAAAATAGACTCGTATGTTTGCTTGTTGTTGTTTGTTTGATATGCAGGAAAATTTACTTTATCATTCGAGATCGAACCGTTGTTTCCGTAGTATTTGCAATTTTTTAAATCATTAAAAATCTGTTCTATTGAAGAATTCAAAGAGAATACGGTGGAACCGTCATCTCTGTTCTGATAATTTAATTTGCCGGTAAGGTAAGCTTCATAACTGTATGTTCCCGGAGGACTCGCGGTGAAATGTTTGTCAAGACCAAACCTGACGATATAATCTCCTTTTGAAAAACTGTAGCTGCCGGAACTGCAGGTTCCTGTCGGTATGTATATGAACAGATCATTAGGATCGCTGTCATTAGCATCTATCTGATGGTTGATCCTGATTTCTATAAAGCCGCCGTTGAAAAATTGGTTGGTTCTGTTGTTGTCCTGTGAAATGCCCATATCCAAAGGCGACATTATCGTGTTAAAACCGAAATCGTCAAAATAGTTTACGGAAAGCTTTGTTTTGCCTGATGTCTGCCATTGTGAGTTCAGAATCGTATCGTTAGCTTTGTACTGGCTGTAATACGGATCATACTGTTTTTCTTCAGCGGCGATTTTAGAATCCAGCTGAGCATTGTTTTTCATGGAGTTAACAGCCATATTACTGTAAACTCTTTCCCCGCCGGCGTTATAATCAGGACTTTCAATGCCTGAGCCGGTTAAAATACTGTTGCTGCCGACAATCATTTTTGCGTATAAAAGCTTGTCGTCATCGTTTTTACAGCCAAGCTCTTCCAGAACCTGAGATAAATTTTTATCGTTGGAGTTTTTATAGTCAAGCAGGAGTTGAGCGATGTCGCTTTCATTCAGTTCTTCGGTCCGGCTCTTTTCGTTGGCTGCCGAATAAAAATCTTTCCAGATACCGTTTGAACCGGATAAAAATTCTTCCAAAGCTTTGGTAGCTTCCTCAGTAAGGTCAATAGCTGTTGAAGGCATTATTTCAACATTGTATTCAGCATATATGGATACGCCGCTGTTTTTTGCGGTGTCAAAATAAGAACCGCCCTGCATGTAAATGCTTCCGCTGGACATTACCTTGCCGCTGCCTCTCAGTTCGCCATGGCAGTAGAGGCTGGAGTTTGAGTTTTGGCTGCTTCCGACGCTCAATACCGGATTTTTGGAAGCGTCTTTCTCATTTTCCTGAAAAACAACGTTAACTCTTGAACGCTGGGATAGACTTATGGAATTGCCGCTCAAAAATGATAAATTGTCCACACAGCCGATTAAAATACTGTCGGTTGTCCTGATATTTGTACTTTGACTGAAAACCATTGTGTCGCCGTTAAATGATACTCCCGCTGTTTCCGGAGGTGTTTTAAATATTTGACTGCGATTGCCGTCGCTTACGCTGGTTTTTAGTGTCAGAGCCTTAAAAGCGTCCTTATCCATCTCCGATATGTTGGATGTTTCGCAATATCTCCATCCGCCGCTGCCATTGCCGAGATCTTTTACATATATGTAGGCACCGGAGGGTAGCTGCCGGAAAACAATTTCCTTGCCTGAGGAATCTTTATTGACATTGTCCCAGCTTATACTGTCGGCACCGTTTAAAAGTTGTTCCGTTTCCTTGCCTGATTGGGTATCAATGTTAATGCCGTATTTTTCATTAAAGCCTTCTGCAAGCGGGTTCCCATTAATAGAAACCGAAGGGGAGCCGTAAGCGGTGCCTTGACTGTTAAGTGAAAAACAAAGTGGATTGCGGATTATCCCTGAAGATACGTTAATATTATTTACAGAACGTATTTCGGATTTTTTCTCAACTGCGCTGTCATCCTTATTGCTTATTAGAAAAAGCGGATTGCTGCCGGCAAGGTTTACATTAATATCATTCCTGGCGATGGAACATGAACCGGCATCGCCGACGCTGGAGACATCAAGATAGCCTTCCGCATACCTAACCGTGCTTTCACAGATGCCTTTGACTATTATATACAGCTTGCCTTTCCCGACCGACCTGTAATTCTCCCAACCGTTGGTGCTTTTTATGCGTGTGAAGCTGCCGGCTCCCTTCATTGTGTTGTTGCAGGAAACGTATTTTATATTGTTGGTTTCTGCTCCTTTTTCGGAAAATGCTATCTCAAAACGGATCCGGCTTTCTCTGCCGTTTTCGCCGATATAGCCGACTGCAATTTTATCAGCCTTGTCTTCAAAAATAATATCTTTAAAAAGTCTGTAAGAATTGCCTTGACCGTTATCTTTAAGATATTCTCCGGGATTATAAGAGTCATTTTGCATCCAATAGGGATTTTCATAAATTCTTGCTCTTGCGTACTCAAGCCCTGAAAGTGCGGCATAATGAGCCTGTTCATTTTGACTGTAAGCATTTCCCAGAAGCAGTGAATTTTTGGCCGAGACGGTTAAAAGAGCGGCGATCATTATTATAATGGTCAGCAAAAGCATTACGGTAATTAATACAATGCCTCGTTTTCTTGTTATTTCTCTTGCCATAAATTGTGCCTCCGTATATTGCTGCGAATAGTTTTGTTTACTTACTTTATGTATTGTAACAAAAAATTAACAAAAAAGCAAAAATGTTAACAAATTGTAACATTTTTTTAACAAAAAAAAGAATTGCAATTTGTTAATTTACGATTGCATATTTGGGAAGAAATTGTCAGTTGTCGCAGAGGTTAAACTCGTTCTGTAGTTGATTTTGTAAAGGTGGGGGGGGGCGGGCAAAACAAATTAACCGCATAATTTTTGTTACGCTCCAAGAATACTTTCTTTTAACCTAATGATATTGGGGGGAGCAACGGAAAAATGCCTGAGGATTTACTTTGCCTTGAGTGGGCATTTAGAGCGAAATGTAAATAGCTCCGGTATACGAGCAACATGGTCAGCATATAAACAATTTGTCGTTGGCGGTTTTTTTATCAGTTTGTTTTGCCCAAAGTCCGGGCTTTGGCGATCAACTTGTTGTATAGATACACATCCCCATCGTCAAAATATCTATTGTTGAATTTTTCGACCGCAAACCATTCGACCCCGGTGTTTTCATCCGGTTTAACAGTGAACTGCTCGTTTTCGCTGCAGAGCAGTATGTAGGCAATCGACAGATGGAGATGGGAGTTTATATAATTTCCTTTTTTCATATGCCCGAAAACGGGTAAAATATCTATCGAAGCAATTTCCCTGCTAAGAGGCGTTATTTCAACGGCTCCTGTTTCTTCTTTAGCTTCCTTTATCGCGACAGAGAGAAGATCTCCGTTTCCGTCGGCATGCCCACCTGTCCAGGCCCAGGTATTCCTGATGTTATGATGAACCAGTAATACCTTACTGAGATTTGCATTCATGATAAAGCCTGAACTCGTTATATGGGCGATTTCGTTTTTCCGCATTAAAATATTGTCGGGATTTTTTTGAATAAAATTCAGGATAACCCCTTTGTCTTTGCTTTCCTGTCTGCTGCCGGTGATAAAATTTGAAATTTGTGTTATATAATCCAAAACATTTGCCTCTCTTTTTTCCGCGTGTTGATATAACTTTTAGAGATATTGCCGGAGTAATAAAAAAATCCCTTCCATTGGGAAGGGATTTAGGTAAGATTGTCTTTTTATGCTATGCTTTGGTTTTTTTGTTGTTTTTCAAAGTTGCCATTGCTTCATCCCAACCGGTATCCTTGGCAAAAGCCAACTCTTTATAGCCCTGGGAAACTTTACCGTTTCCGGGAATTTCCATCTGCAGACCATGAGCGTTAGGATATTCTGATGAAGACTGGTTGGCTATTATAGCTTCATTAAGTGAATCCATAACTTTCTGTGCTTCCGCTTTGAGTTTTTCATCAGTAATAGCTTTTGAGTTTACAATTTGTTCGCAGAAATGGTAAGTGTCTTTAAAATCTTCGAACTTTTCGGTTTTTCTGATGATTTCCTTAAGTGTATTTTTGTTTGTATCGGTATTTATAATGGACTGCGCGAATCCGTCCATTGCTTTGCCGACAGCACCCATTTTGCTTGTATCTATTGTGGACATTGTGGGAAGATCCTGTTGAGCGTGGGATGCATCGGTTACTATTTTTTTGGCAAATTGTTCAGGGGTAACCGTTAATCTTTTTGTCAGCGCTTTTTGCAGGGAATAAATAACTTTTTCATTTAAAACGTTATGATAAGGCCATCCGTCGCCGCCTTCAGATTCTTCCGAGGCAACGATAAAATTGGCAACATCCTTGAGCTCATAGGCCACTTCGGTATTAGCCATCAGGCAACAGTCAAAACCGAGAACGTCTATTTTTTTGCCGGTAACTTTTTCGGCATCTTCAAAAGCCTGTCTCAGGCCCTGAGGGGACATTATGTCGCCGTCTCTGTCATCTGCCGCAGCACCAAGTGTGCCGCCGCCATGGCTTCCTATTATCAGTGCAACGTTATCTGAAGGGAAGTTTTTTATGCCCCATTTTATGAAATCGGTCAATGTCTTAGGATCCGACATGTCTACACTTGGACCCATGTTTTCAAGCATCGGTGAATTAAGTTTTCCAACCTGATCATCTTTTATAAGGTAGTAGCGTTTGCAGTCGCCTCTTTCCTGATCCAACTGTGTTACCAGATGTGTGTTTATGTCGGAACCGACTCTTTCCATTTCGTCGACGTCCATTTTGATCAAATCGGACAGGTTGTTATCAGCAGCTCCGTAATGAAGGAATGTCCATTTTTTATGGACGCCCTGATCTACTTTACTGTCATTGCTGCCAAGCGATACGTTGTCGCCAATATTTTGCTGCGTCTCTGTATTTTGTTTGGGAGCGGCTTTTTTGCGCTCGGGAATTATCTGTTCATTTACAAAACCGGTTGTTTTTATATTCATAAATACTCACCTGTCCCTTCAGGATTCTTCTTAATATATTCTATCATAGCATCACTTTGTTATACAGTCTATCTGTATGCACGGATTTATTGTTAAAAAAATGTTAATTTACACTCAATAAATACTTTTTCAACGGAATGAAAGCAATTCCTCCGGCGAACTGCTTTTTGAGAATTAAAAAAGGAGCCGTATCTTTTTTGCCGATACAGCCCCTTTTTGTGTGAATTGAAACCGGAGCGTTACTATGCCTGGGTAGTCATTCCCGATATAGGTACATTCATGCCGTTGTGGCTGACTGTTGTTCCTACGCCGGCATCACTGCTGTGGCCGGTGCCCCATCCGTATGGATCGCTGCTTTTGTTGCTGCCCATTGATGCCATTGCTTCATCCCACTTGGTATCTTTGGCGAAATCAAGTTTCTGATATCCGCTTGACATATAGCCGCCGGTAGGAATTTCCATCTGCAGGCCGTGTGCGTTAGGATACTGTTTGGAGGACTGGTTGGCAATGATAGCCTCGTTGAGCGAGTCCATAACTTTCTGTGCTTCGGCTTTCAGTTTTTCATCAGTGATTGAATTGGATTTTACAATCTGCTCACAGAAGTGATAACTGTCTTTGAAGCTGCTGAAGCTCTGTGATTTTCTGGCAATATCCTTAAGCGTTGCTTTTGAAGTATCGGTATCAATGATTGATTTTGCGAAATCGTCAAATGCTTTGGCTACTCCGGGCATTTTGCTGGTGTCAATCGTTGACATTGTCGGCAGATCGCTCTGTGCATGCGATGCGTCCGTTACGATTTTCTTGGCAAATTGTTCGGGAGTAATCGTCAGTTTGCTGGCAAGTGCCTGCTGCAATGAATAAAGAACGTTTTCATTCATTACATTGTGATACGGCCATCCGTAACCGCCTTCGGATTCCTCGGAGGCTACGATGAATTTGGCTGAATCTTTGAGCTCATAGGCAACTTCTGTATTAGCCATCAGGCAGCAGTCAAAACCGAGAACATCAACTTTCTTGCCGGTGATTTTTTCTGCGTCGGCAAAAGCCTGTTTCAGGCCTGCCGGAGACATTATATGGCCGTCTCTGTCGTCTGCTGCAGCGCCCATTGTGCCGCCGCCATGGCTTCCGATAACTACCGCAAGGTTGTCACCGGGGAAATTTTTAACTCCCCATGTGATGAAATCGGTCAGTGTTTTCGGATTGGACATATCAACTTTCGGTCCCATATCTTCAAGCACCGGAGAATTTAATTTTCCCTGCTGGTTGTCCTGGGTAACATAGTAACGTTTGCAACTTCCGACACTTTGGTCGAGCTGGCTTACAATGTGTGTGTTGGCGTCGGAACCGACTTTTTCCATTTCGTCTACGTCGAGCATAATAAGCTTGGCAAGGTTATTGTCGGCAGCTCCGTAGTGGAGGAAGGTCCATTTCTTGTGAACTCCCTGATCTACCTGCTGGTTTCCGCCAATAGTGACATTGTCCTGTACAGGTGCCTGCTGAGCTTCTTTCTGCGGCTGTGCAGCCGGTTTGCGCTCAATGTTAATCTGTTCAGGAAGGGAAGAAGTTGTCCTAATATTCATTATCGAAAAATCCATCCTTTCAAATAAATGCTACTTCTACAGAATACACTATTATTGAGTGTAAAATCTATCAAAATATGCTTTTTAATGTAAATTTTTTG
This sequence comes from Candidatus Xenobia bacterium, assembly GCA_031551355.1. GTDB lineage: Bacteria > Vulcanimicrobiota > CADAWZ01 > CADAWZ01 > CADAWZ01 > JAVBNT01. The sequence continues at coordinate 55,933 of JAVBNT010000002.1, read as the reverse complement.
TTAACAACACGAAAAAAAATCCCTTTTGCTACATATATATTTGTTTTGCCTTGACGTGGAAATTCATTTGGTATCCGCCTTTAACCCTTATAATCTGGCCTTCTTTAAATGTTTTCCATGCGGCGTCGTAGGAAATCTCCTTGTTGTTGATGGAAAAGCTTGTGTTTTTGTCCATGTCAACATACTGTACGTCTTTGTTGCCTTTTTCGTGAACCCTTACCTGCAGCCGGTTGTTTTCCCTCTCTATTTTTACTATTTTAACTTTAAGATTTACAAGTATAAGCTGTGACTGCGCCGGACGTGACGTTGCCGCAAAAAGTGCCAATAGTAATAAAGGAAATATCACTATAAAATATTTTTTCATTATAAACACCTCCATAAATTTTTAGGATTTTTAAATTCGGGCTATAATATTATAACCCTGCAAAGGCAGTCTCCGCAATACCGTAATACAATTATTATTTGATTTAAAAAATAATTTTCGTTTGACATCCTTATTTTCCTTATGTAATAATTGTAGGCACAGTATGCAAAAATTACCGCTATAGATATTAGATTATTCATATTTGATTTTAGATTCAAGGATAATTTATTAAGGAGAAAAAAAAAGATGTCTGCAGATAAAATTCTTGAGGGAATCAGCAAGGGAATTTCCGGTCTTTCATCGTCTATATTCCCGTCAAAAAAAATTGACGAGATTTTAAAAGGTCCAAAGACCCCCAGTGTTGAGTTGAATTACGGCACCGGGCTTTATCTGCGGCATCATTCCGGAGATTTTTCCGGTATAACGCCATATATTGACTTTTTTGAACCTCAATCCCCTAATGTATCTTTTTTGGGTAAGATCAAAAATCTTTCACTTGCCCCCGCCGATCGGCTTTTTTATGACGGCTGCAGAAATCTTGTTTTCGGCCGCAAACAAAAAGCCGTTGATTTTTTTCATAAGGCGGTGGAGAAGGACCCTCAGCTTGCCGATGCCTATTTTATGCTTGGCGTGTTTGAGAGGGGAGCGGATAAGAATCACTCTCCAAGGGAAAATCTTTCCAAAGCCCTGCTGCTGCATAATAATCTTGGCAAAACATTGAAAAATGCCTTGCCGACGTTCAGGTTGATTATACCTGTTACTAGGCATATGTCTTTTGCTCTGTATGCTGATTTGCTCGGGGTTAACCTTATGCTGGCAATTGCTTCGAGAACGTCGGTTTCGGATGAGCCCATAAAAATAATGCAGCAGATTCTTGATCTTGTTCCCGGACAGAGTACGCTGCTTTTTTTCTATTCGCTTTTTCTTTATGAGCGAGGCAGAAGGGAAAAAATAATTTCTTCACTGAGAGGTATTCTTCCTGATTCTTCGGCATTTGAACTTAATTATCTGGTGTTGGCTAAAGTTCTCTCGGAGACGGGGGACTATAATGTTGCAATTGAGCTTTTGAAGCGTGTATTGTCGACGGAAACTCTTGATCCCCAACTCAGCCATGATTATAATAAATTGCTTTCTTTTTGCGAGACGGTGGCCAAAGGGCAGGCCGCTGCACCATGTGAGCTTGATTTGTTTACGCGCCTTGGCATTATGTCACCGGATCCTGCTTCGGTATCGTCTAAACTTGGTTCTTCCCTAAGAACCAGAAGAAAGACGAATCCTTCTGCGGACGGCGGCTCCGATTCAATGAGGCCGCCTTCAAAGAATACGAGAATATATCTGTATTGTAAAGAAAATTCGACAAGATATCCTTTATCCGATGGTATTGTCATCGGATCCGGAGTAGATAGTGCCGTCAATTTAAACTGGGATGATTCGGTGGCTGCACAACATGCCGTGATAACCATGGAAGGAGGCATATTTTATATTGAAAATCTGTCTTCGGAACATGGAACCTTCGTAAACAAGTTTAAAATAACCAGAAAAGTTCCTATAAACAGGGGAGATGTTATTGGAATAGGCAGCACATCTTTCCTGCTGAGGTAGATTTATAATGCTCGACAGATATGTGTATATTGCACTGTCACCGCTTGATTCCGTTTCAGCTTCTTTGATGGAATCGATTGTTTCCATCTGCGGCGGCACCGGTAATTTGCTTTCATTTTCCCCCAAAGACCTGTCCTCTGTTGCTGAAATTGATATATCATTGGCCGAAAAAATTGTGGGGCGGCTGCATGATTTTAAGGAAAATCCTTATGAACTTGAGGAAAACGCCTCTAAAATGGGGTTCGGGATCGTAACGTACTGTGATCCGCTGTATCCCGGACTTTTAAAGTCTATTCCTGATGCTCCGCCCGTATTGTATTATAAAGGCAGCCTTGATTCAGGACTGCAGGGGGCTATTGCTATTGTTGGTGCCCGCAAGGCTCAGTCTTACGGTATTGAAATGTCTTTTAACATTGCCAGACAGCTTGCAGTGAGAGGACTGTCCGTTGTCAGCGGAATGGCGAAGGGGATTGACGCCGCAGCCCACAAAGGATGTCTTGTCGGCGGAGAAAAGACTTTTGCAGTTTTGGGAAGCGGCATTGACGTTATATATCCAAGAGAGCATGCAAAACTTTTTTCTGAAATTTCTGAGAACGGCGCCGTTATTACCGAATTTCCTATGGGAGCCCAGCCTCTGCCCTATCGTTTTCCGAGAAGAAACAGGATTATTGCCGGACTGAGTATTGCGACCGTCGTTATACAGGCCGATATTAAGAGCGGCTCCTTGATAACCGCGAACAAGGCACTTGAATACGGCCGTGACGTTATGGCTGTTCCAGGCCCTGTTTTCAGCAATTTGAGCAGAGGGCCTCATGCCCTGATAAAAGACGGCGCTCCTCTTGTTGAGTCTGCAGACGACATTTTAGCTGCCATAAATTTGAATTTCATTTCAGGCGACTTGCTTGCCGGAAAGCACCGGGCTGCCGGTAATCTTAAAGAAACCGAGGAAGAAGTTCTGTCAATGGTAGACGGGTTTTTGACGGCGGCGGAAATTGCGGAACAGATACAGCTTCCTTCACATATACTTTTTCAGACTCTTTCCGTTCTTGAATTTAAAGGATATATAAAGACTTCTTCGGGAGGAGTTTACGTCAGGCGTGAATCCGGCAATAATTATTAGACTTTATTTATTTGTAGCGGGTGTTGCAGGAATATTATATCCGGTAAAGTAATTCTCTTCAAAATAAAGCGTATTGGCTGCGCCTTTTTATAAATTTTACATAAGGAAAATAGGGTCGTAACGTGGCATACAAAGGATTTATTATAGTTGAGTCTCCTGCAAAGGCCAGAACTCTTCAGAAATATGTCGGAAAAGATTATTTGGTAAAAGCCTCTATGGGGCATGTGATTGATTTGCCGAAAAACCGTATAGGCATAGATGTCAAAAAGAATTTCACTCCCAAATATATAACGATAGCAAACAAGGAAAAAATAATAAAGGAACTTAAGGACAGTCTTAAGGATTCTGAAGCCGTTTATCTGGCAACCGACCCTGATCGCGAAGGGGAAGCAATTGCCTGGCACCTTGCAAGAGTCCTTAAGATTCCCGACGATTCTTTATCGCGCATAGAACTTCATGAAATCACTCCCGATGCTTTAAAGAATGCTCTCGAAAATTCGCGGACAATAGATATGGAGCGTGTTAACGCCCAGCAGGCGAGAAGAATGCTTGATCGCCTTGTCGGATATAATTTAAGTCCGGTGCTTTGGAAGAAGGTTGCGTCGGGACTTTCTGCGGGAAGAGTTCAATCGGTGGCTGTAAGACTGATCGTTGAACGCCAAAAAGAAATAGATGCTTTTGTAAAAGAGGAATACTGGACGATATCGGTATTACTTGAAGGCGGCGAGGTTGCCATTGCTTTTAAAGCCGGACTCGTTTCTTACAAAAACAAAAAAATTGCCATACCGGATGAAACGCAGGCCGTTTCCATTAAGAGTTTTTTAGAAACGAACGGTTTTGTTGTTGCCGCCGCTCCGGAAAAGAAAAGGCAGAAACGTGAAGCTCCTCTTCCTTATATAACGAGTACCCTTCAGCAGGATGCTTCCAGACGGCTTGGCTTTAAAGTTTCAAAAACTATGAAAATAGCCCAGCAGCTTTTTGAAGGCCTTGAAATAGGCGACGATGGCCCTGCCGGTTTAATAACCTATATGAGAACCGATTCTACGAGAATATCGGAAGGCGCCAGAAGCGAGGCTGTTGAGTTTATCGATAAAACATACGGACAGAATTTTATCGGCAAGCAGCGTGTTCACAATAAAAAAGCCGGAACACAGGATGCCCATGAAGCCATAAGGCCGACAAATGTTTTTCTTGACATGGAGCATTTGAAAAGGGCTTTGACAACTGATCAGTTCAAACTTTATTCTCTTATAAGAGATCGCTTTCTGGCCAGTCAGATGTCACCATGTGAAAATGAAATTATCACGTTAAATATAGACTGCGGAGATTACCGCTTCACATCACAGGGGACTTCGGTTATTTTCCCCGGCTTTACAATAATATACAGCGAGCTTAAAGATGACAAACAGGGAGAGGATGAATCTGCGTCTTTGCCCAAAGTACAGGCGGGCGATCCGCTGAAGCTGCTGAATATTGAGCCGAAACAACATTTTACTCAGCCTCCTCCGCATTATACCGAGGCCACTCTCGTTAAGGCTCTTGAAAAGAACGGTATCGGCCGGCCGAGTACTTATGCTCCTATTGTCGATACAATACAGAAAAGGGAATATGTAAAACTTGTAGAGAAAAAATTTGTCCCCACCAAACTGGGGATTGTTGTCACCGAGCTTCTTGTAAATAATTTTCCGGATATCGTGGACGTCAATTTTACGGCCGGACTGGAGACTGAGCTTGACAAGATTGAAGAAGGTGATGCCGAGATGGTAAGCGTTCTCGGCAACTTTTACGAACCTTTTATCACAAATCTGAATAATGTTGAAAAGGCAATAGAAAGGGTTGAGAGCATAAGTATTTCCGAGGAAACCGGAGAATTTTGTGAGAAATGTTCCAAGCCAATGATTATCAGACGCGGCCCTTATGGTAAATTTTTTGCATGCAGTGGATACCCCGAATGTAAAAATACCAAGCCTTATGTCGAGAAAATAGGTATCCCCTGTCCTAAAGAGGGCTGCGGCGGATCCGTGATCCAGAAACGCAGCAAGAAAGCCGTTTTTTATGGATGTGACAGATACCCGGAGTGTGATTTCACATCCTGGTACAGGCCGCTTGATAAAAAATGTCCCGAATGCGGCGGCGTGATGGTGCTTAAGTATACCAGAGGCGGCAAAGGTTATACACAGTGTATAAACGACTGTAAGGGATATTCTTCCGGGAAACTGAACAAGGAAGCCGTTGCCAATATAAAGCTGCCGGCGGAAGAGCCGGGCGGTGAGCCGGAAAAGAAAGACAAAGAGGCCTGATTTATGTCCGGGTTTGCAAAAAGTATTATGATTATCGGCGGCGGCCTTGCCGGATGTGAAGCCGCCTGGCAGATTGCTTCGAGAGGCATAAATGTGACTGTTCTTGAGATGAGGCCGAGGCAAATGACTCCTGTTCATAAAACGGACGGACTGGCAGAGCTTGTTTGCAGTAATTCTCTTGGCAGCAAAGATCCCTGTCATGCCAACGGAATTTTAAAAACCGAACTGCGTAAACTCAACAGTATTGTAATGCAGGCGGCCGATTATGCGTCGGTTCCTGCCGGACAGGCTCTTGCGGTTGACAGAAAAGTTTTCAGCTCCTATATAGAGGATGCCCTTAATTCTAATCCTTTTGTTTCGGTAAAGAGAATGCAAGCCACGGACATTCCCGGAGAAAGACCGTTGATAATCGCTACCGGTCCGATGACATCAGGCGCATTTGCGGATTCTCTAAGAAATATTTTAGGTGATGATTATTTCTATTTTTACGACGCCGTGTCTCCGGTAGTAAGCCTTGAAAGCCTCGACGAAAACTGCTATTTCCGCGCATCCCGTTACGACAAGGGTGATGCCGAATACCTGAATTGTCCTCTCAATGAAGAAGAGTATAATATTTTTCTTGATGCTCTGCTTGCTGCAGAGAAGGTTGAGGACAGGGATTATGAGCAGAAATTTTTTGAAAGCTGCCTCCCTGTGGAGGAAATTGCCTCCCGCGGGAGAGAGACGCTGCGTTTTGGGCCAATGAAGCCTGTAGGGCTGATAGACCCCAAGACATCCTCGTTAAGTTACGCCGTTGTCCAGCTCCGTCAGGAAAACAAGGAGGCGACCTGCTACAATCTTGTCGGTTTTCAGACAAGGCTTCGCTGGGGGGAACAGCAGCGTGTTTTCAGACTGATACCTGCACTTAAAAATGCCGAGTTTTTGAGGCTTGGCGTTATGCATCGCAATATTTTTGTTAACGCTCCTAAATTTGTCCGTCCGACAGGGCAGTTTGTTCCCCTGACGGATACTTTTATTGCCGGACAGCTGTCCGGCGTTGAAGGATATGTGGAATCGGTAGCCTCAGGACTGCTTTGCGGTATAAACGCGGCTGCCTGTGTTATGGGACGTGAGAGTGTTGCCTTCCCTGCAGAGACTGCCATCGGCTCACTGATGAATTATATTGTATCTGCAGATGCTAAACATTTCCAGCCTATGAATATAAATATGGGACTTTTTCCGCCTCTTGGCATAAAATGCCGGAAAAAAAGCGAGAGAAACGAGCTAATAGCACAGAGAGCGGGCAAATTTTTTGATGAGTTTATTGAGCAAAAAAGTTTAAAGTGATTAGAGTCGGCAGACCCTAAAAATGGGCGGATAACTTTTTTATTTTTCCGAATGTTTTAAACAGTTAACGCATATACCGCCCATGGCTATCTCTTTGTTCTGTGAATATTTGAACGATGGCTACTACTGATGGAACGCCTGTCCAGGAAAAAAGGAAGGCTAAAACTCCGTTTGCCGAGTAACCTCTGTAAAACTCGTGAACGCCGAACCCCCCTAAAAATAAAGCCAGCAGCTGATATGTCGTACGCGAACAATGCGAGCAGTTTTCCGGGCCTGGTATAACGTTGCCCGGCCCATGACTGCTTTGTATAACATTGTTTATAATAACCTGACCTTTTTGTCCCCGGGGCATATTAACTGAATGAGACTGCAGCGGCGCAGGTGTTTTTAAATCGTTTAGTTCCTTTTTTAATTTTTCTATTTCCAATTGTCTTTTTAAACGGCTTAATTCCTTTTCTTCTTCTTCTTCCGACATTTTTGATATTTTTGCGTTTGAAGAATCGGGGGCTTTTGTCACAACTGGCGTAGCAGACGGAACTACCGGTTTTGCTAAGGAGTGATATTCTTCTTTTGTAATAAAAGTAGTGTTTCCGCAGCTTAAACATGAACCGCTTTCGGAAGCGATTGTATTGCCGCAGGTTTTACAATAAATTAAATTGTCTTTTTCCATAATTTTCTGACACTCCTTTTATACTGTTCTGTGGCTGTCTCTTCAATGGAAGACGGCTCCTTTTTTATCAATAATGGAAAAGGGAGAATAGGAGAACACAGAGATTTTACAGGTATTTATCTCTTTGAAATCTGTGAGAGGCAGACAGAAACCACCCTGAGGCAGCCTGCTTTAAAACTTCACTGGCACCTGAACGATTGTTTTAGTTTGATTGTAAGAATATCTGATTCAATTTCTGTAAAATTACTAATCACTCCTTTTATATATAATTCATTTTGAAAAATGAAGTGTCCGTTGTCTACGGCTGTCAGGATTTACAGGGAAACGGTTCTTTAAAATTTTAAAGACATATTTGTCTCTTAAACAGGATAAAAATGACTTTTGCTTGAATTTTTATATGCTAAATAAATCTACGTAAATACCTAAATTTTAAGGAACTTAATTTAATGAAATTCAGATCCACCACTATTTTGGCTGTGTCACATAACGGACAGGTCGCGATCGCTAGTGACGGTCAGGTCACGTTAGACAAGACAATAATGAAACATAAGTCAAAGAAAATCAGACGGCTTAAAGGCGGAAAAGTTGTTGCCGGTTTTGCCGGTTCCGCAGCCGACGGTCTTGCGCTTTTTGAAAAGTTTGAATCGAAACTTGAAGAATACCGCGGCAATTTGCTCCGGGCTTCAGTGGAACTTGCCAAAGAGTGGCGTCTTGATAAGGCTTTACGGCGTTTGGAAGCCGTTTTGATTGTTGCCGATAAGGAAAACCTGCTTTTGATATCGGGAACGGGCGATGTTATAGAGCCTGATGACAATGTTCTTTCAATCGGTTCCGGTTCCCCTTACGCTCTTGCCGCGGCAAAGGCAATGGTAAAATACAGCTCACTTTCGGCGCAAGAGATTGTAAAGGAAGCTCTTTTGATTGCTTCCGAGATCGATATCTATACTAATTCGGATGTGTCTATTGAGGTTTTAAATGACTGAAATAATGGATTTCATAACATCATCCATGGGTGACGGCTGTTTTGCCGTAGACGGTAATTTTGTAATTACTTTCTTCAGCGAACCGGCGGAGTCTATTTCCGGTTGGAGTTGCGATGATGCTGTCGGCAAAAAATGTTATGAAGTATTCAGGGAACTTGAGCCTTACTGTGACGCTGCCGATACTGATTTTGAAACTGGTATTTCAAAGATAAGCAGATTGGAACTTGAGGTTGAGTTTCTTTATAATGTAAAACGAATTGTCTGTTTTAAAGCCCGGAGCTTTATTGAAAACGGTCAACCCTGCGCTTATTTTATTTTTAATGATATCAGCAAGTCAAAAGAATTCGATCAGCTCAGAAAAGATTTTATGGACTCAATGTCGCATGAGCTTAGAACTCCCATATCAACAATAAAGGCTTATATAGGAACATTGAGCCATCCTAAAGCCTGCTTTGACAAAAAAACGATTGATGAATTTTTGTCGATAATGGATGGGGAAGCCACCAAGCTTTCAAAAATTGTCGATATGATTCTTGAAGCTTCGCGGATAACCAGAAACGGACTTTCTCTGGCATCGGAGTTTGTTGAGGTTGACGAACTGGTTGACGTGTCGGTAAGATCGGCCGACGTCAGCGATAAATACATGTTGTCGGTAAGTGGTGCTAAAAATGTAACCGTCTTCGGAGACAGGGAGCAGCTTCTTTACGTTTTCAAGCATCTGATCTCGAATGCCGTTAAGTTTTCTCCCAACGGCGGTGCCATCGAGATAAACATCGATGACAGTCTTGATGAAACGGTTCTTGTCAGTATAAAGGATGAGGGTATGGGAATTCCGTTTGATCAGCATAAACGTATATTTGAGGCTTTTTTCAAAATTGATATCGGGACGACAAAAAAGATTTACAGCGTAGGAATGGGCCTTTTTATAATAAAAAAGATTATTGAGGCGCATGGCGGATGCCTTTGGTTTGAAAGTGTCCTTGATGAGGGATCGATATTTTTCTTTTCACTGCCCAAATGGGCTGACGCAAAAGGAAGTGCTGCTTCCGCAAAGGCATAATCAGGGAGGCTATAAAGAATGAAAACTCTTGCCTGCCCTAATTGCGGCGGCATTTTAAGCGTGGATTCAGAGAGAACTTTCACCTGTGACTTCTGTGACAGCATTTTCCAAAACGAGTCGCCCAAAACTGCCCCGGGCAAGCTTTATATGAAGGACTCTTTAAAAGACCTGACTTATAAAGAACTTATCGCAAAGTTACCATCTTATTATAAATTTAAGACATTGCCGCAAGGCGGTCTTTCCCTGACAGTGCCAATGTTAAGAACCGTCAATCTTATTCTTGTTCCTTTTTCTTTAGTGTTTGCATTGGCTTTTGGCGGCGGCGGCACTGTCGTTTTTTTACAAATGCTCAAGGAATTGGAATTTGAGGGGGTTTTGTTTTCGATTCCGTTTTTAATGGTTGGTGTTGCGGCTGCATATGCATTTTTTTATATGTTGCTTAATAGAACGGAAATTAAGCTTGACAGGGAATTTTTCTGTAAAGCGGTAAAACCGCTGCCGGTCCCTTTTTTAAACAAAGAGGTTTCTGCAACGGACATCTCACAGTTTTACTGTAAAAAAGCTGTCGCCTATACTCAAAATGATCAGGCGGTTTATAAATATTATTTGTGTATGGACTGCCGTTCGGAGACGATCAGTGTTATCTCTGAAACCGGCCCTAATGCAATCTGGGCGCTGGAAATTTTGTTTGAGCGTATTTTGGGAATAAACGATCAGGCGGTTGATGAAGAATACAACTAAACGCATATTGCCGCAAGCTTATCAGGGACAAGAGCCCTAACTTACGGCGTAAAGAAAAACTTAGAGACAGGCTTATTTTTATGACACCTATGTTACTTCAGTATTTCAGGGTTAAGGAAGAAAACCCCGGTTGCCTGCTTTTTTTCAGGGTGGGTGATTTTTTTGAAACATACGGCGAAGATGCTGAAACATCGTCGAGAGAATTGGAAATAACACTTACGGCAAAGGACTCCGGCGAAGGCAACAAAATAGCGATGGCCGGCGTCCCTTTTTTTGCTCTTGATCAATATCTGCATACGCTTGTAAACAAGGGTTACAGGGTGGCTGTATGTGATCAGGTTGAGGACCCTAAAAAAGCAAAAGGTCTTGTCAAGCGCGAAGTCGTCAGGATTGTCAGCTCAGGAACGGTTACCGACCCCGGTGTGCTTGACGGCAGCAAAAACAATTACCTTATGTGCCTTTTTTACCGGATGCAGAAAGCGTCTTTTGCCGTTTGTGACATCTCCACGGGCGAGTTCAACGTATCGCAGATAGAAACCGCGGACTTGAATATTGTCAGGGAAGAGTTGGAAAGATGGCGTCCTTCAGAGGTTTTGCTTGATATTTCACTCAATGAATCGCTGATACCCGACTATCTGCTCTCTGAAAAAATACCCTACAGCTTCGTTCCTGCATTTCCATCACTGCCGGAATCACATGAAATAATAAAGAAATGCTTTAAGCTTGATACGATTGACTGCCTCGAGATCTCATCTTCACAGGAATCTCTTCTGTGCTGTGCCAGCCTTGTTTCATACCTGGTAGACACGCAGAAAAGTACGCTTTTGACGCTGCGCCGTCCGAAGTTTTTTATAAAGTCCGATTATGCAGTGATAGATTCTACGAGCAAGAAGAACCTTGAGCTGATTGAGACTATCGTCGGCCGTGAGCGCAAAGGAACGCTTCTATGGGCTCTTGATGAAACTCTTACCTCTATGGGAGCGAGACTTTTGCGTAATTGGATTCTCAGTCCTCTGATTGATATAAAGCCTATACAGGAACGCCTTGATGCCGTCGGAGAGCTGATATCCTCCTGGAACACTCTTTCTCTGCTCAGGGATTATCTCAAAAATATACAGGATATTGAGAGACTTCTTTCCAAGGCCGTATTCGCAAGTGCCAATGCCAGAGATTTGTATGCGCTGGGACGTTCTTTAAAAATGGTTCCCGATATAAAAGTGCTGCTGTCCAAATGCAAGTCGCAGTTGCTTCAGCGTATGTCCCTGATGAACGGCATGGAAGAACTTACGGCATATCTGGAGTCTTCAATACTGGAAAATCCGCCGGCAACGCTGCGTGACGGCGGTATGATTTGCGACTCCTTCAGCGCTGAACTTGCCGAACTCAGGAGTATACGGCATAATGCCAAGTCTTTTATTGCTGAACTTGAGGAGCGCGAAAGGGAAAGAACGTCCATAAAGTCTCTTAAGATAGGGTTTAATCAGGTTTTTGGCTACTATATAGAAGTTACAAAAAATAATTTAAAAAATGTTCCTGAAAATTATATCCGCAAGCAAACTATTTCGACCGGTGAACGCTATATTACCGAAGAGCTTAAAAATTATGAATCAAAGGTGCTTGGCGCTGAAGAAAGGATCAAGGCTCTTGAGTTTGAGCTTTTTAATCTGGTGCGCCTTGAGGTGCTCAAATATTCGGAGATGCTTCGTGAGGTAGCTGCAAATATCGCTGTTGCCGATGTATTATTGTCGTTTGCCATCGTTTCGTCGACTTATGGATACTCCCGGCCCGAAATTATTGAAGATACGGTCATTGAAATAAAGGACGGCAGCCATCCGGTTGTTGAGAGAATTTTGTCCTCGGTTTTTGTAAAAAACGATTTGTTCCTTGACGGGGATAATAGTTTAAGCATTATTACCGGACCTAATATGTCGGGTAAATCGACTTACCTGCGGCAGACGGCATTGATTGCCATTATGGCGCAGATAGGCTGTTTCGTGCCCGCGTCTTTCGCAAAAATAGGTATTGTAGACAGGTTTTTTACAAGAGTCGGGGCTACCGATGATCTTCATCTCGGGCAAAGTACTTTTATGGTTGAAATGCTTGAAACCTCAAATATCCTCAATAACGCAACCGGGCGCTCTCTTGTTATTCTTGATGAAATAGGCAGAGGGACGAGTACTTATGACGGTATGAGTATTGCCCAGGCTGTTGCCGAATCGCTTTATGCCGATATTGGTGCCAGAGCGCTGTTTGCGACGCACTTTCATGAGCTTACATCGCTTGCCGACAGATATGAGGGTATCTCAAACAGGCGTGTTGCCGTCAGGGAAACATCAGGAGAAGTCGTTTTTCTTCACCGTATATTAAAAGGTGCCTCGGATAAAAGTTACGGCATATATGTTGCCAAGCTGGCCGGATTCCCTGAAAACGTTTTGCAGCGTGCACAGGATATTCTCGATCATCTGGAGGCATCAGCATGTGAGAATGATACTTCATTGGAACAACAGTCATATGTCTCCGAAAAAGAACCTGTAAAATACAGGAAAAAGGAACCGAAACAGCAATTGACTTTTTTTGCCGGCAGTGATTCTAATCCGGTTATTGATGAGATACGAAAACTCAATATAATGGAAATGACTCCTCTGCAGGCGCTTAACAAGATATATAGCTGGCAGATTTCGATAAATAAATTCGGCGGAGGGAAGTAATGAAAACGAATGCTTCTATTGGTCTTCTTGACCGTCAGACCTCGGAACGTATTGCAGCCGGTGAAGTAGTAGACCGCCCTCTTTCGGTGGTAAAGGAGCTTGTGGAGAATGCCGTTGATTCCGGCGCGACCACGGTGTTTGCCGATCTTGAGGATGGGGGACATAAGCTTATTAAAATAACCGATAACGGTTGCGGTATTTACGAAGAAGAACTTCCTTTGGCCGTTAAACGTTTTGCGACCAGTAAAATCAGGGATTTTGATGATATTGCCAGTTTGCTGTCACTTGGTTTCCGCGGCGAGGCGCTTCCCAGCATCGGTGCCGTGTCCCGTCTGGAGATTGTATCCAAGCCGCAGGAGCAGGAATTCGCACATTCCATTACCGTTGAAGGCGGCAATGTTCTTGATCTGCGCAGCGCACCCGGAGATTCGGGGACGACAGTCTCTGTTGCCAAACTTTTCTTCAACACTCCGGCGCGTAAAAAATTTCAGAAAAGTGCGGCTTGTGAACTGTCGCAAATAACTAATTTATTATCTCAGATAGCCGTTTCCAGAAGGGATATACATTTTCGTTTACGCAATGGCTCAAGGATTATATTTAATTACCCGGCGTCCATGGGGGTAACCGACTGCCTTTTGCATATGTGGACGCTTAAGGATGCTTCGCTGCTGCAGCCTTTTTCAGCGCATGAAGCTGCCGTTTCCGTAAACGGGTATATATGCAACCCTGATTTTAACCGTTCGACCAGAGGAGATATCATTGTTTTTGTAAACGGACGTCTGGTGAGAAATAACCAGATATCACAGGCTGTTATTGAAGGTTGCGCTCCTTTTCTTCCTGCACGGCGTTTCCCGTGTGCGCTTGTGAACATTAATTTGCCGCCGTCTGAAACCGATGTCAATGTGCATCCGGCCAAAACGGAAATTCGTTTCGGTAACGGCAATATGGTTTTTTCTCTTGTAAGATCGGCTGTAATGCAGGCTGTCAAAGGAATAAGGGATGCTGCAATACCGTCCTTCGGAGTAACGTTCAGAGACGGAAATAATGATGTTATCAACTATAATAGGAGTACCGGGGAAGTTTTTGAACGCAGTGAAATTCGTGAGCCGCAGCCGAAATATCATTCACAGCCAAACCCGGGATACCAGCAAACCAGGCCCTCTAAGCAACAGATTGACTCCTATATGGATGCGGTCGGATATTTTGAAAAGCGCCTGGAAGACCTGCCGGACGGGCAAAATATGCCGGCAGCTCCTACTGCCGCACAACTGCCCCTTTCGGAGGAAAAATCTCACTCATTTATCCCGCTGATGCAGCTTTATGATACTTATATAGCGGCAAATCTGGATGGTAACCTTGTATTGATCGATCAGCACGCCGCCCACGAAAAAATAATCTATGAGGAACTTGTCGGCAGGGATGTTATTCATGCAAGTGTAGCTTCGCAGTCTTTGCTTTTTTCGCATATTCTTGAGCTTCCGGTATCATATTTCTCTGTTTTGAAGGATAATGCCGGGATATTTTTGCAACTGGGTTTTGATTTGGAAGAATTCGGCTCCAATACCTTTAGAATAAGGGCACTGCCGTTTTTTATCGACGAAGCCGAGGTGAATGACTTTTTTATTGACGTGCTGGATTCCATTATAGCGGAAAGTGCTTCAAAGGCCGGCGAGCCTCTTGAAAAGATACGCCACATAATTGCCTGCCGCAGCGCCGTAAAAGCGAACAAAAAGATGTCACCGGAAGAAATGTCGGTGCTGTATAACCGGCTCATTAAGCTGAAGGAGCCATTTTTCTGTCCGCATGGACGTCCTGTATTGATTCATATTTCGAAAAAAGAGCTTGAAAAAATGTTTAAGCGCATCAATTAGCGGCTACCTGAAAAGAGCCTGTTTACGATTCATTTTCCTGATGTTTGAAGTATGATTTATAAAGTGATTCATAAAGCCCTCCGGCATTGATCAGGCTTGTATGATTGCCGCACTCGACGATTCGCCCTTTGTCGAATACAAGTATCTTATTGGCCTTCTGTATTGTTGAGACCCTGTGGGCAATGATTATTGTTGTAAAATTATCGAAAATATTATCGAGACTTTCCTGTATCAGCTTTTCCGAGATTGCATCTACCGATGATGTCGCCTCATCAAGGATTAATATTTTAGGCTTTTTTATTATTGCTCTGGCGATGGCAATTCTTTGCCTTTGTCCGCCGGAAAGTGTCGAGCCTCGTTCACCGACTACCGTGTCGTATCCGTCAGGCATATCGGTTATGAAATCATGTGCATTAGCTGCTTTCGCGGCTGCTTCTATATCGGCCTGTGATGCATCGTCTTTGCCGTAAAGTATATTGTCTTTTATTGTTCCGGTGAAAAGAGCGGTTTCCTGAGGTACAATTGCCAACTGACTTCTGTATGAATGCAGGTTTACCGAGTTTATGTCTGTATCGTCAACTTTTATAACGCCCTGATCGGGAACGTAAAGGCGTGCAATAAGACTGGCGGTGGTTGTTTTTCCGGAACCGCTGTGCCCTACAAGCGCTACTGTTTCGCCTTTTTGTATGCAGAAGCTGAGGTCGTTTATTATCAGATCCTGATCCTGATTGTATTTAAACCTTACGCCGCAGAATTCTATTTTTCCGTCTATTTCCTTCATATCAGGTTTTTTTTCGGTTTCTTCCTGCGGGGAATCAAGCACTTCAAAAATTCTCTGGGCGGAGACGGCGGAACCTGTTATCGTCGAGATACTTTGTGAAATACGGTTCAGAGGATTGGTCGCCATAATCATATAGCCCCATACTTCAAATATTTCACCGACTGTCCGGCCCTCTATGAAACTAAGCCCCAGACTGTTGCCCGACAATCCTTTAACAATCTGCAATCCTCCGTAGCCGATGGCGCATGAAATTCCTACTCCGGCGATTACTTCCACGACCGGAATTTGTGCGACTTTATATTGTATAACCTTCATTATATGTCCGTAAAGACTTGAATTTTCCCTCTCAAAACGGGCTATTTCCTTTTTTTCCATTGAGAAGCTTTTAACTGTTTTTATACCGGTGATTGATTCTTCTATCGTGTTATAGATTGTGGACATCTGTTTCTGGTTTTTTTCAACCGCGCTTTTCACATATCCAGAAAAACGTCCGATTGCTCCGGCAACGACAGGGCTGACGAGTATTACGACGAGACTCATCTGCCAGTTTTTGAAAAACATAAATCCAAGTGAGCATACAAGAATCATTATATCGTTGATGAAATTTATGATTCCCAGGCCGAAGACGTCACTGAGCCGGTCGGCGTCGTTGGTAATTCTTGTCATTAAATCGCCGGTTCTGAACTTGTCGAATGTTTTCAGCGGCAGGCGCTGGATATGCTGGAATGTTTCATTTCTTATATCTCTTACGGCTTTGTTAACTCCGCAAGGCAGCAGATAACCCTGGAAATAATAGAAAAATCCTTTTCCCAGAAGGAGAAGGATGAAGCCTCCGATGACTATTTTCAGATATTTTAAAGCTTCTGCCTGTTGCGCCGCCGTCTTTCCCGCAAAAATGACTTTATCCATTATCATTTTAATCAACACCGGCTGATACAGGGTAAATGCGTTTACCAATAGTGTGCAAATGAAACCTGCAGCAATATAGCCCCAGTATTTTTTTACATATTGGAGGGCTCTTATGAGCGGCTGAAGACTTGATTCTTTCATTAATTTTTGCCTTTATTTCTTTACTCAGTATGATAGAGTTTATCAGAAAATACCGTAAAAATCAAGTTTTGCCGTTTTAACACAAGAATCGGAGCATGAAAGCCTACTTTCCCTCAAAATATGCATTTTATCAGTTCTTGATGACCTTACAAGCTGCTCATCTCTTCCTGCGGACAAAAGCAATTTATCAGATTGAATATGTCAAGTCAAAACATTTTTAATGATTCATCGTTTCTTCCGTTAAGCTGATAAAGGTTTTTTTTAGATTTAATTTGAATATATTTAGTATGTCAGCGTAAGGGTTTTTTGCCTTTTGTTGGCAGTGGTTTATTAGAATAGAATCTTGGAGGTGTTATTTTATGAATAATTTTTTTGAACCGATAATTAAAAGACGTTCCGTATATGCTATTTCGAACGAAAGTACTATTGCCGATGAAAAAATTATGGAGATATTGGAAACGGCAATAAATCATTGTCCGTCGCCGTTTAATTCGCAGACATCAAGAGTCTTTCTTCTTAAGGGCGAAGAGCATACAAAGCTTTGGAATATAGTTCTGGAAACACTAAGGGCAATGATTCCTGCCGATAAATTCGCTCCTACTGAAGAGAAAATAGCCGGTTTCGCCGCCGGATATGCTTCCGTAATGTTTTTTGAAGACTATTCAACCGTTAATAATCTGATGAAATCATTCCCTACTTATGCCGAACATTTTCCTAATTGGTCGCATCAGAGTTCCGGTATGGTTCAGTTTGCTGTCTGGACGGCTCTTGAGAATGAGGGACTTGGAGCAAGTTTGCAGCACTATAACCCGATCATTGATGAAACCGTTAAAAAGACCTGGAATATTCCTGCAGACTGGAAACTTTTGTCGCAGATGCCGTTCGGAAAACCTACCGCTCCTGCAGGACCCAAGGAGTTTATGCCGATAAAAGAACGCCTTTTTACTTATGGCTAGATATACGTATAATTAATTTTTTAAAAGCCATGACTTTTATGAAGGACATGGCTTTTAAAATTTTTAATATATCCTTGTTACCTAACTACAATTTATAATTATGAGGTTTTTTGTTATGAAAATAGTAATAACCGGTTTGGGCGCCTCCGGTAAAAGTTCGTTGTTTTCAGCCTGTACCGGTACGGAAATGAAAGATTCTACGTCGAAAACAATGATGGGGGTAGTTAACGTTCCCGACAGCAGACTGGATAAACTGAGCGCGATGTTTAATCCTAAAAAAACCGTTTTCACAAATATTGATTTTGTGGATGCAGCGGCTCTTGATACCCAGGCAAAACAGGACAGAATACAGTTATTTGATACTTTGCGTACGGCCGACGCTCTGGTATGCGTTGTCGGTGCATACAGACAGGGCAGTGCGGCGGAAACGGTTGCTGAACTTGATAAGCTCAGACTGGAAATACTTATAAACGATCTTGATATGGCAATGAAAAGAGCCGAACGTCTTGAGAAAGATATTAAAATAGCTAAAAACAAAGCTGAAAAAGCAAAGGAGCTTGAGCTTGTCACCAGAATTCAGCCGGTTCTGGAAGCCGGCAAATTCCTTTATAAAATGGATTTTGACAAGGATGAGCTGGCAATCCTGAATAATTTTTCTCTGCTTTCAAGAAAACCATGTATATACGTAATAAATATAGCCGATTCTCTTTCCGTAGCTGAATTATCCGATATGGAAGCAAAAGTAAAGCAGCATCTTGAAGCAAATTCGGATCCGTCCCCTGTGATACTTCTGAACGCATCGCTGGAAGCGGAAATCGCCGTTATGGATGAACAGGAGCGCGCTGTTTTTCTTCAAGAATACGGCATAGAAGAGTGCGGCAGGGACAGGCTAATAAAAGCTGCCTATGGAAGGCTTAACCTTGTTACTTTCTTTACGGTCGGGGAGGACGAGTGCAGATCATGGAAAATTGCCTCGCCTGCTACGGCTGTGGATGCCGCCGGGGCCATACATAGCGATCTTGCCAGAGGTTTTATCCGTGCCGAAGTTGTTGAATCCTCGGTTTTGCTGGAACTCGGCAGTATGCAGGAGGCTAAAAAAGCCGGCAAGCTGCGTTTGGAAGGCAAGACTTATGAGGTCAAGGACGGGGATATTGTCCACATAATGTTTAATGTTTAAAGAAGGTTAGTTTTATGAATAATATCGGATTGGTAGGATGCGGCGGATGGGGGAAAAATATTCTCCGGGATCTGCTGGAGCTTAAGGCAAAGGTTTTTGTGGCGGATGTAGCCGAATCAGCCAGAGACTATGCTTTGCAAAACGGAGCTGCCGGCGTGTTTGCTTCTGTAGAAGAGCTGCCGGAATGCGACGGATATGTTGTTGCCGTAACAATTTCAAAGTTGTCAAGAGTATGTCTGTCGCTGCTAAAGCACAGGAAACCGATTTTTGCCGAGAAACCTCTTTGCACGTCGCTTGATGATTTTGAGATTCTTAAAAAACATGACGGATCTGATTACATTTTTATGATGCATAAATGGCGCTACCATCCGGGAATAGAAGCTTTGCGGCTTATTGCCGAATCGGGAGAAATAGGCAGCCTTGAGCAAATTTCGCTTTCACGGTTAACCTGGATGAATGACTATCATGGAGGAGATGTATTTTGGACGCTGGCTGTCCAAGATCTCACAATCGTCAAACACATTCTCGGGTATATTCCCGGCAATATGAAAGCTGTTAAGGCGATTCGAAATTTGGAGGGCCTGCCTGTTTCCCTAACTGCTATTATGGGCAGCTCTCCTGCTGTTTTGCTTAATGTAAGCGGTTCACATTCTTCCAAAAGAAGCGGTGTGGCGATCCACGGCAGCCGTGGAACGGCGGAGCTTTATAATTCTCTTGACGATCATATAACGATAAGCGGCGCTTCAGGAATATCCAGAAAACAGATTGATACGGCTTTTCCCCTTTACCTGGAGTTGGCGGAGTTTCTTGGTTATATCCGCGGCGGTGCAAAACCGAAGTGTGATTTTATGTGCGCCAGAGAGACGACTGATATTATCGTCAAATTAAGACGCTGTGCCGGTATCCGTTGATTGCGGAAATTTTATACTGAGGTGGGCTATGGTCAGAATAGGTTTGATAGGATGCAGAAATTGGGGCAGGAAGATTCTTAAGGAGCTTATTGCGCTTAAAGCCGAGGTTTTTGTTGCAGATCCAAATCAGACTGCGAGGAATGATGCCGTATTGCTTGGAGTTGCCGATTCGTTTGCCACTATTGAAGAGCTGCCGGAATGTGACGGATATGTTGTGGCTGTTCCCATACCTGTGCTCGCGTCTGTTTGTGCGGAAATCCTTCAATTAGAAAAGCCGGTTTTTGTGGAAGAACCTGTTTGCACCTCATTGGCAGAGCTTGAAATGCTGCAAAAATCCGGTGCCCGCAGATATCTTTATGCAATGTATATATGGCGGTATCATCCGGGAGTCGAAGCTTTGCGCGTTATTGCGGAATCCGGGAGGATTGGAAAGCTCCAGCAGATTGTTATTACACGCTTTGCCGCAGAGGGTTCTTTCCCCGGAAACAACGCTGTTTCCTCCCTTTCGTCTCAGGGGCTGTCGATCGTCAGACATGTCCTTGGCAGCCTGCCGTCCCGTCCTGATTTTGTAAAGATTATCAGAAATGACAATGAACTACCGGTTGCCGCAACTGCGATGATGGGCAGCCAAGTATCGATTTTGCTGAATATTGTCGGTAATCACTGGCGTAAACAAAGCGGTGTTTCCATACACGGCGGTGCCGGTTCGGCACAGTTGCGCGACGGTTATGATGATTTCATTACCGTCAGAACTTTTGGCGGAGAGGAAACAATACCTGTTGCCAATCTTGATCCTCTTTATCTTGAGCTAAAAGAATTTATTTCTTATCTTGCTGGCGGTCCAAAGCCAATGTGTGACTTTTCGACTGTTGCCGAGATTACCGATTTACTTGTAAAGTTTAAAGTATTTTAAAAAACATCATATCCGCGAGCCGCGAGAAGAAGTTAGCAGGGTAGGTGCTGAAGGAGAAGTGTCTGCACGGAAACAGAGAACTAAAAAGCGTGCAGATGCAAACTGTTGCTGAATTGGAAATATGTATAAGCTGGGACAGCTTCCCGCCGAAAGTGGTTGACTTTTTCAATGAGCTTGCGGCTACTGAACCTCGTATAAAAGTATTTACTTTTCCCGAGTCTCCGAGAACAGGTGAACATTACACGGATTTATTAAGTTGCTTCTTTAAGTCTTAACTGCAGTTCAAACTCTTCAATCATTTCTCCATCGAGAAATAACTGAAAAAGATATCCCCCAGGTTCATGAAATGTCAATTGATTGACATCCGTTTTGACATTTACGGTTTCCGTTGTATTTCCAAGAGTAAAGTACATTTCCGGGGACTGTGATAAAATCATATTTTTGGCAGGATTCATTATTTTTAACTGCTGTATGTGAAATCCTTCGCCTTTTGTCCAGGTGGCCATTGTGGAAAATTGAGGATATGTTACAGGGAATTTAGGGATGAATAGATCTGAAAAAACACCATAACAAATCATTTTGCCGTCCATAGACGGAACAATTGCATCACAGAACAAAAAACTCCTCAGTTTAGGTTCCATACAGCCAGTCCTCGATTTTTCGAATATTTTATCGTTTTTTTATTTCTATTTCATTTTAATAGAACCCTTCTTTTGAGATATAGTCCATTAGCAAGATTTTTGAAGGGAAATTCATTTGTTTCTGGAATTTAACTTTTTCGGGAGTTTCTGAATTACTATATTTGAAAGGGGTATCATAGAATATGAGACCTACCGCGCTAATTTATTCTTCTCACGATAGATGTGAATATATGCACCGTTGGTGGATAGTTGAGCGTGCGCTGAACAGTTGCGACAATAAGACTTTGCTGCATCTTCCTTTTTCACAGCGTACAAGGCATGGGCAGGAGTTTGATTATAATAATTTCCGTTGGTATTATGATCGCTTTGCTCAGTGGGGACTTAATTATCACCCGTTTTTTTGGTCGGACAATTTAAGCCGCGATGATGTTGACATCTTTTTCCATATGCTTTGGCACAGTGAAGTAGTTGTTCTCGGCGGTGGCAGCAGTTCTCTGGGGCTTGCGAGATATAAAGCAATGGGTGATATGTATTATGGTGACAGAGAACTTTTCAGCAGAATATTGCATGAACGCCAGCAAAGAGGCCTGCTTACGGTTGGTTTCTCCGCCGGTGCCGATCAGCTTTGCCAGTATTTGTGTGAAGTCGGCTCAAGAAGGATGGCAGACCCTTACGGATTCGGACTTGCCAGAAATGTTGTCACAACGCTTCATCACGAACCTGGAAGAGAAGGGGAGATCTGGCATCTTGCGGCTAATTTACCGCATTGCATGGTGTTCGGCCTTCCGAATGATTCCGGTATTGCGGCTCATCAGTTTAATTTATGGTCGGGAAATACATTCCAGATCATCTGGTTTGTTACCGACAATTCCTGGGATGTTCCTCACCATGAGTTCCATATCAAAACGAGGATGGGTGTCAAGATCGACCATATATATAATGATGGCCGTCATTGGGCGTTTAACGGCGGCGATGTTATGGTCAGGATCATTTCTCCGGACGGAAAATGGCAGGATGCTACGGTGATAACCACTGACGGACGCTTTATAGATTACTGGAGCCAGATGCCTTCCGAATACTCCAGCATCCAACAGATAATTGACAGTAATTAATTTTAAGGATGTTCTTTCACAATTAATTGAAAACAGTGGGGGTTGTCTCAATAGACGGCCCCCACTGTTTTATTACGACTTTAGTCTGTTGATGGAGCAGGATTCACGCATGAGAAAAATTTCCTACAAAATTGCATGATAATTTAAATAAATGTGGAATATGTTACGCAATAAAAATAAGAGGTGTGACATATAAGATACTCACAATCTGATAAGTTGCTTTTGTTTGGTTGATTTTTTGCCTATCGCGGTAGGAAGCGGGCCCCTTAAGGAAGCAAATTCTAATCTGATTCCATCAAAACGCATGTCCGAAGCAACGGAGTCGAACGAAGTGAGCGCAGGAGTGAGTTCGCGTTTTGTCTCTTGAATTTGTTGACATTAAGGTCGATTCCGGAGCGTCTTCACAAAAAATCAACCAAACAAAAGCGGTCTGCGGGAAGGGATGGTCGTATGTAACTATGAAAACTTACTAAAATGTCTGTTGGCAGGCAAAGTAAGCGTCTCATGCGTGAATCCTGGTTGATGGAGCATAGCGACTGAAACAAAAAACCACCTGGCTATGCGGGTGGATGATAAAAGGTGATGTTTAATGGCTCAAAAAGCAAATAGTTTATCTCATACCTAATGGCTTTGTAAGTATCATATTGTCTTCTCCCCTAAGTATAGGCGAAAAATAATATATAATCAATACCGCGATAGTCTTCGTGAAATATTGAGTTTGTTGTGTAAATATAAAGGTGTTGAGATATTAGAGGGGCATCTTAAATCGGATCATGTTCATATGCTTGTAAGTATTCCTCCTAAAATGTGAAAGCCAGCGCCTTGAGACGCTGGCTTGTAATAATGCCTTATAGGCTTTGTGCAAACCACCTGTTAGACGGTGGTGCTGGTGCTGATTTGGTTATCTGGTAGTCATATGGCCGTACATCAGCCAGAATGTAATGGTGGCAACGATGAGTGAAGCAATTGTCGTCAGTGAGCCGGATTTAAGCCAGGTCAGGGTGGTAATCGGAGTCGGCGTTTTTTCCGACAGGCTGACAACTACAATATTTGCCGTAGCACCGATATGAGTGCCGTTTCCTCCTAAGCCGACGCCAAGAGCTAGTGCCCACCAGAGAGGCGTTACCAGATGGGGATCTCCCATTTGCACTCCCAGCAACTGTATGACCGGAATCATGGCGATTGTAAATGGTATATTATCGACGATTGCCGAAGCGATCGCCGCAACCCAGATCATTGTTATGCAGCACAGCAGCATATTTGTTTTTGCCAGTGATGTAATTGATGTCGAGAGCTGTTTAAGGACTCCGCTGTGTTCCAGCCCGCCTACGGCAACAAACAGAGCCGCAAAAAATATTAGTATCGGGAATTCTACAGACTTAAAAGTCTCTTCAACATCAGATTTTGTGATCACAAAGCCAATTGCGGCTCCCAGTATGGCAACTATTGAAGTTCTAAGGTGTATATGTTCGGCAATAAAGAACAGAAGAACTATAAACAGGAACAATACGCAAAGTTTTATTGCATTAGGTTTGTCCGTAAGCGATGATTCGGGATTCATTTTTAAAAGGGCTTTCAGTCCTTTGGGTTTTGCTGCCAGCTCCTTTCTGAAGGTAAGCATTATCATTCCGAATGCCACAATCCAGATGATAAAAACATGTGGTGCCAGATGGGTTATGAACGACATAAAACTCAGCTCTTTCACCGCTGAGGCGATCATTATGTTCGGCGGGTCGCCGACCAGAGTTGCCACGCCGCTGATGTTTGAAAGCAGGGCCTCGGAAATTAGGAACGGTATCGGTGAAAATCCTAAAAGACTTGTGATTAAAACAGTTACCGGTGCCAGTAAAACGACTGTTGTTACGTTGTCGAGAAACATTGACAAAACGCTTGTTGTCACGGCGAGATAAAAGAGCAGCCTCAGCGGATTGCCGCGGCTGAGCCTTGCCACTTTTATTGCCAGATACTGAAAAGCCCCGGTTTTTTCCAACATTGCCAACAGAGCCATCATTCCGAAAAGCAGGCCGATCGTATCGAGATCGATCATTGCAAATGCAGCTTTGTAGTCATAGAAATGAAACCAGGTTCCCGCCAGCACCATTGCTACGGCGCCGCACATTGCAATTACCGTGCGGTGGACATGAACAGCTTTTTCGCCCAGAATGAATGCGAATGTGATGATAAAAATCGCTACTGCGATAATTGAATTTGTATCCATATAAGCTTTGCCCCTTAGATTTTTTGGACCTTTGAGTCATAATTTTAGCACAAAAATTTATATATTGTCAAAAAAAACAATTTGTTTTTGATAAAAAAAACTTCTGTAAAAGCTTTTTTTTTGTGATATCGTCTAAGCGGTGCTTTAATATTGTTTTATCAGGTTTAATATTAATAGGTATAAAATCATTAATGTTAAATATAATTCTCAGGGTCATGATAAAAATACGTTCAAAAAATTAAAACCGCCAGGCATAACATTAAAATAAAAACACCCGCTGTAGCACCGCTAATGTTTTGACTGTATGCCAGATGCTCACTTGCGGGAGTTTCTTTAAGGATAGGCTTAAAAACTACTTCTTCTTTGCCCGAGTCCGGTTAACGCTGTTAACACCGGGGGCGGAGTTAGGATTGTATGTGGAGTCATTGGTGTAAATTCTTTCGTTGTTGACTGGATTTACATAGATATATTTTGACGAATCACTATCTTTGAATTGTTTTCCCGTTGTTGGATTTATATAATCATTCTGACTCGTAGCGGCGTTATACCGGGTGTTTGATAATTTGCTTCTGTTCGTATTGGCATTGTAATTTTTTTTTGTTGCGAGAATGCCGGGCATTCCTTGTGAGGAGCCAATATTTTGTGTGTTTTGCACAGTATTTTGAGGATTATTGGTGAAGGTCCCTGTATCAGGGTTGTATCGACCTGTTTGAAAAGCATTTTG
Organism: Candidatus Xenobia bacterium; assembly: GCA_031551355.1. Classification (GTDB taxonomy): domain Bacteria; phylum Vulcanimicrobiota; class CADAWZ01; order CADAWZ01; family CADAWZ01; genus JAVBNT01. The sequence continues at coordinate 30,705 of JAVBNT010000002.1, read as the reverse complement.
ATTGCCGCCTTGCTGCGGTGTATATTGACCCTGCTGTGGAAATTGCCCTTGCTGCGGGAATTGTTCCTGCTGCGGAAACTGCCCTTGCTGCTGTGTGCCGGTGACCTCTGTGTCTTCCCCAAGGGTGCCTAAAAGAAAAAGTCCGCCTCCTAATATCAGGCTCATAAATATAAAGCCCGCAAATAATACTGCCGCAATGATTATTACTATCTTTACAGTCTTTTTATTTTTTGCTGCCAGTTCGGCCTTTTTCTGTTCATAGTCGTTGTGTTCCATATTTATTAAATATCTCCTCAAAATAGACTGTTCTATATTACTGCTCTGTAGCCTGACTCCAGTCAACGCTGTTTACATTGATATCGGAGTTAGGATTGTATGTGGAATCATTTGTATAGATTCTTTCGTTGTTGGTAGGGTTTGTATAGATATATTTTGATGAATTATCGTCTTTAAATGTCTGTCCCGTTGTTGTGTTTGTATAATCGCTCTTACCGGTAAGCGCGTTAATCTGCATATTTGATATTCTTTCACTGCTGTCCTGTCTGTTTTTATAGACATTCTGTCGTGCCTGGAACATCTCGTTTTGAGCCTGAATTTGACCTTGTCTGATTTTGGTATCTTGAGCATTTTGAGCGACCCACTGCCCAACCTGAGCTTCTTTTTTTTGCAGCCATTGCGGATTTGGATTAATTGTGGAGATAATTGGTTTTAATCTGCCGGCGATCTCTTTGAGCGGGGTACTGCGTTTGTCGTTGCTGTAATATGTAGTTAATTGCCATGACGGCATAGCTGGATACTGGTTGTTTACTTTTACTATCGCGTGGACAATTTCATGTTTATCAATGCCGTCTTCCGTATAATTTGCCAGAAGGTAAGATTCATATGTTTTATAAACCCCTTCCTGGGTTTCAGGAAGATCGTATGAATTGACTATTTTATAACCTTTAGAGGCCATTTTAGGATCGTTTTTTGCATAAAGATCCATGAAATAAGTGAAAGCTTCTTTGGGTTTCATTACGGAGTGGTACATGAAATTTTTTCCATTCATTACCGGCATATCATAAAACATAAAAATCGGGGAGATGCCTACATTAGCTATTCCGTCAGGCGACTTGGCATTAAATTGAAAATTAACCATAGGGTTATTTTTTTGATTCCAGACGGTGTCAAGAGTATGCGTCCAGCCTTGAGGTATGTTTATTGAAAATGCCTCAAGGCCTGCTTTGGCGTCCATTGCCGAGACTTTCTGCATTCCGTTTGCGGGCATATCACCGCGCGTATTTTCCGTTTGTTGGGCATTTTCCGCTTTTTTTTGCGGATTATTTGTAAATGACGCTGTATCCGGGTTATTCTGCTCGGTAGTGGGGGCGTTTTGATTTCCGCTTTGTTCCTGCTGTCCGGAAGATATTTCGGTAAATTCTTTGTTTTCTCCCATGGAACCTAGGATGAAAAGACCTCCTCCAAATATCAGGCCCAGGAATATCAGACCGGTAAATATAACTGCTGCAATGATTATTGCGATCTTTGCGGTTTTTTTGTTTTTCCCGTCAAGTTCCGCTTTTTTTTGCTCATAGTTATTATTTTTCATAAATTATTTTATATCCCCCTAATATATTATTTCGATCCTAATTATATCATGTGCAGGTTATTTTTTCAAAGAATTAAGTAAACTTATTCCGTTTATAACTTCTTGAAAGATGTTGGAGCATGACTGTTTGCTGCCAGGCGGCTTTGTGCTTTTTATTTTTTTCTCAGTGTACATGACCTGACGGCGGCGATAAGCCCGCTTGGATTCCGGTAGATAGAGTTTTGGCGTGTCAATATTTATAAATACCACCGTATTTTCCATTATCGGCATACTGAGAGTCTGTAAATGCAAGATCAAAAGCGTATTTTTTGAGATATTTAGAGTTTATCAAAATATGTTGCAATATTTTTGTAATAAAACTTGACAGTAATTGACTAAAATTTTATAATGTAGTTGAACGAATGATTTATGACTAAATTTTGATAAAAGAGGTTTTTGTTGATGGGCTAAAGAATTGTATGGTGTAAGTTTTACGTTTTTAAATATTTTAGCTGTTGTCGATTATTTTTAATGTAGGTAAACGGGAGAGTGATTTTTTATGACTAACAAGGAGTATGCCGACAGCAATACGGCCGGAAACAATGTTTCTGAAAAAGTTATTAAAATTCCGGTAAAGGATGCTTCGGAGCTTAAGTCGGAGCCGGTGAATGAAACGGCGGCTGTTGATGCCGTTGAAGAATTGTCAGAGCCATTGGAAGCTCCTGTTGATGAAAAAGACGCCAAAATTGCGGAGCTTGAGGAAACTGTCAAGAGGCTTTATGCCGATTTTGATAATTTTAGAAAAAGGAAAGAAGAGGAGGTTGCTAACGCCCGTAAATATGCTGTTGAAAGAATTGTTATGGAGATAATACCGGTAATAGACAATTTTGAACGTGCCATTTCGGCTGCGGAATTATCTCAGAATTATGAGGCGCTGAAAGAAGGTTTGCAGATGGTGCACAAGCAGGTGTGTAACGTTCTTACAAGAGAAGGGGTTTCTGAGATCTGCTGTGTCGGCAAGCCTTTGGATCCGGAAGAGCATCAGGTTATGCATTGTGAGGAATCGGATGAACACGATGATGATACCGTTTTGAAGGAGCTTTTAAAAGGATACAAGCTGCATGACCGTGTTATACGGCCTTCAATGGTTGTTGTCGCTAAAAAGCCGGCTTCCTGATTTAGTTTGGTAATGCTTTTAATTTTAATATGTATAAATAATTAAAAAACGAGTATATGTAAATAATTGTAGGAGGTATAAATATATGTCAAAAATAGTTGGAATTGATTTGGGAACCACAAATTCCGTAGTAGCTGTTATGGAGGGCGGAAAGCCTTCGGTGATTGCAAACTCTGAAGGGAACAGAACGACTCCTTCCATAGTCGGTTTTTCAAAAACGGGCGAGCGTCTTGTGGGCGAGCTTGCAAAACGTCAGGCGGTAAGTAATCCTGATAAGACGGTCGTTTCCATAAAACGTCATATGGGGACTAACCATAAAGTTAAGATTGACGACAAAAATTACAGCCCGGAAGAAATTTCGGCAATGGTTCTTAAAAAGCTTAAGGATGATGCCGAGAAATATTTGGGAGGCCCTGTTACTCAGGCGGTTATTACTGTTCCTGCATATTTTAACGATTCTCAGAGACAGGCTACAAAAAATGCCGGAACAATTGCCGGACTTGAAGTGCTGCGTATTATCAATGAACCGACGGCTTCCGCTTTGGCTTATGGTCTTGACAAGCAGGAGCAGATGCTCAAAGTTCTTGTATTTGATCTTGGCGGCGGTACTTTCGATGTGTCGGTACTGGAAATCGGCGAAGGTGTTTTTGAAGTTAAATCGACAAGCGGCGATACGAAACTCGGCGGAGATGATTGGGATAATGAGGTTATGAACTGGCTTGCCGATGAATTCAAAAGGATGAACGGCATTGACCTGAGAAGCGACAGTATGGCCAAGCAGCGGCTTAAGGAAGCTTCTGAAAAAGCAAAAATAGAGCTCTCGGCAGTATTGCAGACGAATATAAATCTTCCGTTTATAACTGCCGATGCCTCCGGACCTAAACATTTGGATGTCACGCTTACAAGAGCCAAGTTTGAAGAATTAACCTACCATCTTGTAGAGCGCTGCCGCAAACCGGTTCAGCAGGCAATGGACGATGCCAAGCTTACGAGTAAGGATATTGATAGAATTTTGCTCGTTGGCGGCTCCACACGTATGCCGATGATCGTCGATTATGTAAGAAATACTTTTGGAAAAGAACCCAATAAGGATATCAACCCTGACGAATGCGTTGCTCTTGGTGCGGCAATTCAGGCAGGTGTTCTTTCCGGAGAAGTTAAGGATATCGTTCTTGTTGACGTAACTCCGCTGACGCTTGGTATTGAGACTCTTGGCGGTGTGATGACAAAACTTATTCCCAGAAATACGGCTATTCCGTGTAATAAATCGGAGATTTTCTCTACCGCCGCCGATAACCAGCCCGGTGTGGAAATACATGTCCTTCAGGGAGAACGTGATTTTGCCGGTGACAACAAAACTCTCGGAAAGTTTATACTTGCCGATATACCTCCGGCACCGAGGGGTATTCCGCAGATAGAAGTATCTTTCGATATTGATTCAAACGGTATATTGTCGGTTACCGCCAAGGATAAGGCTACCGGCAAATCGCAGCAGATTAAGATTACGGCCAGTACGACTCTTTCCAAGGACGATGTAAGCCGCATGGTTGACGAAGCTGAAAAGCATTCCAGCGAAGACAAGAAGAGGCTTGAAAAGGTTGAGCTTAAGCACCGTGCCGATACTCTTATATACCAGAGTGAGAAAACTGTTAGGGATTTGGCCGACAAGGCTTCTGCAGAACACAAAGCAAAAGTTGAAAACGCGGCCGCAGAGCTTAAAAAAGCCGTTGAAGCCGACAACGAAGATGGCATGAAAAAAGGCATTGAAGAGCTTACCAACGCATTGTCGGCAATGTCCCAGGAAGTTTATGCTAAAATGGGAGCTCAGAATAATGCCCAGCCCCAGGGTGAGGGGCAATCGCAGCAGGGCGGTTCTTCACATAATGCTTCAGGAGGTGATGATGACGTTATTGATGCCGAGTATGAAGTTAAGGATTAATTTTATGTAGTTTTTCAGGGTGAAAAAAATATCCGTTGGCGGGATTATCCCTCCAACGGATAAAAAAGAGGAGGTTGCGTATGTATAGATTTAATTTTGAAAATTTAAATGCGCTTCAGGAGCAGTTCAATCATTTGGTGGAAGAAGCTTACGGCAGACCGGGACGTTATCACCGTCAGCAGGAAGACACTCCCTGGATGCCACCTGCTGAAGTCTGGGAAACGGACAAGGATATTTGCCTTTCTCTCGATTTGCCGGGTATATCTTCTGACTCCCTTGATCTTCAGATTGAAGGCGAACAGTTGACTATCAGAGGGGAGAGAAAACCGTCTGAGGAGCAGAAAAATTATAAGCGGCGTGAGAAGGTTTACGGTCAGTTTTACCGGGCTTTCAACCTTACTACTCCAATAGAGCGCGAGAAGGTTTCCGCATCTTATAAAAATGGAATTCTGGAGGTTGTGCTTCCTAAGAGCGAGGCTGTAAAACCTAAACAGATACGTGTTTCGGTAGAAGAATAGTTTTTGTATGGATTTCTAATGTTTCTTAATAAAGTGGGGTGATGCAATGGATTATAAAGACTATTATAAAATACTTGGTGTCGACAAAAAAGCCCAGGAAAAAGATATAAAAAAAGCTTATAGAAAACTAGCCCGTCAGTATCACCCCGATGTAAATCCCGGAGATAAAAAAGCTGAAGAAAAATTTAAGGAAATCAACGAGGCCTATGAGGTTTTGGGTGATAAAGATAAACGGGCGCAGTATGATCAGCTTGGGACTTATGTGAACAGTAACGGTTCCATACCGGATGATTTTTTCAGGCAATATAGTTCCGGGCAAAATCCTTTCGGAGGTGCAAGCTTTAATTTTGATTTTGGCAATGCATCTTCCGGCGGCGGTTTAGGAGATTTTTCCGATTTTTTTTCAACATTTTTCGGAAGAGGTGCCGGCAGAGGCAAGTCTTCCAAGTCAAGGAGCAGTTCCATCAATTTGAATGATTTATTTGGTAAGGGCGGATTTAGTCAGGCGTATAATCCGGCATACAGTCAGGAGCCTGCGGCTAAGAGTAATATTTCTGAAATACAGCTTGAACTTACTCTGGAAGAGGCTTATTCCGGAACGGCAAGATCTATACGTGTTCCGACATACCAGACCTGCCCGGCCTGTTCCGGAACCGGGGTTGCTCAGGGGCGTTATTCGTGTGCATCCTGCCATGGCTCCGGCCATACGCAAAAGAACTCCAATATTGAAGTAAAGATCCCGGCAGGAGTCAGAGACGGTTCAAAAATAAGAGTAGAAAACTATATTTTGGTTGTAAAAATATTGAAGCATAGCTTCTTTGAAGTTAAAGGAGCGGATCTGCACTGTGAAATTCCTGTATCTGTTACTGAGGCTGTTTTGGGAGCGGAAATTGATGTTCCCACCCTTAAAGGAACGCTTTCGGTGAAAATTGCCCCAATGACCCAGTCAGGAAAGAAACTCCGTTTTTCGGGATACGGGCTGCCGGCTGTAAAAGGTAATCCCGGAGACCTGTATGTAAGGATTATTGTTGTTATTCCCGAGAAAATAGGCTCCAGGGAAAAAGAGCTTTTTGCAGAGCTGAAGGAGCTTGTAAAAGACGATCCGCGTAAAAACGTTTACCGCAGAGACAAAAAATAATGATTATTTTTTAATTAGTTCCGTAAGGAATAACCTTTGAGGAAAGGAGGGATTTTATGGACAGGGATTCACAACCTTATTTTGTGATTAGTGTCGTGTCAAAAATGCTTAACATCCATCCGCAGACTATAAGGCATTATGAGCGTCTCGGTCTTTTAAATCCTCACCGTACGGAAGGCAAGATGCGGCTTTATTCTCAAAAGGATATAGAGCGCCTGGAACAGATATGCAGTTTTACACATCTTGGAGTAAACCTTGCCGGAGTTGAAGTTATTGTAAATCTTCTTGAGAAAATGGAAGAGACAAAGTCACAGATGACGCAGGAACTGTTTAATCTTCAGCAGGAGCTGAACAGAATCAGGCCTACAAAACAACAACGCGAGGATGAGCTTTAGAGCAACTTGATTTAACATAGCCTATACCAATCATTTAAAAATCATCCGGCAATATCCGTGGGTGTAACAGATTTAATAATGGTCACGGCATATTTGTGCAGTATTGTCTACATTTTTACAAGTTGCTCTAAAAAACAGGAAAGTCCCGTGTTCGCCGGTAGTGCCTCAACAAAAATTCCGTTTTATTTTATATCAATTTAGACTTTACACAAAACCCGGGGAAAAACCACGGGAGAAGGCAATTTGCCTTCTCCCGTTTTTTGGTTTGCTGTATGGGGGGCTAATGTCCCTCCTCACTGTGTTGCTATAATTGTTCGCTCCCGGCTAGAACAGCCAGTTGATGATTTTTTGCGCGCCGTCTACAACACCGTTTACAACTTTTTGCCCACCGTCAACAACGCCGTTGCCAATTTTTTGAGCAAAGTCTATACCGGCATTTATAGGTTTTGCCAATACCCCGTCTCCGAGTACCTTGTCCTGAAAAGCGTCAATACCGGAATTTGCGTAGCCCTGAACTGTATCCACGGCATTATTCGCATTAGCCTGAGCTGTGTCTACAGGTCGATCTCGCATAGCATCCTGTATTTTATCCTGATTGGCTACTAAGGTTTGAACGTTATTCTCAAGAGCCTCAACCTTAGCATCGACTTTCTCAAGTTCGGCTTCTTTAGCGCTTAATGTTTGTTCATTCTTGCTTAATTCCGCCTCTTTTTCCGCCTGTTTTTGCTTTTCAGCTTCAAGTTCCTGCTGTTTGGTCTGCTTTTCTTCTTTTATCTTTTGCAGTTCGGCTTCATATTTTCCGGGATCGCCTGTGCAGTTCCCGTCTTCATCTTTTTTGTTTTTCTCCGCTTCAATGCTGTTCTGGCAATCCGCTTCATCTTTGGTTAACTTGTCAATATCGGAGCTAAGTGTATTTTGAGTGTCTTTTGATATGCCTATTTCCTCACTCAGCTTAGTGTTAGCCGCCGTTAATTCATTTATTTCATCATTAAGTGTCTTTTGCTGAGCTTGTGCCTCGTCGCGCTGGGCCCTGGTTGCACTCTGAGAGTTTACATTTTCCTGAAGCATTTGCTTCAGTTCTTCCATTGAAGCCTTTTTTAGGTCATCTTCCGAAAGCTCAGGAACGGGTTGTATGTTTCCGCCTTCATTAATTCCCTGTGTTCCTCCTCCCGCCGGTTGTCCTCCTCCGCCAGCTGAAGGTCCTACTTCCTGACCTCCGCCTGCCGGTTGTCCTCCTCCGCCAGCTGAAGGTCCTACTTCCTGGCCTCCGCCTGCCGGTTGACAGCCTCCTCCCGCCGAAGGTCCGGTTCCCTGGCCTCCGCCTGCCGGTTGTCCTCCTCCTCCCGCCGAAGGTCCGGTTCCCTGATCTCCGCCTCCGCCTGAGGGAGCGGGTCCCCCTCCGGCCGATGGACCTGTATCACCGCCGCCGGATGCCGCCGGTCCTCCGCCTGCCGTTGGTCCGACACCACTATTTGCCGCCGGTTCAGCGTTGTTGCCTGGAATATTGCCCTGCTGACCGTTTGCCATACCGTTTTGCTGCTGCATCATCATCATCATGAGCATCATCATCATCATCGTCATCATTTGCTGCTGCTGCTGCATCTGCTGCATTAATCCGCCGAACATGCTGCCGGCCTGATTGCAGGAACCGCCGAATCCGGGAACCATTCCCAACCCTTCAGGCATACATGAATTAGAAGAAGAATTGGCGAACGGGTTTCCGAAAGTCTGAAATTTGTCTCCCAATTCCGGCGAGATGTTGGAACTGTCTGCTGAAAAGCTGATGCCTACGGAAATTGACGGCATCAGGCCACCCGTGGAAATCTGATTCATTGGAGAGAAAACATTTCCTCCGGGCTGAAATCCTCCTACTATACTCATAAAAAATTCCTCCCTTGTAAATTTAATGGGTTAAGTTTTATCAAGTATCTCTATATATACTCTACTCTATCTTTTATAGCTTGGATAGATATAAAATGTTGGCAAAAAGTTAAAAATGTAAACGAATTAACAATTTATAAACAATATTTTAACAATCAATCAGAGATGCAGGCGGCTTACGAATTTACGGGCGTTTAATTAAAAAGCTATTATCTCCCGTTTTTCAACATGGTGAAAGTGCCTGATTTACGGTGATTACTGAAAATAAAAAATATAATGCAAGATAACAGCTTATATATCGAAAATGAAAAATCTCAATGAACCTCAAAAGCATGGCGGATATGCCGGGACATTCTGAGCAGTTTGTATGCCGTAATTCTCTATTTTGCCGGCATGGTGAATGCCGTATATTTAATGGATTGTATGAGGATAGAAGTTTCATTTTGCTTTTTGGGTTTACGGTTATTTCTCCGGACGAGGCAATAAAGCTGAAACTGCGAAGTGTAAAGAAAATTTGTATGCTTTACCTGATTGACATTTTTAATCCGATTGACTATACTGGTATAGCGTATTTTTGCAGGGTTTAGTAAAATTCTAATTTCTGTATAAATAAGGTGCGGTATTCCGTGCTATTTTTTTATTTAAGGTCCTAATAATGTTTGAATCTTTACAGGATAAGCTGGGTGCGATATTTAAAAAACTCAGAGGGCGTGGCAAGCTTTCTGAGCAGGATGTGGATCTTGCTTTGCGTGAGGTTCGCATTGCGCTTTTGGAAGCTGATGTAAGTCTGAAGGTTGTTAAGGACTTTATTGCCAAGGTTAGGGAAAAAGCTGTAGGAGAAGCGGTCTGGAACAGTCTTACTCCCGGACAGCTTGTTGTAAAGTTTGTCAAAGATGAACTTGTTGAGCTTATGGGAGCTGAAAAGCCGGGTATACGTTTGGCCCCTCAGCCGCCTACGGTAATAATGCTTGCCGGGCTTAACGGAGCCGGCAAAACGACTTCATCCGGTAAACTGGCGCTTTATTTTAAGGAAAAAGGCCATTTCCCGCTTTTGGTTGCAACAGATATTTACCGGCCTGCCGCGATCGCTCAATTGCGGGTTTTGGGTGAAAAACTTGGAGTTCCCGTTTATACTCTCGGAGAAAAACAGACTCCCGTTAATATATGTAAAGGTGCATTGGCGCAGGCCCAGTCAACCGGCAGGGATGTTGTGATAGTCGATACGGCTGGACGTTTACATATAGATGAAGAACTTATGAGTGAGCTTATTGAGATAAAAGATAAGATTAAGCCTCATGAGACTCTTTTGGTCGTAGACTCCATGACCGGTCAGGATGCCGTCAATATCGCTGATTCTTTTAATAAGCAGATTGATATAGATGGTGTTATCTTAACAAAACTTGACGGTGACGCCAGAGGCGGAGCGGCTTTGTCGGTTAAAGCGGTGACTGGTAAGCCGATTAAATTTGTCGGTATGGGTGAAAAGCTTGATGCTCTGGAAATTTTTCATGCCGATAGAATTGTGTCAAGAATTCTGGGCATGGGAGATGTGCTTGGACTGATTGAAAAAGCCGAGTCGGCTTTCAGCGAAGAGCAGGCAAGGGAGCTTGAAAAGAAGTTTCGCAAGCAGGAGTTCTCGCTTCAGGATTTTTTGGATCAGATTCAGCAGGTGAAAAAAATGGGTCCGATCCAGCATCTGCTGGAAATGATTCCGGGATTTTCTTCCGCTCTTAAAGATATGCCTATAGATGACAAACAGGTTGGACACGTTGAAGCGATAATACGCTCAATGACTCCTAGAGAGAGGAAAGATCCGTCTGTTTTGAATGCCAGCCGGAAAAGACGGGTCGCTGCCGGTTCGGGAATGGAAGTTGCAGATGTCAACAGACTGCTTAAACAGTATGATATGTCGAAAAAGATGTTTAAACAGTTCGGCGATCTGGAAAAAATGAAGAAGGGCTTGCCGTTCAAGCTGCCTTTCTAGCGATGTTGCTTTGTAAAGTAAAATCCGCTTTACGGGTTTTAAATTGATGATATAAATAATCTTTGTTTAATAAATTTAGGAGGTTTTATAATGGTAAAGATTAGACTTAGAAGAATGGGAAAGAAAAAACAGCCCAGTTACCGTATTGTTGTAGCAGATGACAGAAGTCCCAGAGACGGCCGTTTTATAGAAAATCTTGGTTTCTATAATCCGCGTACAGCGACTGCAACAGTTGTTGTAAAAGAAGACAGGCTTACAGACTGGATCTCTAAAGGTGCTCAGCCTACAGATTCACTGCGCCGCGTTTTGGTTGCATCAGGACATATGAAAGCTCCAACAACTACCAAGAAATAAAATCGGAAATTATTTTTCAATCGTTACAGACTTAGTTATGGAGGTTGTTAGATGAAAGAACTTCTGGAGTATTTGGCAAAATCTTTGGTTGATAATCCTGATGAAGTCCAGGTAAAGCTTCTGGAGGCGGAACGTACTGTTGTTTTAGAGTTGCGTGTAGCTCCTGACGATATGGGTAAGATTATCGGGAAACAGGGACGTATTGCACAGGCTCTGAGAACGGTAATAAAGGCCGCTGCCGTAAAAGAAGGCAAAAGAGTTGTTGTCGAAATTATTTAGCAGAATATTGTATACAAGATAATTATTAGTATATGGAGGGATTTGTTATGGAATCTATAGAGATTAAAAGACCTGTTGTTATAAAAGCTATTATGACAGAATCATTTAGAAGTCAGATTTTGCAGGAAACAACAGATACCTGGAAAAACCATGAAAATGCTTTCAATCAGCTTGAAGCGATGTATCAAAAGACAAAAGCTGCCGGTTCTCTCTCAAATCCTTCAATAGAGAAGCAGATTGAGCTGGAAAGAGCCAGACTTGGCGAAATAAAGAAGGAAATGGATGCACGTGTAAACGAGTTTAAGTCCGTTCCTAACGATCAGGAAGTCGTTTTTCGTGTAATGGAAGGCCCTGCAACTATAAAAGTCGGTGATGATCTGCAAAAATTTTTATCTTCGGCCGAAATCGTCATAAAAGACTGGAAGGTAATCGAGTTCAGAGGGTTCTAATGGATATTGACGACAGGGTTACCGTAGGTCTGGTTACTTCGTGCCATGGTGTAAAAGGGGAATTGCGTGTAAAGGTTTTTACGGATTTCCCTGAACGTTTCTCAGCCGGTGAAAAGCTTTTTATCGGCAAGGAAAATGAACCGGTTTTGAAGAGCGTTACCGTAAAATCGTCCAGATGGAATAAGGATATACTTCTTGTTTCTCTTGAAGGAATTGAAACACGCAATCAGGCCGAACTCTTGCGCGGATATTTCTTTTGGATTGACAGGAAAGAACTGAAAAAGCTGCCCAAGGACCGGTTTTATATTTTTGAACTTGAAGGTCTTGAGGCTTACGATTTAAAAAATAATCGTATCGGAACTTTGTCCGAAGTGATACATACACCGGCCTATGATGTTTATGTTATAAAAGGCGAGGGAAAAAAAGAACTTCTTGTCCCCGCTTTTAAAAAGTTTGTTACAAAAATAGATATTGACAGACATACTATTTTTGTGGATACGGAGAGTCTGGAATTTGAAGATTGATATTATTACTATTTTTCCGGATATATTTACTCCGTTGGACTGCAGTATAATCAAGAGGGCAAAAAAGTCAGGTAAGGTTGAGATCAATATTCACAATCTGAGAGACTATACCGAAGACAGTCACCGGACTGTAGATGACGCTCCTTACGGCGGCGGTTCGGGAATGGTGATGAAGGTAGTACCTTTGTATAAGGCTGTTAGTGAAATAAAGCAGTTGAATCATGGAGCGAAAGTTGTTTTTATGTCTCCGCAGGGCAAGGTTCTTACCCAGGAAAAATGCCGGGAATTATCCGCACTTGAAGGCTTGGTTATTGTTTGTGCGCATTATGAAGGTGTGGATGAACGTTTTGTTCGTCTTGTCTGTGATGAGGAAATCTCCATCGGGGATTATATTCTTACCGGGGGGGAGCTTCCGGCGATGATTCTTGCGGATGCTGTTACCAGGCTGCTTCCGGGAGTTATTGACGAAGAGTCGGCAAGAGAAGAGTCTTTTACCGATGGCTTGCTTGACTACCCGCATTATACGAGGCCTGCGGAATTTTTGGGACTTAAAGTTCCTGAAATCCTGCTTTCCGGTAATCATTCCGAAATAGGCAGATGGCGCAGTGAACAAAAAGTTTTTAATACATTTGCGAAACGCCCTGAACTTTTGGCGGATGTCGCATTGGAGCTTGCCGGACAAAAGAGCAGCAAAAAAAGTCGCCGTAAAAAAATGGCGTAAGGTGTTGCCGATTGGATTAATTTATAATATAATACTGAGAATGAATTTTTAGAGTGTAACGAAAGGAGATATTTATAAAATGAATATCATAAAAGTTCTCGAAAATGAACAGATAAAAAGTCATAAGTTTGATTTTCAACCTGGAGATACGGTTAAAATTCAAATTAAAGTTGTTGAGGGTGGAAAAGAGAGATTTCAGTATTTTGAGGGCGTTTGCATTGCCAGAAAAAATTCCGGCCTTAACGAGTCATTCACACTTAGAAAAATTGCTCACGGAGTCGGTGTTGAGAGAACTATGCTTGTAAACTCTCCTATGCTTCATGGCGCTGAGATTACCAGATACGGCGATGTCAGAAAATCACGTCTCTATTATCTCAGAGATAAGATTGGTAAGAAGGCACGCGTAAAAGAGAGAAAAATGGTCTTTGTAAAGAAGTCGTAATTCAAATGGTATACAGAACAGGGGGGAGATAATTGACCCCAACTCATTTGTTTATAATAATTGTGCTGCTTTTGGTGGCAAGGGTTATACTGGTAAAAGACGATAAAATAAAAATAAAAGAAGAAACAAAGAAAAACATTATTGAGAATATAGACTCAATAGTAATTGCCGGTGTTACGGCTCTGCTTCTGATCACGTTCATAATCAGAACTTTTTATATACCGTCTTCATCAATGGTTCCCACTTTAATGGTAAAGGATTATATTCTGGTAAATAAATTTGTTTACCGGTTTTATCAGCCGGCTCGGCATGATATAGTCGTTTTCCATCCTCCGGAGGCTGCGCATGCTGAAGGTAAGGATTTTATAAAACGTGTAGTTGCTGTCGGCGGGGATACAGTTGAGGTAAAAAATAATATTTTATACCTCAATGATGTCCCGCAAACGGAAAATTATATTTTTGAGCCTCCGGCCTATACTTTTGCTAAGGTGAAGGTTCCTGAAGATTCGCTGTTTGTTATGGGCGACAACAGGAATAATAGTGATGACAGTCACGCTTGGGGATTTTTGCCGAAAAAAAATCTGGTCGGAAAAGCAGTGTTGATATTTTTTCCGTTTAACAGATTTAGGACAATGTAACAATATTATCATATAAAAATGGGGCTGTCGTGCTAACGGCGGCCCCTTTAACATGGAATAAAAGATAACGGTTACCGGGCTAAGCCCGGCAAAACCGGCTTTGGCCGGTTCAAATATAATTGTAAAAATGGTGAAAAATTAAGAAAAAAATAGCAAAAGGCTATGAAGCAAGCTATTTTTCGCCATTTTCTGTCGTGCTAAGCGGGGCTTTCCAGCTCCACTTAGTACGACGGCTCTTTTTTGATTAGCAATGGAAAAGTTCCTCACATATAAATGGAGAACACGGATAAAAATTGTTTTACATGGAAAGAGATATGAGTAACGGCATTGCCGGTAATTATCTTTTCGATATTATCTCTGTGAACTCCGTGCCTCTGTGAGAGACGGAAATTGCAGATTGCGGTGAGATAGCCTGTTTTTTACGGCTGAAGGAAAAAACGTCTGTTTAATGAATTTTACTAGCATGATTTTTCGCCGGAGTGCGATTTTTTAGGAGTTTTAATGTATTTAAGAATCACAGCTTTATTCACTTTACTTTTAGTTTTTATTTTTGCATCTGCGGTTTCCGCTGCGGAAGGTAATGATATAAAGGTTCATCTTTTGACCTCCTCTTCGGTAAAGATAGTATCCGCATCTAATAAGTTTTTTGTCTCTGTTCCGGATTCCGCTTCTCCGCAGCCGGTGAACGGTTCGCTTGAATTTTCGCTTAAGCCCGAAGGAATTTCATTGCCGCAAGTGTCTCCTTCAGTCAGAATGACAATTTCTTCAAATGATCCTTTTATGTCCGTTAACGGGAAAAATTATCGCGGGATAGTTGTTTTGGTCCAGAAAAATAAGGATTCCTTTTTTGTTATTAATAATCTTAATGTTGAGGATTATCTCGCAGGCGTTCTCGGCGGTGAAATGCCTTCTTCGTGGCACATTGAAGCTTTGAAGGCTCAGGCTGTGGCTGCCAGAACGTATGCCGTGATGATGAAGAGGAATCCTAGAAACCCTGATTTTGATCTTTTTTCCACGACAATGGATCAGGTTTATACAGGTGTATCAGGTGAAGTTCCTTCAATACTGCAGGCGGTCTCTGAAACTAAAGGGGAGATATTGGCATTCGATTCCGTGCCGATAAATGCTTTTTTCCATTCTACCTGTTCCGGTTCTACCTGTGATGTTGCCGATGTGTTTTCCGGTAATGCGCCGTATCTTAAAGCTGTTCCATGTAATTACTGCGGTTCTTCATCCAGTTCCTCATGGCAGTATGAAATTTCCAGGAAAGAGCTTTCCGGTCTGTTGAAATCCAAAGGTATAATTTCCGGCGAGCTTTATAGTCTGAAGATTGCCAGGAAAGATGCTTCAGGGAGAGCTGCCGAGGTTGCACTTTCGACTTCGGACGGAGAAAAGATTGTTCGTGGTGCGGATCTTAGAATGGCAATCGGACCCGGAAAACAAAAGAGTACCCGTTATTCCATAGGGCAGACGCTTCTTCCGGGGGATAAGGATAAAGTTCTGATTTTGCTTTTGAAAACGGTTATTAAGCGTGAGGCTATTCCCGGTGTTCCTTCGGAGGAAGAGCCTGTTACGACTAAAGGGATTGAAATTGACGGTCAGTCCGATGTTCAGAATACTATTGATTCACTGACATCACAATCCGAATCTGCCGGTTTGAATTTGAGTTCTTTTCCGGTTGTGGTTGTAAAGCCGGAACTTGTTGAAATGAAGGAATATTCTTTATTCAAGTTTATCGGCAGCGGCTGGGGGCATGGAGTCGGAATGTGTCAGTGGGGGGCTTACGGAATGGCCAAGCAGGGGATTGGCTATAGAGAAATTCTCAGCCATTACTACCCTGGTGCCGTATTGCAGCAAACTGATTCCGAAGTAAAACCCCAGGGATAACGTCTTTTTATGCAGGAAAAAAGGTAATAAAATAGAAAAACAAATTAGCTTTTGATTTAAAAAAATAAGGAGATATTGTCGCACATGAAAGGTAAAAAACTTGCCATACTCGTTGGTGGCGGACCGGCCCCGGGAATAAATTCAGTTATCAGCTCCGTTACTATAGAGGCTATTAAAAAGGGAGCTTCGGTTATTGGTATTTATGAAGGTTATCATCACCTTGAAAAAAGGCAGAAAAATATCGAGTTTTTGAGTATCCCGAAAGTCAGCCGTATACATCTTGCCGGCGGCAGTATTTTAAAAACATCGAGAGCTAATCCCACGAAAAGTGAGGAAAAGCTGCGTAACGTTGCCGAGACGCTTATGGATATGGATATCAGCTATCTGACTACTATCGGCGGTGATGATACTGCTTTTTCCGCAAGAAAAGTCGCCGAATACGCAAAGGTGCTTAATTACGATCTGAGAGTCGCTCATGTGCCGAAGACGATTGACAACGATTTGCCGCTTCCTCCGGGCATTCCGACTTTTGGTTATGAGACGGCAAGAGCGGAGGGAACAAGGATCGTCTCTACGCTTATGGAAGACGCCAGAACCTCAGGCAGATGGTTTATTGTTATTGCAATGGGACGTAAGGCGGGTCACCTTGCGCTTGGTATCGGCAAGTCTGCCGGAGCTACGTTAACTCTTGTCCCCGAAGAGTTTGCCGGAAGTATGGGTAAGGTTACGCTTGATCATGTAATAGATTCTATTGCCGGAGCGATTATTAAACGTAAAAGTATCGGTTATAACTATGGTGTGGCTGTTGTTGCCGAGGGTTTTTTCGAGTTTATGGAGCAAAAGGATATTGAAAAGTATATGACAAAAATGGAGTCAATTGAGCGTGACGAGCACGGCCATATACGCCTTGCGGAACTTAATATAAGTGATATTATCAAATATGGTGTTAAAAATAAACTCAAAAAATTCGATTTGAAACCAACGATAGTGGATCAGGAACTAGGCTATGAGTTAAGATGTGTTGCTCCCTGCTCTTTTGATATTGAGTATACGAGAAATTTGGGATATGCTGCGGTTGATTTTCTGTCCAATGGCGGCAGCAATGCGCTGATTTCCATTCAACAGGACAGTATTGTCCCGATTCCTTTTGATGAGCTTATGGATCCGAATACAGGAAAGACAAAAGTCCGTCTAGTAGACACTTCCTCTCTTTCGTTTACGATTGCCCGGGAGTATATGATCCGCCTTACAAAAGAAGATTTTGAGGATGAGGAGAGATTGGCACTGCTGGCAAAATCAGCCCATACATCGGTTAAGGAATTCCGTAAGGAATTTTCACATACGGTATTGCCGGAAAATATTTAAAAATATCTTGACATTTATTTAATGTCATTGTATAATACGTTTTGCATCTGAGGGGAAACCTTCAGTGTTAATGGGTAGGTGGCCGAGTGGTTAATGGCAGCAGACTGTAAATCTGCCACGCAACGCGTTGCGGTGGTTCGAATCCACCCCTGCCCATTCCTTTTATTATAAAGATAAGCTGTCTGACAAGGCAGCTTTTTTTATTGTTTTTTATATTATGTTATATTGGTAAAAGTATATTGAAATGATTGTTTCCCCGCAGAGATAGAGGTTTTTTGCTTTGAAAATAGAAATTTTCTTTGATATTTTTGTTTTTTAATGACTAAATGTCGGGAGGCTTTTAAGACGCGTGAATAATTCCAAACCGAATCTTTTTAACTTGATTTCATTTGTACTGTTTATCCTTGTTTTTGTTTTTTTTAACAAAATAATTGCTTTTTTTGCCGATTGGTTATGGTTTGCCTCTTGCGGTTTCGAGAAAGTATTTTTATTCACGGTGACAAATAAGATTGTGTTTGGATGTATTACCGGATTAATTGTTCTGGTGGTGTTTTTAATAAACTATCTGTTGATTATGAGATTTTATAATAGAATCCCGCAGGTTATTTCAGGCGATATCATCCATCTTCCTTCGTCCAACCGCCGCTTTGTATCTGTGCTGGTTTTGGCGGTTATGTTTTTTGCCGGCTCTCTTATAGTCAATGACGCCTCCGGGCAGTGGATACTATTTCAAAAATATCTGTACTCCGTGCCTTTTAATGTTGCGGAACCTTTATTCGGGAAAGATATTTCTTTTTATATTTTTAAACTGCCGTTTATACAATACGTTGTTTCGGTATTGTTTCTGGTTTTTGTCTCTTCACTGCTGATCTCCGGCAGTGTTTACTTTTTTTCAAGAGGTCTGAGAGGTATTCCGAGAAACTTTGACTTACCATTTAAGTTGAAAATTCATCTGATTGTTCTTATTGCCGTCTGTATGATAATCCAAGCATTTGCCGTCTGGTTTTCAAGGTTCTCTTTCGTGACGTCGCAGGCTGGCATGCTTTCGGGGGCGATGTATACCGATGTGTATGCGGGGATCCCGTTTTCGTTAATATACTCGTTTCTTTTTGCCGCTGCTGCATTGGTTGTTTTTGCCGATTTAAAATCCAAATGCTGGAAGTATACCTCCGCTTCATTGGCTGTTTTAATTATTGCCCCGGTTTTGGGATACAGCATATACCCCTGGTTTCTCCAGAAGTTCTATGTCGCCCCGAATGAGCTTACGGCAGAGGCGCCTTTTATCTCCAGAAATATTGAGTTTACACGCAAGGCTTTTAATCTTGACACCTTCGATGAACAGGAATATCCGGCTTCTGAAAATCTTACTCTGGAAGACATCAAGAAAAACAGTGCGACAATAAATAATGTCAGGCTCTGGGATTACAAGCCGCTTTTGGCGGCTTATTCGGAACTGCAGGAAATAAGGACTTATTATAAGTTTTCCGATGTGGATTTTGACCGCTATACGATTGATTCCAAATACCGCCAGACGATGATCTCGCCAAGAGAACTGGATATTGAGAGGATCCCTGAACGAAAATGGATTAATGAGACTTTTATCTATACGCATGGATACGGTGCATGTCTTGCTCCGGTTAATCAGGTTTCGCCTGACGGACTTCCGGAATTTTTCATCAAGGATGTTCCGCCGGTTTCCAATATTGATATAAAAATCACCCGTCCGGAGATATATTTCGGTGAAATAACCGATTCATATTGTATTGTAAACTCCAAAGTAAAGGAGTTTGATTATCCGGCCGGTGATGACAATGTCTATTGTTCTTATGAAGGAAGTGCCGGTGTTAAGCTTGACAATGTCTTTAAACGTTTGCTCTTTGCCGCTTATTTTGGGGAGCTTAAGATTTTGATGAGTTCGGAGAGCACTGCCGAAAGCCGCATCCTGTACGACAGAAATATTGAGCGCATGGTCAAAAAAATTGCGCCTTATATTGATTATGATTCCGATCCGTATATGGTTGTCGCCGATGGAAAATGTTACTGGATAATAGATGGTTATATGACTTCATCAAATTATCCCTATTCACAAAAATTTGGCAGCGTAAACTATTTGCGTAATTCTGTTAAAGCTGTAATCGACGCTTATAACGGCAAAGTTGATTTTTACATATCCGATAAATCAGATCCGCTCATATCCGTTTATTCAGCAATATACAAAGGGCTTTTTAAGCCGATAGAGCAGATGCCGGCAGGTTTGAAATCACACATACGTTATCCGGAAGATATGTTTAGATTTCAGTCGTCAGTCTATGCGCAATACCATATGAAGGATGTGCAGATTTTTTACAATCAGGAAGATCTATGGAAAATTCCCGAGCAGTCTGAGCATGGAGGCAAAAAAACCGAGCCGAATACAAAAATTGCTTTTGACGGCATGGAGCCTTATTATACGATATTAAAGCTTCCTCCTCCTCATGGCGTTAATGAGGAATTTGTTCTGATGACTCCGTTTTCTCCGGCCAGAAAGTCAAATATGATTGCCATTATGGCCGCCCGGTGTGATGCCCCCGATTATGGGCAGGTGATTGTTTATACTCTGCCAAAGGATAAGCTGACTTTTGGTCCGACTCAGATAAATTCGCGGATAGCCCAGGACCCGGAAATAGCTAAGCAGCTTACACTGTGGAATCAGGGTGACTCTACGGTAATGAGAGGCAGTCTGCTGGCAATACCGATTGAAGATTCAATCCTTTATATAGAGCCTCTTTTTCTGGCTGCAGCCAAAGGTAAAATTCCCCAGCTGAAAAAGATTTTTGTCGTTTACGGTGACAAAGTCGCGATGGAGGATACCCTAGAGGCTTCACTGGGCGTTGTTTTTGGTGTCGGTAAAAATTCGCAGTCTGGTATTGCACCCGATGACGGTAAGGATAATTCTGCAGATGTTTCACTAAAGCAATTGATTTTGGATGCTTCAATGCATTATGATAGAGCTAAGGAGCATTTGAAGGATGGTGACTGGTCTTCTTACGGCAAGGAACTTAATGAGATGGAAAACAGTCTCCGTCTTTTGAAAAAGAGCGTCTCCAGATAGTTTGCCTGTATTACTGATATGTTTTTCTTGTCCGGTAATTTTATCCGGGATTTTCCCGAGCTTGTTGGAAGGAGGTGTTTTTTATGAAGGTAATTGTTACTGCTATTGTTATGATCCTTTTTTTGGCGGCTCCGTCCTTTGCCGTTACAGCATCCAAATCATTTCTAAATCTGACAAAACCGACTGATAAAATATCGGCTAATGAAAACGCGTCAATAACTCTCTACCGGAAAAAATTTTTGCCAAAGGCTTCTTCCGAATCAAAGGCCGGCAAACACATGTTGGCCTGCACCACTTATCAACAGCTTCTTGATGCTCTGATAATGGAGCTTTCCGATACAACTGCAGACAAATGGCTTTCCGTTTACGGCCGTTTTTATCAGGAAATAAATGCTGCCCAGCTTAGGGAGAAGAATCTTTATGAGTCTTCAAAAGCTTTGCCTCTTACTAGCCTGCTTAAGGAAAACGTCAAGCTCAGACAGTCTAATTTGCCTAAATCACTTAAGGTGGCGCAGAGAATTCCTTTAGCAAGAAAAGGCTCCATTTCCAGCGATGAGGAATTGTTGATGTCTGTAATTCCTTCAAAATCACCGTTTCATGGCTCTTTGAATATTGTGGGATTTTTTTCCGTTCAGAAACAGTGCAAAGTCTCAGAATCCCTGCCGGTTCCTGATGACAGGAGCAACCCCCAGATAAACAGATGGGGCCGCAACTATTCAATATCATCGCCGGTATGGTCTCCCGACGGCTACCGATATGCTTATTTGCTCAACGGTGCCCTTTGTGTAGGCAATTTTAACGAAAAGACGATCCTGATATCTTCGATTCCCGATTCCGCCGACGTGAAGGATGTTTCTTTCTCCTGGTCTTCACTCGGCCAGCATCTGGTATATATCAGAGCCGATAAAGGAGCGAGATATGTCTATTGGAATAAGGTTCAGGGAGGTTTGGAACAAAAGATCGGCAAGGGTTCTACAGCCGTTGTCTCCGCAAATGGAGATAAAGTTGTTTATGGATCCGGCGGTGCTTTTTCTGTCTGTGATGTAAGTTCCCAAAAAACGGTTTTTTCGTTTAAGGGAGAAAAACCGGTATTTATGTATAATGATAAAAATATTGCCTTTCTGCGTAAGTCAAATTACGGCACTGATCTGATTCTTAAAAACCTTGCCGATGGCAGTGAAAGAATATTTTACACTTTCCAGCAAAATGTCCCGGTTGTAAATTTTTATCCCATCTGTGCCAATGCTTTTGCCGTATCACTGTCTAATGGAAATTTATGGCTGATTTCCGACGAGACCCGGTTACTGCTTTTAAAGCAGTCAAACGGCTCCCTGCTGCAGGGGGTTCAGCATAATTATTTGCGGATAGTGTGCGAAAAAGAAATCATCCACCTGAAAATTAACTGAAAACTGCGGTGATACAATGTAGAACGATTATCGTCTTTCGCACACGTAGTAAGTCTACGCTTAGCTCAAGGCGTAATCGCCCTCCATTGTCTGACCTTGTTTTGAGTTAATTTTCTATTTTAAGGATAAGGAGTTATAGTAACCGGAAAAAATTCGACTTGATTCGAGCTTAACGTCATTGCGAGCCGCAGGCGTGGCAATCCAGGAGCTATTTATATTTTACTGGATTACCACGTCGCTTTCAGCTCCTCGTAATGACAATGAACGGATTGCGCAGTATTGCCTGAAACGACGATTATTTTTTCCGGTTACTATAGGCGAATCTGCGTCGTCGCAACCAATTTCTCTAAACCTGCGCTTCACTCATAGAAATTGTTTTTTACTTAGCATCTCCGCCCGTTTGAATTGCTTTTCTTCTGTAAGGTATTGAAAACAATGTCAGACTTGTCGCGGGATATTTCTGTCTGTCCCTCACAGAGGGCACAGAAACCACGGAGAAAAAAAACACTAGGTAAAACTCTCTGTGTTCTCCGTCTTCTCTGTGAGAAACTCTTTTTCTCTTAATTTAGTGCCGTATAAGTGCAAATTGTTCTAAAACCCATAAAATTGTCTTTCAAGCATTGATATTACCTGAGTATATTCGCCAGCACTTTCTTTGGTGCAGGTTAAACATGTAATTATCTGATAGCTGTCAACAGCGATGACAATAGCTTTTTGATAAGCCGTTTTTGTCCCGACTTGTTTTTCGAGCGTAAGAAGCAGAAGAGGGTAGCCGTTGCGGCTTACTCTTTTTTCGGAAGAGACGACTTTGTGACCGTTGTCTTTAAATGCTTTAATCAAGGCTGCTTCTAAAATACTTGCAAACTCAGAGTTGTTTTCTTTTTGAAAATCGGCACCCATATCTGTTTCTTCTATAATTATGTTTGCATTTTTACTGTCCATATACGCCGTATGTTTTCCCTGTTGTTCCATCTTTTCGAATCCATCAGGCAGTACAAGCTTTTTCCCGCATTTGAAATTCATGGTTTCATTTGCAAAACAAGGCATTGCCAAAAACGTCAGCAAAACGCTTAAAAGGATAAACCCATAATTTTTATTCATAAAACAAATCTCCTTAAACTATATATAACTACGTATTCTAGTTTTTAACATGGTTGCCTTCAATATTAAGAAGGATTTCTTTATCAGGCATGGAAATTCCCTAAAACTTTAAAATGATTAAAAATTTTTTATTGTATCAAGGTTTTTTGTTGGCCGCTTGTGAGCGAACGGGATTTGTTAGAATTTATGTGATTTTTGCATGATTTTAGTATTTTATTATAATGGAGGCGTCCCAGGGGATGCCCGTAGCGGTTGTGAGTTACATTTGCTATGGTTTATGAAAGAGGGTTTTATGAAATTTTTTGATGCCAAACCACCGGTCCACGGCAATCCGTCCCAGTGGATAAAGTGCGGTTCCTGTAATAATCCTATCTATGAGGTGGATTTTGTAGAGAATTTTAAAGTTTGTCCTAAGTGCGGTTTTCAGCATCGGATGACGGCTTATGAAAGACTCAATATGGTTTTTGATCAGGGGACTTTCAGGGAAACCGACGGAAAATTGTTCTCTGTAGACCCCCTTGAGTTTGGGCGTGAATATATGGAAAAACTTGAAGATGACAGCAGAAAGACGGATTTGTCCGATGCTGTTCTTACCGGAACGGCAAGGGTGGAGGGAATCCCTGTATCGCTTGGTATTATGGACTTTTCTTTTAGGGGCGGAAGTATGGGGAGTGCTGTTGGCGAAAAGCTTGTAAGGGTTTTTGAACTTGCGATTAAAAACAAAATTCCGGCGGTAGTGTTTACCGCTTCGGGTGGAGCCAGAATGCAGGAGGGCGTCATTGCTTTGATGCAAATGGCTAAGACTTCTGCTGCTGTAAATAAAATGCGCGAAGCCCGTGTTCCTTATATTGTTGTTCTGACGGATCCGACGACCGGCGGTGTTTCCGCAAGTTTTGCTTCCCTGGGAGATATAACTATTGCCGAATCAAAGGCTATTATCGGTTTTTCCGGTGCCAGAGTTATTGAACAGACTATACGGCAGAAACTCCCGCCTGATTTTCAAAGCGCCGAATATTCAATGAAACATGGTTTTGCCGACATTGTTGTGCCGAGGCTTGAAATACGTCAGACTTTGATCGATGTGTTGAGTTTTTTTAAAGGAGTTTGTAAATAAATGAATAGTATCGTTCTTGAAGTTGAAAAACCTTTAAAAGAGCTTGAGGAGAGAATAGAGGCTATTAAAGGCATAAACAGCAGCTGTAAAGTAGACCTTTCCAAAGAGATAGCTTCACTTGAAAAGAAGGCTGCGATTTTAAAGCGTGATATATACGAAAATTTAACCGCCTGGGATCGGGTTATTTTGGCCAGGCACTCTAAGCGCCCCACGGCAATGGACTATATAAACAATGTGTTTGACTCCTTTTTTGAGATAAAGGGAGACCGCAGGCATGGTGATGATCCGGCAATTGTTGCCGGACTTGCTTCTCTTGGAAATATAACTGCCGTTGTTGTTGGTCATCAGAAGGGTAGGGACACCGCTGAAAATATCTCCCGCAATTTTGGCATGCCGTCGCCCGAGGGCTTTAGAAAAGCCAGAAGAGCGATGGATCTTGCTTCCAAGTTTGGTTTTCCGCTGCTTACGCTCGTTGATACTCCAGGAGCTTATCCGGGACTTGAGGCCGAACAGCGTGGTCAATCGGAGGCTATTGCTTCGAATATTGCCGCAATGTTTGAGATTCCGGCTCCAGTCGTTGTGATGGTTATCGGTGAAGGCGGCAGCGGCGGCGCGCTGGCTCTGGGCGTGGGTGACAGGGTTTTGATGCTTGAAAATGCTGTTTACTCTGTAATTTCTCCGGAAGGCTGCGCCTCAATATTGTGGCGCGATGCAAAAAAAGCCGAAAATGCAGCTTCTGCATTAAGGATTACCGCGATGGATTTGAAGCGCCTGAATCTTATCGACGGAATTATTTCCGAGCCGCTTGGCGGCGTTCATCACGATCCGCAGGCCGTTTATAAGGCTGTTAAAAAAGAAGTTTCCGACTTATTTTGTGTGCTTTCAGGACTTCCTGTTCAGGAACTGTTGAAGAGGAGATATGAGAAATTCCGTAAAATGGGAGTTTATGAGGAAAGGATCCGCTAATTATGAGAAGGACTAAAATTGTATGTACGATAGGGCCGTCATGCAGTGATGAGGCTATATTGAGAAAACTCATTCTGGAAGGAATGAATGTTGCCCGTTTAAATTTTTCACATGGTTCTTACGAATCACATAAGGATGTTATCGACAAAGTGCGGGCCATATCTTCGGAGCTCGATATTCCTGTGGCCATTTTGCAGGACCTATGCGGCCCTAAAATAAGACTTGGCATGGTTGAAAACGGACCGCTGGCTATTGAACGTGGTGCGATTTTTACTTTGTATGAAGACGATGTTCCGGGGACTGTGGATGGTGCTACGGTTACATACAAAAATTTGTCTAAGGAAGTAAAGCCCGGAGACAGGGTTTTGATCGACGATGGGCTTATAGAGCTGTCTGTGCTTAATGTTTTTGATAATAAGGTAGAATGCAGAGTCGTTAATCCCGGTTATATAAGCTCTAAAAAAGGTGTAAATTTTCCCGGGGCTACATTATCGGTTCCGTCGCTTACGGAAAAAGATCTTAAAGATTTGCAGTTCGGTATTGATAATAATGTCGATTTTATTGCGATATCATTTGTCAGAAAGTCTGCCGATCTTTTGCCTGCTTATGAAATAATGTCCAAAAACGGCCATTTTATACCGATAATATCCAAGATAGAAAAACCGGAAGCTCTTGATGATATTGATGCCATACTGGATCGCTCTTACGGTTTTATGGTTGCCAGAGGAGACTTGGGAGTTGAGGTTCCTTTTGAACAGGTTCCGGTTATCCAGAAGAAACTTATTTCTCTGTGCCGCAGTAAAGGTAAACCGGTCATAACTGCGACACAAATGATGGACTCGATGATTCGCAATCCATCTCCTACAAGAGCGGAGGTTACCGATGTTGCCAATGCAATTATCGACGGTACTGACGCGGTGATGCTTTCGGGTGAAACTGCCTCGGGACTCTATCCTGTTGAAGCCGTTGCGGCGATGTCTAAAATAGCTTCTTTTACGGAAGAAACGCTTTCGTATGATTCAATCCTGACCGTTATTCCGGAAAAACATAATGCCGTTGCGGCCATAAGTCTGGCGACCTGTGAGATGGCTTACCAGATGTCGGCATCGGCGATATTTGCTTTCACAACCTCTGGCAGAACTGCTACGGCGATCAGCCATTTCCGGCCGAAACAGCCTGTCCTGGCGGTTACCGAATCAGAGCGGGTCAGAAGACGGTTGATACTTTTCTGGGGCGTTTTCCCTATCATTGTTTCCGGCGAAAAACAGTTCGGTAAATTACTTGTTGCTGCCGGGAAAAAAGCAATGGAGAGTAAAATGGTCGGTAAAGGTGATCTTGTTGTTCTGACGGCAGGACTTCCTGATGGAATAGACGCCAGTACTAACACTATCATTTTACATGTAATAAATGAGTCGGTTTTGAGGGGAGTAGGGGCCGGTGCTTATAGAAAGGCTTCGGGAAAAACCTGTATTGTTGCGACAAAAGATGAACTTCTTGCTAAAAAATGCAGCGGTGATATACTATTAGTAAAGAATCTTGCTTTTCTTGACAGAGCGGATCTTCATGGGTTTGGCGGTATTATTTGTGTGGAACGGCTGTCATCGGATATGGAGGATCTTGATATTCCTGTAATTCACGGAATTCCGTCCGCTATTGACAAGATCGAGGACGGAACGATTGTTACTATTGATTCGCGAACAGGCATAGTTTCATACCAGCAAAAGAGCTAGGGCGTTCTTTCTGCGCTTTTTATATTGATTTAACCGGTGAGTAATTATGGATATTTCTGAAGAGACAAAAGAAGAAACGAAAGAAGAAGAAAATAGGGAAAACAGCGGTAAAAAAACGGGAAATTCTGGCAGGGGCGTGTATTCGAAGTTTTTTATGTACGCTGTAATAGCTGCTCTATTTGCTTTTTTTTCAGGTTTTATTTTTGTCAAGAATTACGCTTTGAAAACCAGGGAATATAAGGATAAAATTTCCCAGTTTGAAGCTTTAAAGTCCGAGAATGACAAACTGCAGCATGAAAATGAACTGCTTCAACAGCAGATAACTTATCTGAAGACAAAAAGCGGCATTGAGTCTGTAGCCCGTGAGAAACTGGGCTTGATAAAGCCGTCGGAAGTTGCGTTTGTTGTTGTCAATGATGATAAAAAGAAGGCCCAGTCCCAAAGTACGGTTGGAACAGATATTCCTAAGTCGGAGAAGGCACCTTCCGAAGAAGCGAAGAGTCCTCCGGTTAATGACGATCAGGCTGTTTCCGAAGGATGGTTTCAGAAAATATGGAATAATATTTTCGGCCGCTGATTGCTTTGAATATCCGGTATTATGGCTTTTGAGGAATTTGTGGTAAAATGTATTTACAGTTTGCTAATTTGTCTGTAATACAGGGTAATAGAGCTAATCCCTGTCCGTCATTATAGTGGAGGAATCATGAGCCTTGAAATTGGTTCGGTTGTAGAGGGTGTTGTTACAGGTGTCATGGGATTTGGAGCGTTTGTGGATTTGCCGGAAGGAAAAAGCGGATTGATTCACATATCTGAAATTTCGTCGGTATTTGTTGAGGATATCCGGCAATTTGTCAAAGAAAATGATAAGGTAAATGTTAAAATTCTCGGAGTAAATGACAAGGGTAAATATGATTTGTCTATAAAACAGACGTTGCCTCAGACTCAGGAACAGCCTCAAAAACCGCCGCAAAAAAATCAGATACGTCAGCATACATCAAGTGACGGTAAGATGAGTTTTGAAGATAAGCTGTCAAGGTTTATGAAAGAAAGTGAAGAGAGATTGCTTGATCTGAAGCGCAATACAGAGAACAAGAGAGGGCGGAGCCGCCCCAGATAAATGAGAGGTCACCGATGATTTTTCGGCCGCTTGGAAAAACAGGCATGAATGTTTCCGTAGTGTCACTTGGAACATTGACTATGGGGCCCTTACAGAAAGTTATGTCCCCGGATGACGGTTCAAAGCTTATAACCGATGCTTTGGGAATGGGCATTAACTGTTTTGATACGGCGGAAATTTACGGAACTTACGAACATATAAAAAAAGCAGAGCTTCCCGAGGATGGAAGCTCTTTTGTTGTTTCCAAGTCTTATGCGGCTGACTATGATGAAATGGCCGTTTCTTTAAAGGGGGCCCTTGACGGATTATCCAGATCTTATATAGATTTGTTCATGCTGCACCAGCAGGAATCCGAATTGACGTTAAAAGGACATCAAGGGGCTTTGGACTGTCTGATTGATGCCAGAGAAAGCGGGCTTGTAAAATCAATTGGCATATCCACTCATCATATACGGGCCGTAAATGCTGCTTCCGGCAACAAAGATATTGACGTCATTTTTGCGATTCTTAACTATAAAGGTCTGGGAATCGTTGACGGCAGCAGGGAAGAGATGGAAGATGCCCTTGCGCGCGCTTACGGCAACGATAAGGGAATACTCATCATGAAGGCTCTGGGCGGCGGACATTTTTTCCGGGAAACCAAACAGGCTTTTGATTATATATCGGACCTGCCTTTTGTCTCCTCTGTTGTTGTCGGAGCCCAAAGTGCCGAGGAGCTGAGGATGAACATTTTTTTGATGGAAAAAAATCCTGTCCCTGACGATTTGTTAAAGATGATCAACGGTAAGCGGCGCATGCTCAATATTGAATTTGACAGTTGTGCCGGTTGCGGTGCATGTGTTAAGAGGTGTCCCCAGGGTGCTTTAAGCATTGTCGGCAATAAGGCGGCGGTGGAGCATGAAAAATGTGTTTTGTGTGCTTATTGCGCATCGGTTTGTCCTGATTTTTGTATAGAAGTTGTTTAAAATACAGATTGACAGATTGTCAAAAATCATTATAATAAAGAAGTATTTTTATGCCGGTGTGGCGGAATAGGCAGACGCACAGGACTTAAAATCCTGGGAGACTTAAATCTCGTATCGGTTCGACCCCGATCACCGGTATATAATACAAACTCTGGAGAATTACGTCTTCGGGGTCTTTTTTTATTTTTAGGAAAATGTTGTTTTTGCCTGCCGGAGGCTATTTTTGAATAATAAACGTAGCTTTATGCTTTCTGTTCCTTATGTTGCTGCAGTAGTCAGCTTCTTTTTTATATGTACGGCGAACCAGTCTTTTGTGCTTTTTCCTGTGGCGCTTAAAAGTAACGGCAGCTCTGATTCATTTATCGGATTTGTGATGGGAGTCGCTGTTTTTTCCGGATTTATATTCCGTCCTTTATTCGGACAGTGGCTCGATAAATATGGGCGTAAGAGATTTGTTTTACTGGGTTCGCTTTTGTCGGCGTTATGTATTCTTCTTTATTTGCTGCCGGTATACACAAGCCCGCTTTTACTTTTTGCGGTCAGATGCCTGCATGGTATTGCCTATGCCATGTATTTTACGGCTATCTGGACATGGGTGGCGGATTTCTCCCCGAAAGACCGTCTTGCCGAGGGTATCGGTATTTTTGGTGTTGCCGGTTTGTCTGCCAATGCTTCCGGAAGTTTTGGCGGCGAGCTTATTTTGCGGATGTACGGCGGGAGTTATTCCGCACTTTATATTGCCGCGGCCCTGATAACTTTTTTAGGTTTGCTTATTTCTCTGTTTTTAAAGCCTACGGAGCCGCGCGGAACAAGTGCCGGCAAAAGGAAAGGGTTTGTCGGTATCCTTAAAAATAAACTTGTTGCCAGAGTGGCATTTATTTCGCTGTTTTTTGGTGTCTCGATGGGTGTTGTCAATAATTTTGTTTCCGTTTATATAATGTCGATCGGCAATTTTACTTCGGCGTCATTTTTTCCCTATTATGCACTGGCTGCTGTTTTGACCCGGCTTTTTACCGGAACGGTTGCCGATAAATTCGGGCGTCTGACGGTTATTTTTCCCGGCGTGTTTTTGCAGTCCCTGGGACAGCTAGCACTTGCTTTTCCGGCAACGGCTGTTTTTCCGGGTGTTATAGGTTTTTTAATGGGAACCGCACATGGTCTGATTTATCCGGCGATGAATGCTTTGCTGTTGGAGAGAGCCGGTCTGCTTGACAGAGGTTCGGGCAGTGCTTTGTTTAACGCTGCGATTGACTGTGGTAATTTTGGCGGTAGTTTTGTATTTGGTTTTGTAGCGCATTCTTACGGATATAATATAATGTACACGGTTTCAAGTTTTGTTATTTTTGCGGGATTGATTTCGTTTATATTAATGGAAAAGAGTGATTATATTGCGGCTTTTATGCGCAAAAGTAAGGCGGATTAATTGTTTGCCTGTTAGAATTTATATGTTTCCGCATTTTTTTTGGTATGACGCTGCATGGTCTGTAGTCGGAAAGTCTTCCCGTCTTTACAAACAGAGCTTGTTTGCATGTGGTGTTTGATTAGTATATGTTATTGATAATATGCCGATAGTTTGGTCGTGTGTTGTTTTGTTGCTAAAAAATTGGCTCTGTGCAGGCAATTAAAAATAAGTTAAAAATATTTTCAAAATAGTGTTGACAAGAGTGTTTTTGCATGGTAGTATATTTCTTGCGCCTCGGACAACCGGCCTTTAATCAGGCGGTTAACAGTGGTGCAGCGTGTAACTTGAGAACTAAATAGAGAGAACGAATAGTAATAAATAATGTGCGGGGTTAAACTCGTAAAATCCGTTACATTTCAGCGATGAGATGTAATGTTTTAAAGAATTTTATGGAGAGTTTGATCCTGGCTCAGGACTAACGCTGGCGGCGTGCCTAACACATGCAAGTCGAACGGACGGACCCTGTGTAGCAATACATAGGGCGAGTTAGTGGCG
>JAVBNT010000027.1:0-23629 GCA_031551355.1 Candidatus Xenobia bacterium | reverse complement strand
ATTAGATTTTTGAAACTCACTGATCAATTTCAAACGCTCTTCACGTCTTATCGTTGACATAAAAAACCTCCCATCATTAGATAAGAGGATCTTAAAATATTTACAACAAAATTGACAGGTGTCTTTGGTTTGACACTTACGATGTTAAAGCAAATCCAAGTGCTACGAGCGAGGCGTAGGTCACTACGTCGCAGTGAGAGCAACTTGGATTTGATGACACATACCCATTCCTTTAAAAGAAAAAAGCTCTTCATTTGACGGAGAGGCTAAGACAAAGTGGAGCGCCACGAGTAAGGCGTAGATCAACTACGTCGAACGAGGGCGACTCCGCTTTGGCGACGCATATTCGTTAAATGAAGAGCTTTTTAGAAGCCCATGAGACCGCAACACCTAGCACAAACCGGGAAAGTGCCGCCGCACTCCTTGAGCGCGGTTCTGAACTTCTGGTATTTATCATTGTTGAAAAGTTCCATTATCGGGGTTTGCATCAGGTTACCGACAATATAATCGGGATAATCACGGCAAGGGGACATATCGCCGTTTGGCATAATTTCCGCCGCCATCCACGGGGCAATGCATTTGCCGTAGCCCATAAAATTGGCCGGTTCATTATAATATGTCGGGATATCATCTATCGGCAGATCGGGAATAAAAAGATATGGGAAAGGATATTTTTTCGATTTTATCTTTTTGACCGATTCCTGCAGGGCAGCCGTATCAATACGGTCTACCGGCTGAACATAGCTTTTCCATGCTGTAGGCTCACAACCGAAATGTTTCTGGAAAATCTCGGTGTGTTTCTGCCCTACTTCTTCATTGGTAAACCATGCATAATAAACAACGACGCAATCGGCTCCGACTTCCTTGGCAATATCGAAAATCTGATCGAGAATATGGGCATTGTCTCTTGATACGGTTACCAGCAGCATTACGTAAGGGAGAGTACTCTTTTTCTTACGTTTAAGCGTCTGAATAGTCTCAATACCCTTTGCCAATGTATCAAAACAGTCTTTTGAACCTCTTATTTCATTATGAATTTCTTTTGGTCCGTCAAGCGAAAGCATAAGTGCTTCCCACTTTTTGTCGACAATTTCTTCTGCATGTTGCTGAAGCTTGACGCCGTTGGTTACGATCGAAAGAATAAAATCCTTTTCTTTCATATAACTTGTCAAAGGCATCAGATCCGGGTATAAAAACGGTTCCCCGCCCCATATATAGATCAGCGGTTTAAGATGCGCCACATCATCAACCATTTTTTTATAAATCTCCAGCGGCACAACTTCTTTTAACTCGGAATTGGGTTTTGTAAGGTTATAACCTTTTTCTCCCCACTGACCGCACATTTTACACCTTAAATTACATAAATTAGTAATTTTAAGGCTTATCTGGTTGAGTGAATTGCTTTTTCCCGCCAAAAAATTATAGTCATATTTTACCGACCCATGTTTCTTGACGAGAGCACTCATCGTTCTCGTAAGTATATGGGGAGTTTTAAAAAGCCCCATCAAGAAATCAAGAGGCAGGTAACTATGTCTGTTTCCCATTTGCTTAAACCGTCCTTAAATAAAAAATTATAAAACTAGGCCTCGTATGCGGTTTCCAGTTTATATACATTCATCGCTTCGGCAATTCCCTTAAGTTTAACCGAATCAAGAAACCGTATCTCGGCCATATTATCCTTAACACTCTGATAAGTGGAGTCGGCGATCAATATAGAACAGTCGTGCTCCTTACTTAAAGCCTGGAGTCTTGAAGCTATATTAACGGCATCGCCTATTGCCGTATACTGAAGCCTCATACCGTCATTAATAAACCCCATGACGACTTCCCCGGTGGCAACCCCGATTGAAAGCTCCGTGACATTGCTGCCGTCGGCAACCGACATTTTTGCCACCTGGGCTTTTATTGCCTGTGCCGCCTGAAGGGCGTGCACAGCATGCTCTTCATCATCCTGGGGAGCCCCGAAAATAACCATTTGTGCATCTCCCTGAAAATAAAGCAAAGTACCTGAATACTCCTCTATAACTTTGGAAACAAGCTTATAGTAGTCATTAAGAAACTTCATCGCGCCTGTTGCCCCCGAACGTTCCGTCAGATCCGTATATCCCCTGATATCGGAAAAAAGCACCGACACCATACGCTGCTCATCTTCGATTCCTTCATCGGTTTTTTCGGTTAAAATAAGATCTTCAGCGATTTTTTCCGGCAAAACTTTTTTAAACAAATCGGCAATCCTGTTTTTAATCTTTTCTTCAACCTGAAAGCGGTCTTTGGCCTCATTATACCTTTTAAAATAAACGTTCAATTCCGATACAGCCCCGGCAAGACGCTGCAAAATACTCTGATAGCTTCCGAGAACGGCAAAAATAATCATCTCTTCTTCCGATTCGGGCGGGTTCTGATGAAGGGCCTGGGAGAATTCTTTCTGCGCCTGCTCATATTTACCGGCACAGGCATAGCTGGCGGCCAGATTAAACCTGGCATACGGATGGTCCGGGTAAAGACTGATGGCTTCCATATACTCTCTGACGGCAGACTCATACTCGCCCTGGCGCATATACACATTGCCGAGAGTAAATCTGGCATACGTATCCTGCGGCTTTTGTCCGACAAAAAATAAAAGCGATTCTCTGGCAGCCTTGAGATTTCCTTTGATGAGATAATTCAGACTAAGATAATAATGCGGCTCAATAAAATCTTTCTGGATGGAAAGAGCTTTATTCAGGCAATAGGAAGCCTCGTCATACATCCCGGCACTGGTAAGGCATCTTCCCAGATTCATATAGGCATAGACGTCTGTCGGATCCTTTTTTATTACCTGCAAAAACTCTATTGCCGCTTCTTCAAATTCCTTTAAGGCCATCAGAGTTTCCGCAAGCTGGTAGTGTACCGAAGCATTATCCTTAAGATAGCGGCTCGCTCTGTAAAAGGCCGGAACGGCCAAATCGTTATGCCCCTGACGCTTGTAAATCAGGCCTATATGATAATATGCATCGCCAAAATCACTCTCTAGAGAAAGTGCTTTGCCGAAGAATTTAATTGCCGAATCCCAAAGAAAGGACTCTTCACACAGGATGCCAAACTCAAACCATGCGGAAACAAGCCCGTCATCCAGACACAAAGCATCGGTAAGAACTTCCTGGGCAACATCAGGCTTGCCGCCCCCCCGGTAGGCAACGGCAAGGTCCACAAGGGTTGCCGCTCTTGCGGGTTTCATTTCAAAAGCTTTCTGTAAAAGAGGAACAGCCCGGGAAAAATCCTTAATCTGCAGATACAGTTCCGCCAGTTTCAATGTAACGCCAAGAGAGTCACCTTCCTGACGGTAAAGACGTTTAAGAGTGCTAAGCGCTCTTTCTGAGCGCTTATTTTTCAGATACAGTTCCGACAAAACCATTAAAAATCTTGAAGGAAGGCTTTCCGTTTCAAGAACCGATTCAAAACTCTCAAGCGCGAAGTCATCTTCTCCCCAAAAAGCATACGTAAGTCCGGCGAGATAAGCGGCGTTTATATCAGCGGGTAAAACTTTTTTTCTATGTTTAGCCCTTGAAATCGATTTGGAGCGTATTTTGGCAACATTAAATTCAAAAGGAAAATCAAGATTCCTGTAATATTCAAAGGGATTTTTGGCATACCTGAGAAACAACTCACCTTCAAGCAAAGCCACATCATAGCTGTCGTCACAAAGACTTGCCATCGCACAGAAAAAGTGAGCCGGAGCAAATGCTTTATCCGTCTCAGAAGATTTAACGAACCATGAAACAGACTGTTTATAATCATTGGAGGCCAGATAAAGAACACCTATATACAACGGCAAAATCGGATCGGTCCTTTTTTGCGTAAACTCTTCAAGGTATTTTTTTATGATATTTTCTCTTTTGTCCTTATCCACAGGCAACACTCCACAACAAAGTCCATTTCAACAGTTATATTACATTTTTTTCGGAATATAACTAATTCAGCAAAATAAAAGGAAATCCTCCGCTAGCAACAGGGCAAATAACAAGAGGATGTTGCCGGCAAAAAACAGAAAAAGATCAAAAAGCGGACGGTATTCTTAATTTTAAGCAAAGTCCGGCCGAATCGAATATTTTCATATTTTATTCCGATAAGAAAATCGTAAAAACAAGGAGAATGTTATGAAAAGCACTGTTGGCATTATTGGGGGAACCTTATTCTATAAATCGCCGCTTTTTGCCAAGGCAAAGCCTACGGAAATAAAAAACTGTTATGGAAATGTAGAACTCACAGTATCGAAAAAGATCGCCTTCATATCAAGACATGGTATGAACCACAATATACCTCCTCACAAAATAAATCATGCCTCACATATGCTTGCCTTAAAAGAAGCCGGAGTAAAGTATGTTATCGGCGTATGCTCGGTTGGCAGCCTTCACAGCTCCTTACTGCCGGGAACTCTCGTCGTTCCTGATGATTATATAAATTTATGGAATCAGTCAACTATTTTCAAGGATAGCGTTGTTCACATAACCCCGGAGCTGGACGAAGAACTAAGGCTTGTATTAATAGAGTGTGCCAAAGAACTGGACTGCAAAATAAAAGAAAAAGGCACCTATGTACAGACAATCGGTCCGCGCCTGGAAACAAAAGCGGAAATAAAAATGCTCAGCAACTTTGCCGATATTGTCGGAATGACGATGGGACAGGAAGCGACAATAGCACAGGAACTCGGGTTAAAATACGCCGCGATATGTTCTGTTGACAACTATGCAAACGGAATACACCTTACCAACGTATCCTCCGATGAAATACTGACATCCGCCTCACAAAACTCGGAAAAAATAAAAGATGTAGCGGTGACGGCAGCGGAAAAACTGGCAAAACAAAAATAACTTTCATCATTCAGGCTGTCGGCAAACCCTATTTCGCTCATTAAAAAATTTAAAAATTGCAATCTATACAACAGTCATTGCGGTGAAGCTGCACCACACATAAATGACAGGACAAAATATAATAGATTTTTTTGATACTCTGAATAATTCCCATTAATCTTACTTTGTCAAAAATAAAGGTGCCGTCTCATTTTTCTCAATCAGACGGCACCTTTATTACGTTTTATAAAAATTCAAAATTACTCTAAATATTTATTTTCCGTTCCAGAATTATCTCCTTGAGAATATCGGGACGGTCGGTAATAATTCCGTCTACTCCCCAGTCAATCAGCCTTTCCATATCTTCTCTGTCGTTAACCGTCCATGGAATAACTTTAATACCTAAAGCATGGGCTTCCTTAATAATTTTTTCGTCAAGCTCCTTGTAATAAGGGGATATAATATCCGCATAAACGGCTTTGGCGGCTTTCACATAATTACCGTCAAAATCGTCGATATCAAGTCCGGCCATCCAGGGCGAGCAACCGGGAACCCCCACCTGACGGCATAGTTCGTCAGGCTGCTCACAGGTCAGTGCGGCAAGAAGAACCTCATCCTTGTAAAGCCTGCGAAATTCCAAAAGAACACGCCAATCGAAACACTGTATAGTCGTTCTGGACTCCATACGGTATTGCTTAATTACCTTCATAACAGCTTTTACAAATGTTTCCAAATCAGCACTGCACTGCGCATCCGGCCCGTCAGGATAAACTTTAAGCTCAATATTAAAACGGACATGATTGAAATTATTCCGGTTTACGTTAATGAAAAGCTCTTCCAGCGTGGGAACCTTGGTTCCGGGAACAACTGTCTGGTTCGGACAGCGCTGCTTGTAATAATCGGAATCAGGATCTGTTTCACCTACAGTATATTTCTGCAGCTCTCTGAGAGTCATTTTTGCAATAACCGGCTCGGAGCCTTTATTTATCCATTTGCCGTTATATTTTGTCAAATAACTTTCAAGGCGCGGATTATGTGATATTACCGGAATCTCATCTTTAGTCAACTGAAGATCAAGTTCCAAAGTAGTGACTCCAAGCTCAGCCGCATACATGAATCCCGGAATCGTATTTTCCGGATAAAGTCCCCTTGCCCCCCTATGGCCCTGAAAATCAAAGCCCGGCGGCAGTGTTTTCGCGCCGGCGGGAAAAACGGATAATAAAAACAAAGCGACAGTAAATACAGGAATAAACAAACTCTTTTTCAACAGCTCAAATCCTCCTTGAAAAAATAACCGTAAAGATGAGTCTGCCCGGTATTTTTTATACCGGGCAAACAGTTCTAAAGCCCTTATATCTGTTGTTTATTTGGGCAAATATTTAAAGAGACATTATTGATGCACCGTGACCGGCACTGCCTAAAACTTCTTTATTTTTTCTGACAATCATCTTGACCAGCTCTTCCCTCGCTGGTCCAAGATATTTTCTGGGGTCAAACTCAGCCGGTTTATCACCGAAAACCTTGCGGATCATTGCCGTCATGACAAGTCTTCCGTCACTGTCAATATTCACTTTACATACCGCTCCCGATGCAGCCTTGCGGATTTGGTCCTCAGGAATACCGATTGCATCTTCCATCTTGCCGCCATATTGATTTATTATCGCCACGTATTCAGGCAAAACCGATGAAGATCCGTGAAGAACAATCGGAAATCCCGGCAAACGCACGGAAACCTCATCAAGAATATCAAGCCTGAGCTGAGGCGGCGGATCTCCGGGTTTTAATTTGAATTTATAGGCGCCATGGGAGGTGCCGATGGAAATAGCAAGACTATCCACTCCGGTGCGGGATACGAATTCTTCGACTTCTTCCGGTTTGGTATAATGACTGACTTCATGTGAGACTTCGTCTTCAATACCGGCCAGCACCCCAAGCTCGCCTTCAACGGTAACGTCATGCTCGTGTGCGTATTCCACTACCTTTTTGGTAAGGGCAATATTATCTTCAAAAGAATGGGCCGAGCCATCGATCATTACTGAAGAAAAACCGCTGTCGATACATGATTTTGCCAGCTCAAACGTATCACCATGATCGAGATGAAGAGCAATAGGAATATTGGCGCCAAAATCATTTTTAGCCATTTCAACCGCACCCATTGCCATATACCGTAAAAGAGTCTGATTTGCATAGTCGCGCGCGCCTTTAGAGACCTGAAGAATCACCGGAGAATCACTCTCGGCACATCCCTTAATAATCGCCTGAATTTGTTCCATGTTGTTAAAATTGTAACCGGGAACAGCAAAACCTCCGGAAATAGCTTTCTTAAACATATTTCTGCTGTTTACAAGGCCAAGTTCCTTATAATTAACAAATTTTCCCATAAAAAACCTCCTGTTGATCTAAAATAGCTCATACAAAAATAAAACCGCTCATCTGAAAAATACAACAGACAACCGGTTTTTTCCTGCGAATGAACTCAGGCCTAACGACGCAGCAAAACAGTTTTGGCGACCTCAATAGGGTTTATGAGTATATTTCCCGAAGAAAAATCGGTAAGCTCATTGACAAAAGAATCTCTTAATTTATCGGGAATTTGTACTAAAGACAGTATATCCGTGCCAAAATCAGTTTTAAGAATATTAGCTTCATAATTACGGCAGACAATCTGAAAGCGGTCATAAAAATTATATGAGAGGACTATTTCCAATTCCGAAACTAAAACCGCCTGTGCTTTCGGCAAAATATTTAAAAGAGCCCTGGCGGCTTCGGAGTAAGCTTTTACAAGCCCGCCTGTGCCTAATTTTACACCTCCAAAATACCGTGTAATCACAATTACGGTATTGGTAAAAATACTGCCGGATAGAACTGCCAATACCGGACGACCCGCTGTCCCTGAAGGCTCCCCGTCGTCGCTTGAGTGAGAAATAACACTATTTCCCGAGCCCACAACAAAAGCCGGAACATTGTGAGTCGCATCCGGATATTTGCTTTTAACCGAAGCAATAAATAATCGCGCTTCATCGACCGAAAAGGCTGGTCCTCCGGTCG
Source organism: Candidatus Xenobia bacterium (assembly GCA_031551355.1). Lineage (GTDB taxonomy): Bacteria > Vulcanimicrobiota > CADAWZ01 > CADAWZ01 > CADAWZ01 > JAVBNT01. The sequence goes on along the minus strand of JAVBNT010000027.1, from coordinate 15,752 downwards.
CGATAAAACGCGATTTTAAAACAATATTCTCAATTGTTGCGATAGAATCGGGAACATATTCCTGCATCTCAAACGGTTAACTCCCGGTCAGCTTTCGGTAAGCCCCGACCCAAGGCTGCCCCAAACGGTGCTTTTCCCCGACATGAACAGATTCCAGTTTTTGGGCAAGTTCCGCAACAGACACTGCAATGACAGCCAGATCATCGTTTTTAACAGCATTACAAAGCTTATTTCCCATCGGCAAAGTCCATTGCCACTCATGCCGGAAACGTTCTGCCTTTATCCAATAATCACGCTTCTCCCATGCCTCAACGCTTATATCGATTGTCTCATGAATTCTCAAAAGAGACAAAGCGATAAACGCCGCGAGATCTTTTGTCAATTCATCAGGAGACTTTTGTTTTAAAAGCTCCCGGATCGAGACCACAATCTCCTTGCATAACTTATTTCTTTCTTTTCCCACAGTTTCCGTATTGGAAATAAACCCCATATGAACCACCTCTTTTAAAACATTCCGCAACAATCTAAAATTTGCTTAAATTATAAAAAAGTATACATTAAAACGACAGCTAAAAGCAACAATATAGAACACCATTCACACAAAAAAAGATAAAAATTAACATATTTTTTACATAATACAACAGTAAAAGAGTTGCTCTTTTGCCTGTATCAATTATAATAATTTATAAGAGCTATTATAATTATTTCTAAATAATTAAAAATCAAAAATAAAAGGCCAAGTATCTTTTTATGATCAACAATATATCAAACACACATACAAACAAAGCACCTTTATATCCGGAACATAAAGAAAGCCGGGCAAAAGAAGACGAGATTCAAAATGAGCCCCAGGATATGCTCAGCATCAATAACGTCATAAAAAGTGCTCTCAACGATAAAAATTTCATTCACAACGTCAGTCTTGGAATGGAAGCGGCCCACAGCGTCCTTTGTACCGGTGCCGATATTATACTTGAATCGAAACTCGGCGAACTGGCAAAAACAGGAGCCAGTATCATTTCCACTGCCTCGATACCGGTAATGCTCTATAACGGCATAAAAGATATGAAAGAAGCCGTAAAAACCGGCGACACCGTTCTGGGGACCGAAGCAGGCGGAACTTTGGCTCTGGCCGCAAGCACAACCATTTCAAGCGGACAATTTCTGACGGGACTTTCAAGCGTTGCCAAAGTTGTCGGAACCAAAGTCGCGGCTGCCCTCTCCCACCCTATGGTTGGGCTTGCCGCCAAAGGTTTAGGTGTTGCCTATGCCGGCACGGAACTGCTCACCGGCGGACACCATCTGGCCAATGGAATCAGAAATGATAATAAGTCAGAAATTCTTGACGGAGCTCTCAGTTTGGCAATAGGTGCCGCAGCTACAGCCTTTTTCACAATCGGCGGACCGGCAACGGCAATTGTTCTCGGAGCCCTTAACCTCACCGACATTATAATTAAAGGAACAAAATACTTTAGCAAAGCTCTGAAAAACAGAGCGGCAATAAAACAAATGGCAAGGCTTAAAGAAGAGAACATGAATAAATTTGTTGAAAATAATAAGACAAGCGAAATATCGGCAGCAAAAAATATTGAAACGGGGAAAAGTGAGTTATGATTAAACCGGTTATATCTCAAAACATAAATTCTTCCGGCAATTTAAAAGAACCGCTGACAAAGCTGGCTAAGGAAAATTCCGTAATAGCAGCCTCCGACAGCATTTCTTTAAGTTCTTCCAAAGACATAAAAGAACAGGCCGATGCAAAAAAACTGGCCGATTTGAAAAACTCCGTATCTGTTGCAGATCAGGAGACAGGCGAAGAAAGTAAGTCGACACTGAAAACAAAAATTATTGGTGCTGCCGGCAAGATTGCCGGAGTTCTTGATGATCTGGACAATGCGATAGACGCTTTCCCGGGCTTTATCTATCCTTCGGTTGGCGGCGGCACGAAAGAACAGATTGAATTCACTTACAGCATTCTAGACAAAATGCCGCTTAAGGACGTGTCGGCGGCGTCACATGTCCAATGGCTGGATAAGCTGACTTTACTTTATGACACTACGAAGGAAGCTTCCGGAATGGCAATTCCCTTCCCCGGAGCACAGATTGTGGGATTATCTAAAAATTGTGTCGGCGACTTGAGCAGCTTCTCCGAATCAACAATCATCCATGAATTCGGTCACATGAGGGATTACAGCGAAGGTTTTGCCAGCCTGCTCCGTATGGAAAGTGCCAAGGGCGATCTCTGGGGGAAAGGCCCTCATATTTCGGAGTATGCCAAGAACAACAGGCTGGAAGATTTCGCCGAATCATTTGAAGAGTTTTACAAAAATCCCGAGAGATTAAAAGCCGAATGTCCTGAAAAATATGAAAAAATAGCCGAACTTGAAAAAATGGGGCTTTTCGACAAAATAGTCGAAAGAGACGCTTTCAGAGAAACCGGCAAATTCATCGGCAAAACGTTCTCTAAAATTCCGTTACTGAAACCAGCACTCTCAACTCTTTCATACGGACTGCAGGTTCGCAATCTGGTCAAGGGTGCCAAAGAGCTCAGCAAAGGCATTGATACCGGTGATGAAAGAAAGCAGATGGAAGGCTCGCTGAAATTTATGGCCAACGCCTGTTACGCATCGAAACTTTTTGCTGTCGGCGGCATTGCCATTGAGGGAGCAAGCAAGGCGCTTTCCGAGGCGATTGATAAGAAAGAAATTACCGCTGAACAGGCCAATTATGTTGCGTCACACTCCGCAGGCGCCCCGGCACAGGGACTTATTCGCCTTGGCAAATGGATTAATAAAAAATTCCATAAAACCAAAATGGCAGACAAGCCCAAAACAGAACAGACTGAAACCGAAACCAAGGCCGGCGAAAATAATACTGAAAAGAAAAAAGTCACGCTGAAGGGCGCTAAGAAAGCTATCGCTATCGCAGCAGGCGGGGCCGCCGGATCCGTATCAGGTTCGATGTTGGGGCTTTATGCCGGAGTTACCGCCGGATTTGCTGTTGCAGGCCCTATCGGCGGGGCTATCGGGTTGGTTGTCGGCACCGTCATCGGCAACATAGCAATGACTAAAGCCGGTGCAAAAATAGGAACAGCCATCGGCAACCTGATCACAAAAAATGACAATAAGCCGACGGAGCTGACTTCCGAAGAAAGAGAAAAAGATCCGCGTTTACGCTGAACGGAATCACATCAACTCCAGATAAAAGCAAAAGGGGCTGTCTTGTTAAGAGCCAAGGCGGCTCCTTTTTTATTAGAGCAATTTGCATTTTATATGTCACTAAAATCCTGTAAACGTTTTTGGAAAAGACGGCGTAGTCGTCATCGCGAGCGCAGCGCGGCGAACCAGTATTTTATGGATTGACCGATATCGGTTGTTTGGCAAATGTATGACGGTTCAATTGCAAACTGCTAAACTGCTCTAGCTTTTGAAAGGTTCCTCACAGAGAATAGGAGAATACAGAAGATTTTTTAAACAGGTATCTATCTTTGTTGGTCTCTGTGCCCTCTGTGAGAGACAGAAATTTGTGAGACAGCCAACTTGTTTTATCTAAAGCTTAACGGCTATCAATGAGAAATCGTCATAAAACCGGCGGCCGGTGTATTTTTGAATTGAAGTATAAATCTTATTGGCAAGCGTCTGCGCGCGTGCCTGGGTATTTTTATGAATTAAGTCAATAACTCCGTCAATACCGAAAAACACCCCGCTTTCACAGGCAGCTTCAGTAATCCCATCGGTGTAAAGAACAAGAAGATCGCCGTTATTATATGCCAGCTCTTCCTGTCTGAAAATAGCGTCATAATCAATACCAATAAGCAGGCCTTCTGTCTCAAGAAGCTTCGTCTCTCCCGTTTTTGAACTATAAAAAACAGGCGGTTCATGTCCGGCAGACGCATATTTGATGATTTTTTTCTTCGTATCAACCTCAACATAAAACAAACTGATAAACTTGTCTTCGGCAGTTTCAGGAATGATCAAATCATTGACCATCGACAGGATCTCACGCGGCTGATAACCGGCAAGCGCATAGGCTTTCAAAAGATACTTAACTCTGACGGTATATATTGCCGCTGAATGGCCCTTACCGGAAACATCGGCAATAACGATCGCAAACTTAGTTTTGCTAAGCGAGATCACATCAAAATAATCTCCGGAAATATCGCCTGACGGAATATACTTATAGCCAATATCGACTCCGGGGAAATTAAACTCTTTTTGCGGCATAACAATAGACTGCAATATTCCCGCCACTGCGTGCTGCTGCTCAAACAATTTGGAATTTTCTATCGCACTGGCAGCCATGTTGGCCAGAATGGACAAAAGACTTATATCCGATTCGCTGTAGTTGGCAACATCCTGCTTGTAGACATTTATTATACCGACAACATTGCCCCTGTATTCCATAGGAACAGACAGGAATGTTTTAAATCCCATTTCCAGCAAAATATCAGGGTAAACACCTTCGGGGGCGTCAGCCACATTATGAATCACATGTTTTCCGGCAACAACTTCATCCACAATACGTTCAGTCAGATTAAAAACCTTTTTAGTAAAACGTTTGTTAAGTCCGACTGCATTAGAGACGACCAGTCTTCTCTCATAGCCATAAGCGTGATTATGTTCCTCCATCAGCATTATGGAGATGGCATCGCATGAAACATAACGCATCACACATCTTGAAATTAAATCAAGCACCATATTGAAATCAAGAGATGAGTTTATTGATTTCCCGGCTTCCACAAGCATTGCCAGCTCTCTGAGCTTATTTTTAACAAAAGCTTCATGGCTGGCATTTCTTATCGCAGTAGCCGCCTGATCGGCAAAACTTTTTAAAAACCTCAGTTGATCTTTTCTGAACGCCTTATCTACATCGGAAAATAAATTTAAAACGCCGATAACTTTTCTCTTAACAATCAAAGGAATAAGCACGATATGTCCAACATTGCCGACAAGCAGCTTTCTCAGCTCGGAATCCGCAATTTTCTCCGGCTCAATATCCATATACGTCTTTTTGGAACCCATCACAATTGAGGCAATATTTCTCTGTATGTTTTCATCGGCTATCGAACCAGGCAGGTTATCCCCGGAATACAAAGCCAATTCATTGTTGTTTTCATCAACAAGCAGCAACGCACAGGAAGATACATTGAGCAGCATAGACGCTTTTTCCGTGACAAGTCTGACAACCCTGACAAGGCTCCGCGTAGTTGGCAGCATTGAAGAAATATTCAACAGTGCCCTGAGCTGATTTGTCTGCTCTTCCTGCTTTTTTATCAGCACTACACGCTGCAGGGCCACAGAAATTTGCATGGAAATAGTTTTTATTAAATCAATCTGATAAGACGTAAACGTCCTTGGAAGCTGCGAGTCATACAGATAAATCATTCCCAGAACCTTTTCCCTGGCAATCAGGGGCGCCAGCATTGCACTGCCGGATGCGGGAAATTTTTTGGAAAATAATTTCAAGGCCGCAGTCAGACGTGAGCTTCCCGAGAACACAAAAGGATCTCCGCAGGTCAGCATCTGCCAGACATCCGGCTGTATCTCCTCAACGGAAACAACAAATCCCTTGAGAAAATCAAGCTGTTTCTGTGAAAGCCCCTCAGAGGAAGAAACAAAAAAGAAGCTGCTGCTGTCCTTGTCGTAAAGAAAAATCAAACATCTGTCAACCTGCGCCATTTGCGAAAGTTTCGTAATAATAACGCGCAGCAAATCATTAAAATCAAGCGTCTGTCCTATTGCCCTGACAGCCTCATAAAGCAGCGAAGCGTCCCTTGCCCTTTTCTGCTCCTTTTCGTAATTACGTGCATTTTCAATAGTAAGTCCCGCCTGCTTGGCAAAAGAATCAAGCAGCTCAAGTTTTTCAAGAGAAAAATCTTTGGAATTTCCGCTCGAATAAATATTCAAAACTCCAATAAGACTGTCTTTAACGGTTATCGGTATCCCAAGATAGGAAACGGTTTGTTTTGAAGTCCTGTAGCACGCTTCAGATGAGACCGTGGAGCTATCAAGAGGCTTATCGGAAGACCATCCGACAAGGCTGCTTCTGTTAACCAAAGACGGTGAAGACGAAAGATTATGTCCGGAATCGGCATGCACCTGCATCGCGACTTTATTATTCTCGATCAGGGAGAGAGTTGCCGATGTTGCTCCCGTCAGTTTTATCCCCATATCAACGATTATTCTCAGCAACTGGTGTAAATTAAGAGCCGACGACAGAGCCGCACCCATCTGCGAAAGATAAACCTGAAGCCTCTCGGCAGAACGCTTAAGCGATTTATGCCTAAGAATATTCTGCTCTTTTTTGCGCAAATAATCTACTGCTAAAGCCAGATCAGAAGCAAGCAGCTCAATCGCTTTTCGTTCATTGTCCGTAAAACGGCGTTTCTCATCCATCGCAAACAAATAAATAAAACCAATCGTCAATCCCTCAAAAAATACAGGACTGGCAAGCATTGAGCGGGGTAATAAATTTTTAGTTCCGGAAGCTTCAAAGGAAGACAGGTCTTCCACCGCTACGGTAGATTTACTTTTGGCCACGATAGAAGTAAAGCCCTCGGAAAGACTGAGCTTAAAAGGCAATTTCTTTACATTGTCACTAAAGGCAAACATGGAAATTTCCGAACACTGGTCATCACACAGCAATATAAGACCCAAATCGGTTCCGTAATAAAAACACAATCTCGATGCTATATCCGAAAGAAATGAAGAGATATCAACATCCTCTGAAAAAGCGGCAGCCGAATCAAAAACAGAAACGGCATTTCTCGCAGAAGAGTTAAGATCATAATAAGAAAAAAGCTCATCAAAAGAATTACTTAAATCTCCTTCAAACTGCTTCATCTGCTCTTTCAGGAACAATAAATCACAAGACGGCTGTTTTTCAAAAAATTTTAAGCAATCTGCAGGCAACGAAGAAAAATCCACGACAGCAGACTTATCCCTGAGCATTCCCCCCGCAAGCAAAGCATATACGGAATCTTCATGTACAACAGGCAAAGCAAAACAGGCCATACCGTACGGGCATGTTTTCACTGTAAGTCCCTGCTTTTTCAGGGCTTCGGCAGCAATTGCAGCATGAAAACCAAGGCAGCTTTTTTTCTCGGAATTCAAAGAAAAAATCAGCGGGCAAAAATCATTTTGTGCGCTGACAGGAGTAAGCTGAGCACCATTCAAATCGAAAAGCGCAATGGCGGCACCGGTGGCTTTAGTAAAAAAATTTAAAAAAGATTCAAAAACATGACTTTTAGTCAATACCCGGTCATTTGCATCCGAATCTTTCCAAGGGAGATATTTTTTCATAAAAAGCCTTTGTAAATAGTTAAATCCTTATTTCTGATAATATCATCACACACAGCGGGTGTCAATATATATCCGGGCTGTCAGAGACATCGGGGACTATAAAAAGCCGGCAACAAAATTTACATCACCGGCTTTTATAACTTATGACGGAAAAGCTGCTAGAATACGCCGCGGTACAGATAGCTGACAACGATAGCCGAAGCATCATCAAATGTAAATCTCATGTAATCGGGATCATAAAAAATATTAAACCCGCCGGCAGAACCGACGACGATATTACCGCCTTTATCTTTATTATCCACAGCTCTTCTCTCACCGTATGCGAACACGCCTCCTCTTATTGTCAGCGCTCCGCGGCCGATATTGGCATTAACGTTGCCGTTTCTGGCAAAAATCATCCCCTTAATCAGTGTATTGTTATTGTTGGGAAGAATCGTTGTCTTCGGATCTGTATTAAGATGTATGTGTTTGCCGCTTTTGCCGCCGCAATCACAGACAATTTTTTCGCCTACGCCGGCAGCATCCCCCCCCTTGAGAGTCCGGCAATGCCACTATCAAAAAAGACATTCAAATCGTACGCATTTGTTTGGCCGGGATAGTAGACCCCAATGTCATTAGAGCAACTTGTAAAAATGTAGACAATACTGCACAAATATGCCGTGACCATTATTAATCTGTTACACCCACGGATATTGCCGGATGATTTTTAAATGATTGGTATAGGCTATATTAAATCAAGTTGCTCTAAGTTAAAAGAAAATGGTTTCTCACAGAGAAGAGGAGAACACAGAGAGTTTTACCCTGGCTCTATCCTCCGTGGCCTCTGTGAGAAGAAAGACAGTAATTATCCGTCAACATCAAAAAGATGGCAAAATCGGCGATAAAAAGGCTAACTTAATGACATTGCTTGCTTACCGCGCAGATCGCGAAGCAAACGCAACAGAAAAATCAAAGCTACGAGCGAGCCGCAGGTGTCGGCTAAAGGAAAAACCATCCAGACACCAATAAGCCCAAAAATAGGCGGAAGAATGAAAAGAAATCCCAACAGAAAAACAACCTGTCTTATAAATGCCAGCAGTAAAGTTTCCTTAGCTCTTGCCATTCCCTGCAGCGCTGAAGAGGTTATACTGGGAATACCCATAAAAATACACCCCAGATATCCCACCCTCATACCGGTAATCCCCATACTGAGAAGCTCGGGGTCACTATTGAAGACACTAACCATCTGGCGGGCAAAAAGCTGAACGACAACAAAAACGGTCAGATAAAAAACAGTAGACCACAAAATACCAACCTTTATTGTCCTTATTACCCGCTCTATTTTATTCGCCCCGTAATTATATCCTACTATAGGCTGCGTTGCCTCACCGATAGCAATGGCAGGCAAAAACAAAAGCGAATCGAGACTTAAAAATATACCCATAACCGAAAGTCCGATCTCGCCTCCGTACTGTTGGATGACTCTGTTTATCAGGGTCATAAAAATAACAATTACCAGTTCAATCATACCCGACGGCAGTCCAATTGCCAAAATTTCGGATAAAACAGTCAGCCGCGGTTTCAGTAAAAATTCACGGCGGATCTTTATATTACAGGAGGGCCGAAAAAAATAACTTACAGCCCACAATGTTGAAACCAACTGCGCCAGCACAGTTCCCAAAGCCGCCCCAAAAACACCCCATTCAAAAACAAGTATGAAAAGCGCATCAAAAATCACATTACATACGGCACCGACAATCTGAGTCCCCATTGCATATGATGGAGAACCTGAGGCCCTTATATAAAAATTAAGCCCGAAAGAAAGAATCGCAAACGGACCGCCAAGCAGGATAATTCGGACATACGTTCTGGCATCGCCAAGCAAATTTTCGCTGGCGCCCGAAAGGGACAACAGAAAGTCGACTCCGAAAATTCCCAGCAAAAAAGCTGCCAATCCGGCAATCATCAATAATAAAACTGAATGTCCCAGGGCCTGCTGTGCATGATGTTTGCGCTTGGCACCCCACATTAGGGATATTTTAGCCGCTCCGCCGATACCGATCATTAAAGTGACGGCAATCATCAAAAGCATTGAGGGAAAACCGAGGGCAATCGCACCCAATCCCGAAGAGCCGACTGTGTTGCCGATAAAAATCCTGTCAATTATATTGTATAAAGAACCGGCAATCATACCTGTAACGGCAGGCATCGCAAACTTAAAAAGAAGCCGCGATTCGTTTTCGGTTTCCATTAATTTTGACTTTTCATCAACTGCTGCTTTCATAATAAAAGAGTTCTCTCCCAATAGAGGTAAGAATAAATAAAAAAGCTAATTAAATAACTTTAAAGTTAATAAATTCAAATAATATAAAACAAAATCCTTGACCGAATTTTCACAGCTTCAGGGGAAACACATTCATGAAAAACAAACAGAATAAACAGATTCCTGATTTTAAAGACGGACAAATGCTCAGCTTTCTTGAACTGGCTGCCGATTTGGCACTGGAACTGGATGAAAGAAATATTATAACTTTCTGTTATAAAAACGAAAAACTGAATGACTCCACCCCTTCTAACGCTTTTCTGGAAAAAAATATTGCGGATATACTGTCAAAAGACGGTCTTACAAGGGCAAAAGAACTGATAAACAGCTTTTTTGCTGCAGAAAGAGAGCAGGGACGCATAACATACGTTGACGAAAGCGGCAGTCACATAGAATTAAGCGCCATCGCCAAAAGGAAAAACAAACAATATTACGGCTGCTGTGTTCTGCTGCGCAATTTATCTCTGCGTTTAAGTCATGGCCTGGAAAAAGGCGACTCATCCTACGTTGATTTTGAACCGGAAAGCGGCAATCTTAGAAGTGAAACGGCACTTCATTTACAACTGAAACAACAGGAACTGCTTGCCAGGGTATCACTTTCTTTTGCGTCAACGGAACCGTTTGGCGACTCACTAAACCAATCGCTAAACCTTATGGGGCAGTTTCTTGATGTTGATCGTATATACGTATTTATGGATATCCCGGAAACGATGGTTTTTTCCTGTATTTACGAATGGATATCGGACCATACAGGACCGATAATGCCTTTAACAAAAGCGGTCAAATACAATAACCGGCACGGCGCCTATCTCCAGTTGCTGACATTACCGTTTGTTGCCATAAACGATACGTCTATTTTGCCGGCGGATGAACACAGAATACCAAAAGAACTTGGCATTCTGGCCTATATAAAGATACCGATATTTGTAAACGGCAAATTCTGGGGCGTCCTGAGAGTTGATTCCTGCAGAAAAAAAAGAAACTGGACAAGGAATGAAGTCAATTTTCTAACGACATTTGTCGGCATCCTGGCAACGGCAACAGAAAAAAACTCAATGGAAAATCGACTGCTTGATGCCAATTCACAGCTCGAAAAAAATATTTCCGAGCTCGTTGAAATGCAGAAAAACCTCACAACGGCAATGGAACAGGCGCAGCAGGCATCACGTGCCAAAAGTGAATTCCTCAGCAGAATGAGTCACGAAATCCGCACTCCGATGAACGCCATCATCGGCATGCTGACAATTGCCAAACAAACTGCGGAAGTTGACAAAATTATGGGCTATCTCGACAAAGTTGAAAGTGCCTCACGTCAGCTTATGGGCATTATTAACGATATCCTTGATATTTCGAAAATTGAATCCGGAAAATTTGCAATAGACGCTAATGAATTCGAGCTCGACAATATGCTGAAAAATGTTTATGACATCGTTTCCGTAAGGGCAGGAGAAAAGTCACAAACGCTTAGTTTTGACGTTGATGCCGATTTTTCACACAAAATAATCGGTGACGAAATGCGTTTATCCCAGGTTATGGTTAACCTGCTTACAAACGCCATAAAATTCACCCCGGAATGCGGGGAAATAAAGATGTCGGTAAGACAGCAAAAAACGGGCAAAACAAGAGGTCTGCTTCTTGTTGATGTAAGCGACACCGGCATTGGCATAACACAGGAACAGATCGGGCGGCTATTCCAATCCTTTGAACAGGCGGATGGCAGCATAACGCGCAGATTCGGGGGAACCGGTCTGGGACTGGCGATCTGCAAAAACATTGTCGAGCTTATGGGCGGAGAAATAAAAGTTAAAAGCAAACTCGGCGAAGGCTCTGTTTTCAGCTTTAAAATAGCATTCACTATCGGCGGAACAGCATTAAAAAAAGGACAGGGCCCAAAAGAGCCCCCTCTTATACAACCGGATATGTGGAAAGACAAAACAATACTTCTTGCCGAAGACGTTGAAATAAACCGCGAAATAATTATGATAATGATGGAACCGACAAAGATAAAAATAGATATCGCTGAAAACGGCACCGCTGCATTCGAAAAATTCAATAAAAATCCCAATCTTTATGATCTTATTCTGATGGATATACAAATGCCCGATATGGACGGACTTACATGCACCCGGAAAATACGCGGACAAAAGTATGAAAAGGCATCCTCAGTCCCCATCATTGCGATGACCGCAAATGCGTTCTCGGAAGATATTGCCGAATGCATTAAAGCAGGGATGAATGACCATGTTGCCAAACCGGTAGATTTTGACGAACTTGTAAAAAAAATATCGGCATATCTCCGGTGAATAATAAATCAGTAATTATTTGCACCATCTGTTCAGCCAATCAACCACCGATTCAAAAACAAACAGGCATCTCTTAGCAAAACAGTTCACTTTTTCAAAAATACACTGGTACGTGTGTTCCTGATGATAGAAAAATAATCGGCTTCAATATCCAAAGAAAGCATTCTTTTAAATTTGAGAATCACTCCGGAAAAACAATCATATTCATAACTCCCTACTCCGGAAAAATTGTAAACATAATCCGATGGCGAGGTAAACATTCTTGGCTCTATGATTTCCGGAGGTCCGGACATGGATATCTGTTCCTCTACAACCGCACTTCCCCGGCCGTCATATTTGACCAACTTTGCTTTGACTTTATAATGAATCCGTATTGTTTCGTAAGGCTGCTGTGTCCGTTCATCTAAAAAATAATCGGTATTAGTATAAAGCGGGGACGGCAAAAAAGTCATTGTTTTTTCGCAGGTATACTCCCACTCGTCTCCAACATGTATTTTTCTGCCGGGAAAATGAACAGGAAAAAGCGGAAAAAAATCTCCCGGCATTCCGTCACCAACACTCAAAGTTTTACCGTCTTTGTCAACAGTAAATGTACATTGAGCCGTTTCCTCGCTTTTACAGCTCCTGTCAGTCCCTAAAAACAGCGTCTCGGCAAATTGGCCGTTATTTTTTATTTTATCCAGCAGCGTGACAAGCTCGACATGACAACTAAGTTTAGCGGAAATATTTCCGTTTTGCGCCACTGAAATATTATCCCAAAAGAAGAGGGCCGAGGTTGTTAAAGAGGCGTCGGATTTTTTTCCGGAAAAATCAGTTTTAAAATAATCTTCACAGCAATAATCATAAATATATTTTGCATCGGGACTGTCTATAGAGTTGGGTTGTTCATATTTTTTCTGTTTACGGCCTGTCACTTCCATCAGTCCGTTTTCAAAAGACTTTGATGTATAGGAGATATTAAACGAGGAGGGAGAGTAAATAAAAAAATGATCCAGCAGAAGAGGGATTCCAATAATCAAAGCAACCGCTATAAAAATAAAGCATCCCACGCGAAACTCATCATCTGTATGAACTTCCTTAAACATATCCCCTCCTTAAAAATAAAAGTAATGGCCAAAAAAACTGACGGATGAATTGATTGCTGTTTACTCCGGCAGAGTCACTTTCGCACCAGCATCACTAAATAATGCCCCCGGGAATCACAGGCAGTATCAACGATATCAAATCCAATCTCTTCCGCCCAGGATTTGACTTCTTCGGCGTTCCTTACCGTCATATTCAGAGCTGAGTTATTAAAATCATGGAACACACCGTTGGTAAGCTCCAAATCAATATGTCCGGTCTGGTTGGTCGATACAAAATAGCCGCCGGCAGGCAAAGCATCATAGATAAGTTTCATTGATAATTTAAGTTTTTCATCATCGTCAAACCAATCGTAAAACCCGGAAGAAACAAAAATATCAGGATTTTTTTCAAACTTAAAATCATCGGCATTCAGCGCATCGGCCACCTTAAAATCTATATTTTTAAATGAAAGTTCCTTTGCTTTTTCAGCGGCCTCCTCAAGCCACCTACCGTCAATATCGTGAAGTTCCACAAATATATCCCTGTCTTTGAAAGGGGCAACCGATTCCATTATATAAACAGCCGGTCCCGAGGCCACGTCACAAATACTGGCCGAGCCCTTTTTATCTAAAGTCAGGGAAATTGCCTCCGTCAATAACTTTACCAGATTTGCCTTTCTTTTTCTGATAACTTCCCACCCTTTATGCCTGATAAAAATAGTATCGACAAGAACCCCAACTCCAAAAGACCCGGAAGGCCGGTTTTGATAAATATAGTCGAGCATTTTACCGGAAGTAAACCCATGCTCGGTTGCCAGTTTGATCCCGTCGCTTGTCCGGCCAATAGTATTTACAAGCATTTTTATTAATGATATCTGTAATTTTTTCATAATTTACACAGCCTTTCCATCGTCTTGGCAGCAAATAAATATACGGTTAGCAAATCGTCATCATTCGGCCTGTCAGCGCAGGCTTTATATTTTGTATGGCCGCCCGGTATCTCAAGAACGGAAACCGGTTTACGGCCAAGTTTATCCTCGAAATACCTGAAGCGGGCATTGCCGGAAAACCATCTCCAAACAGGCATAGCGGCTGTTATTACAACTGAATAACATTTCACTTCGGGGGCCTTTTCCAGAAAAAGCTTCGTCTTTTCACCAGGCTCTTTTCTGATATTAGGACATGCAAAAACGATAAAGTCATAAGCGGAGATATCCGCATCCGCCGATATCTCCAAAATATCAGCACACAGGGAATCGGCAACAGTTTCGGCAACCTTTTTTTGTATTTCCGGTCACAGACTCATAAAGCACAACAGTCTTTCTGCAAAGCAAATTATTTATTTCCCGATATTTTATCCAATCAGATTTATTACACTGCCTAAGCTGCGCAATAAGCCGGTTATAAACGGTTATTTGTCCCAATACTAAAAAAACGGCCATCAAAACTTCAAACCAGGTCATTGAAAAAATGCAGCCAATCTTTCCGCTCAGGCTTAAATACTGCAAAAGTGAGAAAATCATAATCAAAATCAATCTCTCAACTTTCCCCAACGGACCATGATGCTGCCACTCAACGCCGATGGCCTTACCAAGCATACCGGTATAACTGACCAGAAACATTGATGAAATGCCGATAAAACCCCAAAAGGGAGTACAAAGAGATGAAAGACCGATTCCGGCAAGAATGAAAATGTCGGAATATCTGTCGGGAAGCGCATTGACAATCTCCCCTTTCAGCCTTAAGTTGCCCCGTTCAATAGCAATAACGCCGTCAATGGTATTCAGGGTCATCCTGAAAAAAGTCAAAAAAATGGAAAGAATCAGCAGCCAGGGAACGGACTCGGCATAAAGATAGCAAAACATTGTTATAAAAGCAATAAATGTCGCCAGATAACCCAATATATCGGGATCGACAAATTTCATTTTTTTAGCCAGCGGCAGTAAAATTTTTCTGTAAGGATATTTTAAAAGATAAAGCGGCATAACCGCACCTCCCGACGTTTAATAAAACTGGTTATTTAGGAATATTATGAAGATAAACAACATAATGAAAAAAGACAGGGGCTGTAAAAATCAAACTGTCAAGCCTGTCAAGTATACCGCCATGGCCGGGAAGCAAAGTTCCTGAATCTTTCACTCCGATATCCCTCTTTATCGCCGACATTGTCACATCACCGGTAAAGCCAAGCAGCGAAATAAACACGCCGGCAAACAGCGCTTCATAAAACGTCAGGGGGGTCAAATGCGGAGCAATAATCACCGCAAGGACAGAAGTCGTCACAACACCGCCCCAAAAGCCCTTCCAGGTTTTATTGGGACTCACTTTGGGGATTATTTTGTGCCGCCCAAACAATTTTCCAAACAGATACTGTGAAAAATCGTTAAAAACGGTCAGAAATAAAATGGACAGCAACAATCCCACCCCGCCGCCGGACGGATTCTGGGATACAGGCAGAACAAGGTAGACAGCCAGATATCCTATGGAATAAACCGTACTCATCAGTCCCCAGTGTAATCAGGACCACCGGCTAAGCCGGTGGTTTGCACTAGCCCTATAAGGGCTTTTTACCAGCAAGCGCTTGTAAGCGCATGAAAGATCTGCCAACCGCACCATTTGCCTTTCTTAACCGGCTCACCCGTAAACGGGTCTACATATTCACGTAAATTTATTTGATCTGCTACTGTATCTTCTTGTAGTTGCTTACGAATATATTCTTGTATTTTTTTTGCATTTTTGCCAACAGTATCGACATAATATCCTCTACACCAAAAATGCCGGT
>JAVBNT010000031.1:0-10857 GCA_031551355.1 Candidatus Xenobia bacterium | reverse complement strand
ATTAGATTTTTGAAACTCACTGATCAATTTCAAACGCTCTTCACGTCTTATCGTTGACATAAAAAACCTCCCATCATTAGATAAGAGGATCTTAAAATATTTACAACAAAATTGACAGGTGTCTTTGGTTTGACACTTACGCGCCTTGAGCTAAGCGTAGATCTGCTACGTGTGCGAGAGGTGACAGTCGGTCCGACATTGTATCACCGCAGCTTTCAACCCTTAATTTACAAATTAGTCTAAATTGGTGGGGATGCTAAGACAAATACAAGTGCCACGAATGAGGCGTAGGTTTTCTACGCCGGAATGAGGGCATATTCCGCTCTCATATATCCTTACAGTTCAAATTAGTTCAAAGCAAGGTCAGACAATGACGGGCGACTGCGCCTTGAGCTAAGCGTAGATCTACTACGTGTGCGAAAGAAGCGGTAGTCCGGCGTTGTATCACCGCAGCTTTCAACTAATTTGAGTGGAGGAAGTGATCGCCGGCCATAGCCCCGACCAATATCTTACGTGGCTTGCTGCCGTTTGCAGGACCGACAACGCCTTTTCTTTCCATTTGATCGATTATTCTGCCGGCTCTGGCATAGCCTATTTTCATTTTTCTTTGCAAAATGGAAACCGAAGCAAACCTTTCCTGGAGAATTATCCTAAGAGCCTCTTCATAAAGCTCATCCAACTCACTGTCATTTTCATCATTTTCACTCTCATTGGCTTCCGAAGGGGATACAATGTCGATAAGCTGCATATTTTCCGGCGGCGGCTGCTCATGCCAAAACTTTACTAACTTTTCGATCTCGTCAGTATCTACAAATGCGCCCTGAACACGTTTTGAGTCGGGAGCTGCTCCCGGCAAATAGAGCATATCGCCTTTGCCTAAAAGTTTTTCAGCCCCCATAGTGTCAAGAATTGTTCTGGAGTCAACCTGACTTGCAACGGCAAAAGCAATTCTTGAAGGCACGTTTACCTTTATAAGCCCTGTTATGACATCAACTGAAGGTCTTTGCGTTGCGATTATAAGGTGAACTCCGGCTGCTCTTCCCAATTGAGTTAAGCGGCAGATAGACTGCTCGACTCCGCCTTTTGAAACCATCATTAAATCGGCAAGTTCATCGATAAATATTAACAGATACGGCAAAGTTACGGCCGATTTTTCGTTGTATTCAAAAATATTTCTGACATGCAAGCGCTGGAATTCATTATATCTGTTATCCATAATTTCCGCCATTTGCTGAAGGACCAGTGCGGCAATCTTAGGATCTGTGATGATCTTTTTCTCCGGTGTAGCTTTAATATCGACAAGATGAGGAATACCTTCATAAACGGAAAGCTCTACTTTTTTGGGATCAATCATAACCATTTGAACTTCCGTAGGCTTAGCACGGTAAAGAATACTGGCAATCAGGCAATTCATACAGACTGATTTTCCGGAACCGGTTGAGCCGGCAACAAGCAGATGAGGCATTTTTGTTAAATCCCCTACGATTGTTTTACCGGTAATATCTTTACCCAAAGCAACAGGAATATGCCAGGAAGATTTTCTGAATTCTTCAGAAGCCAACATTTCTTTCAAAGAAACGGTATCAATCTGATCATTGGGAACTTCTATACCCAGATAGGATTTGCCCGGCACAGGAGCAATTCTTACCGGAGATGCGAAAACAAGAGAAATATCATTTGTCAATCCCGTAATTTTAGATACTTTTACTCCTTTGCCAAGCTCAAGCTCATATCTCGTAACCGAAGGTCCTCTTTGAATATGACATACTTTTGCAGTAACACCAAAACTCTCAAGAGTTTCAATCAAGGTTCCTGAATAATCTTTCGGAGGATTCTTACGTACAGGAGGCGCAGGATTTGTCAAAATTGAAAGAGGAGGAAGTCTGTATTTATAGTTTTGCGAAACCATTACCAAATCGGCCTTAGGTTCTTCTTTGTTAAAGAACTCCTTAGATTCAAAGACTGCCGGTTTGGTATTTTTGGCTGTTTTTCCCTCAAATGATTCATTATCATCCGGGTATAAAGCGGCATTTACCGACCCCTCTTCAATTTCTAAATTATCCTCAGACTCAAAAGATGATTCCTGATAATCGCCGACCGTATAACCGGATTCACCTCCGGCAAAATCATTTAAAATTTCGTCCTGATGCTCGCGGTAGTATTCAGACTCATCTTCAGACAATTCTTCCGGCAAAAGAGAATCCTCCGGCATACTTAAAGCGGGCTGAAGCGGCTCATCAGATTCCTCTTCTTCATTTTTAACTTCCGGCAAAGATTCCGTATAGGTTTTGTCAGATTCTGCCGTCAGCAGTATTGGTTCGGATACGCTCGTATCCGGCGTTATTTCCTCCGAAACAGCAATAACAGGTATATTACCGGAAGAATCGTCCTTAGATATTTTTTTCTTACCGTTTTGCGAATCTTTTAATTTCTTTCTGGCGGAATTGGAAAAATCAATAATGCTGACTCCCGAAAATAAAATAAACGAAACGATAAACAGGAATGCCAGCAATATACCGGTGGCCGTCCTGCCTATATTTTCAATAAGTAAAGAACCCGCGGCGGCGCCCAAATAGCTGTCGGAGCCCCAAAAAACAAAACGGGCAACTTCAGCAGAACATACGGCAAGGATAATAATAGCCAAATAATAAACCGCGGCCTTCAGACTGAACGGATAAAAAAAACGCAGCCCCAGAAGAAGAACAAGGAGCGGTACTATAAAAGCCGCCAATCCCAGCAAATCATTGAGAAAGAGTCCGGCAGATTCACCCAAATTACCGGACATCGGCGGATTCGTTATGCAGTAAAGTAAAAAAAGGCCCGAAAAAATAAAAATAAGGGCAATAATATCCTTGAATAAGGCCGGCTTAAAAAAAGACGGCTTATTCCCGGAAGATTGCGAAACTTCCGGCCCGGATTCTTCAATCATATTCTCCGGCTCATTCTTTAAAGTCTCATTTTTTTTCTTCTTCGTTCTCTCTGTTTTTTCTTTAGTCACCTTAGACACAATCAATAACCTCTTAAATATATTGCAAAAAATAAAATTCAAACCTGAATTAATTGACAAATAAATTCTCCGGCTAAAGAGAAAAACCTTCAAATCAGGCATGAAATTTAGTTTTTTATCGAAAATACATTCTAAAAGAATCAAGAACGCAGAAAGACAAAGAAGGAAGTTTACAAAAAGAATACAAAGTATAAAAGTCACTTTATGTGATAAAACAGTCAAAACGGAGTCCTAAAATGATTAAAAAACTTTTATGCACAATTTTGGCTTCAGCCGCGATTATGCTCCCCTCCGCACAATTGTATGCCGAAGAAGGTATGTGGACATTCGACAATATACCGTCAAAACAATTACAGGAGAAATATAACTTTACACCAGGTCAGGAATGGCTTGACAAGGTAAGACTCGCAAGCATAAGGTTTGGCGACGGCGGCAGCGGCTCATTTATAAGTTCCACAGGTCTGGCGCTTACGAACCACCATGTTGCACTCAGACAACTGCAAAAAATGTCGTCAAAAGAAAAAGATTATGTAAAAGACGGGTTTTATGCGCCGACGAAAAATCTTGAGATAAAATGCACAGATCTGGAATTGAATGTACTGGTAGCAATGGAAAATGTAACGGAGCGCATAAAAAATGCTGCCGAAAATCAGTCCAAAGAGCTATATACCAAAACCATCAAGGCTGAAATTGCCAAAATAGAAAAGGAAAATACCGATAAAACCGGCATGAAATCCCAGGTGGTAACGCTTTATCACGGCGGCGAATACTGGCTGTACACCTATAAAAAATACCGCGATGTAAGACTGGTTATGGCCCCTGAAAAACAGGTCGCCAGTTTCGGCGGCAAGTGGGATAACTTCACATATCCCAGATATGATCTTGATTTTGCAATCTTCAGGGTATATGAAAATGACAAACCTATAAACTCGGAAAATTTCTTCAAAATAAATCCGCGCGGAGCAGGCGAAAATGAATTAATTTTTGTTTCCGGACATCCGGGAACAACAAGAAGAGGAATCTCATATTCACATTTCCTGTTCAACAGGGATTATGCATACCCGGCCAACATAAAAAGAATTGATACGAATCTGGATTATCTTTACGCCTACGCACAAAAAGGTCCGGAAGAAAAACGCAGGGCAACTTCGAGCATATCCTCATTCGAAAACACCAAAAAAGCAGTAACGGGAGAATATGCGGCTCTCAAAGATAAAAGCTTTGCACTGAGATTTGAGGCCAACGAAAAAAAATTCAGGGACAAAGCGGCGGCCAACTCCAAAATAAAAACGGAAGTCAACGATTCATTTAACGGTATTGATAAAGCGCTTTCCGTTTATTCAAAGAAATACAAGGAAATATATTTTAGTCCCTTTGGAAAGTCAATGGTCCAAAAAGCCAACCGTATGCCATCAATAGCAAAAGAAATAGTAAAATATTGTATCGAGATCAAAAAAACGGATGCAGAAAGAATGAACGGATATCACGATTCCCAAATCGACAGGTTTATGTATGAAATACTCTCAACAGAACCTATATATAAAGATTTGGAAGAGGCACTTTTAAGTGCCAGCTTCAGATTGTCACTGGATGCACTGGGAAGTGAAAACAAAGCGGTTCAGTCGGTTATGGCAGGACAAACGCCTGAAGCAAGAGCAAAAGAGCTTATTTCAAAAAGCAGTCTGGACGATGTTACATACAGGAAAAAACTTCTTGAAGGAGGCTTGGAAGCTCTAAAAAACAGCGATGATCCGCTGATACAGATGGCACTGAAGACAGAGGAAACCGATCAGAGCAACTACGAATGGCATAATAAAAATGTTGAATCCATTCTTACTCCGGCAACTGAAAAAATCGCCCGCGCCAAATTTGCAATATACGGCAAGGAAATATATCCGGATGCAACATTTACCCTAAGACTGACATATGGAAAATCAACGCCCTACAATTACAATGGAACGCTGGCACCTGCGTTCACAACAATGTATGGAATGTACGACAGGTACCATTCATTTAAAAACAGCGAATATTCCGACTGGGATTTGCCTAAAAAATACATTGAGATTGAAAAGAATATTGATTTATCTACACCGGTAAACTTCGTTTATGAGACCGACACTATCGGGGGAAACTCCGGTTCCCCGGTATTCAATAAAAAACTGGAACTGGTGGGAGTTAATTTTGACAGAAATACGGAAGGACTAGTCAGGCAATTCATCTATGACGGAACCTCTGCAAGGAGCGTCGGCGTTCACAGCGGCGTCATCATTGAAACGCTGAAGAAGATTTATAACGCCGATGCTCTTGTAAAAGAGCTGACAGGAGAATAAATATTCAATATGTAATATTTGTCAATATAAAACAACAAAAGAAAGGGTAGCTATTTTTATGAACAAATACGTTAAGTTTATTGCGGCGGCGGCAGTGCTTTTAAGCGCATCGACGTCAGCTCTCAAAGCCGAAGAAGGGATGTGGACATTCGACAATATCCCCCTAAAAGAATTAAAAACAAAATATAATTTTTCACCGGACAAATCGTGGCTTGACAATGTAAGACTGTCAAGCGTCAGGTTTAACGACGGAGGAAGCGGCTCATTTATATCTGAAAAAGGTCTTGTTCTTACAAATCACCACGTTGCGGTGGGGCAGCTGCAGAAAATGTCGTCAAAAGGTAAAAACTACGTTAAAGACGGATTCTATGCAATTAATCAACCGGAAGAAGTAAAATGTTCGGATCTTGAATTAAACATCTTATTAGACCTCAAAGACGTGACTTCAGAAGTGAAAAAATCATTCGCCTCACTCAAAGGCGAGGAAGCTATTAAAGCAAGAAAAGCCGCAATCGCTAAAATAGAAAAGGAAAATCTTGACAAAACAGGTATGCGCTCAGACGTTGTCTCTCTTTATCAGGGAGGGGAATACTGGCTGTATACCTACAAGAAATACCGTGACGTCAGGCTGGTGTTTGCACCGGAAAAACAGATTGCCTTTTTCGGGGGCAGTACCGATAATTTTACATATCCAAGATACGATCTTGACTTTGCTATTTTCAGAGTATACGAAAATGACAAACCGGTAACCTGTAAAAATTACATGAAAATTAATCCCGAGGGAGCAAAACCGGGAGAATTGGTGTTTGTCAGCGGTCATCCGGGAACAACCAAAAGAGAGATAACATATACCCAGTATCTCTTCAACAGAGATTATATCTACCCGACAAATCTTGAGAATCTCAGCAACTCTTTGAAAATTTTGTATGATTATTCAAAAAGAGGCGATGAAGAAACAAGAATAGCCGCCACGACAATATTTGGACTGGAAAATGCACAAAAAGCATACGGCGGTGAATACACAGGCCTTAAAAATCCTGAGTTCACAGCCCAGTTTGAAAAAAAGGAAAAAGATTTAAGAGAGAAAATAAACGCTAACCCGCAAATTAAAAAAGAAGTGGGAACATCATTTGAAGACATAGAAAAAGCTCTTAAACTTTACAAAGAGAGATTTAATGAGGCGATTTACGGTACGATCAACACCGGCAGAAGAGGTGCCGCACTGCCTTCGATCGCACGCTCTGTAGTAACATATGCTTTGGAAATAACAAAGCCGGACAGTGAAAGACTTGAAGGTTATCATGATTCACAGCTTGACACCTGGAAATATATAACTCTTTCGCCTGCGCCCATTTATAAAGACCTCGAGGAAGTTCAGCTTGCCGGCACTTTTAATAACGCCCTGAAAAAACTGGGAAAAGATCATAAAATAGTGAAAATAATGCTTGACGGCAAAACGCCCCAGACAAGAGCAAAAGAATTGATCAGCGGGACAAAACTGAATGATGTTGAATACAGAAAATCGCTTATAAACGGTGGACTTGACGCCGTCAAGAAAAGCGATGATCCGCTTATAAAACTAGCGCTTCAGCTCGATCCCGACGCCAGAGAATTCCATAAATGGATGGAATCAAAAATAGAACCCCTTATTACCCCGGCAACCGAAAAAATTGCCGCCGCTAAATTCAAAATATACGGCAAAGACGTATACCCTGATGCCACTTTCACACTCAGACTGGCATACGGGACTGTAAAAGGATACGAAATGAACGGCACAATGGCACCTCCATTCACAACCTTTTACGGACTTTATGATAGATATTACAGTTTTCAAAAACAAAACGAATGGTTTTTGCCTGAATCCTATATTCAGCATAAAGACCACATAAACCTGAGTACTCCATTAAACTTCGTTTCCGACAACGACATTACCGGTGGAAATTCCGGATCTCCGGTAATCAGCACCAAGGGAGAAGTCGTCGGTTTAATTTTCGATGGTAATATTGAAAGCCTTCCGGGCAGATTTATTTTTGATGACAAATCCAACCGGGCTGTATCAGTTCATACGGCAGGCATAATCGAATCACTCAGAAAAGTCTATAAAACAGACAAACTGATAAAAGAACTTTTGGGAGAATAATCGTTTAAAAAGAATCAGGGACCTGTCAACCCGGTCCCTGATTCTTTTTACCTAACAAAACCCCTATTCCCAAACAGAAACAGCAAACGTCATAGTCTCTTTATTAAACCCCAAAATATAAGCAGTTCCTGATTTCACAAAACAAGATAGATCAAATTTCTTTTCTTTAAGCGGCAATATAACAGGAGCCATTGTCGGTGCGGCTGCCGCCGCAGCAAAATCCTTTAAAGCGACAAAGCCTACAGACAAATTATTGTTTCCTGCCGGAAGAACAACATAATTACCGCCTTTATCCCTGCCTAAAACAGGCTTGGAACCATTTATCTCATAAACCTTTATACCATCCGCAATAATATTCTTACTTCCATCAAGATATAACTTTACATTATCGGCAAACTCAAGCAGCTCCCTGGCTTTTTTCTCACGTAAAATCCGCAGCAAAAAAGCAACAAAATTAATCTTATCCACAGCAAAATCTCCTACTATATGATTTTGCACAATTTTAACATACCGGCAATTTATATTCCGTTGCTCCGGCAACAATCATTATCTGGCAGCGACAAAAATAAAAAAAGCCGGTTCATCAGCGACACACTCCTGAATCCGGCTTAAAAAATCCGTAATCTTCAAAAAACAGAACTTATTTTACATTCAAAAGCTCAACATCAAAAAGTAACGTTGCATTCGGAGGAATAATTGTTCGGCCGCCCTGTTTTATTCCATTGGCGCCATATGCCAGTTTTCCGGGAATAACAAGCTTACGTTTTCCACCGACTTTCATTGTAGCAACGCCTTCATCCCATCCTTTAATAACCTGTCCCATACCGATTCTGAACTCGAAAGGCCTTCCGCGATCAACACTTGAATCAAACTTTTCACCGTTTTCAAAAGTACCGGTGTAATGCACAACAACAGTATCACCCTTTTTAGGAGTTTTTCCTGTGCCAACCTTTACATCCTGATATTTTAATCCTGACTCGGTAGTAACCATCTTTGAATCACCTCCATAAACTTTGCCGGCAACCAATACAAAAAAAGAAAAAACAACAAATAAAGACAATAAAACTTTAAAACGTCCTGACAAACTCATTACACCTCCAAATATTTTTTTAATAAAGCATATTTCTGTCAATACAAAAATAAACCTGCCAAAAACTAATATTTCGAATATAGAAAACTAATATTAAAGGATTTGTAAAAAAAATATAAAAAGTCTATCATAATCCATAATTAAAAAAACTCAAACTGCAAAATAAATCCGGAGATCAACTAATGAAAAAATATATTCTAACGATAGATATAGGAACAGCAGGAGCTAAATCCTGTATTTTTGACGAAGGATTAAATGTTATTGCCGGTGCAAACGTTTCAAATAGAACACCGGCCATAACCGAACAAAATCCATCAGCAGTAATCGAGTTATTTACGGAATGCATAAAAAGAGTGATGGCTCAAGGAAAAACACTGGACGGAACAGTTATCGGACTGGGGATAACAGCGTCACCCTACTCATTTATATCAATAGATAAAGCAGGAAATCCTCTGACAATGTTTTCCCTTTGGGGAGACAAAAAAACTTTAACAAAACAGGAATCAAGGCAGCTGACTTCAAGAGCATCTGAATTCTACAAAATAAGCGGTTGCCCTTACTCACAGACATTTCCCGTCAACCGCATCTTTTGGCTGAAAGAACGCAGCTATGAAGTGTTTGCGGCAACAAACAAGTTCCTTTCTCTGAAAAGTTATATAATTTATATAATTACCGGCCAAATAGTGGAAGATTTCTCAACAGCATCTGCTTCCGGAATGCTTGACATACACGAGAAACACTGGAATCTGGACATTCTCAATGCTGCCGAAATAAGCGAAGCAAAACTGCCAAAAATAGTCTCGCCATACCATGTAGTCGGTAACCTCAGTCATGAAATCGCAAAAAAATGCGGAATCAGAGGCAATATCCCGGTAATAACGGGCGGCTCAGATATTGCAATGACAAGCCTTGCGGCTAGTATAATGCCGATAGATGAAATATGCATAAATATGGGTTTTTCGACATCGTTTCAGGTTCAGTCAAAAGCACTGCCGAAATTTGATGCCGAACAAAGATTATGGTACAACCTGCTCGATGAAAATAAGTATATTTGGGGCGGAACCACCAACTGCGGAAGCGGAACGATCAAACATTTAGTACAAACTCTTTTCCCCAGCGGCCTTGAGCCGCAGATATTTGAAAAAGAAATGCTGAAACGCTTTATTGTCAATGATAAAATTACCTGTATACCATTTTTCTGGGGAGAGCGTACACCTTACTGGAATCCGGATTTGACCGCAACATTTACAGGGCTTACATTAAATCAATTGCCATTTGAACTGCTATATTCACTGATAGAAAGCACCTGCTTTACAATGTACAATATTTTTCAGATAATACAAAATATAGGGGGGAAATTCAGTAAAGTAAAATTGACCGGACAAGGCTGTCAATGGGGATTTTTCACACAGTTTCTGGCTGATATATTCGATAAAGAAATTGAAATAGCCCAATTCAGAGATTCAAGTGCAATCGGAACTGCCGTTGCTGTAAAAATAGCCACAGGCGAACCATTGAATTCATATGATGCAATAAAAACGGCCAACTTTAAATCAGTAGAACCTAAAAATACAAATACAATGCAGCTTAAGGAAAAGTACTACAAATGGTACAGAACACTCGAAAACACACTTGATTTCCAGTATCGGCAGGAAATAAAAAACAAAGAAAACATCAACGCATATACTGCACCGGAAATATCAAACAAAAAAGAAAGTATAAAACACGAAGACAACGCACTCAGAAACCAGCTTCTATCATATCTGGAATCAAAAAATACCAATATCAATGATTTTGAAGATACTAAAAAACTAAGTCCACTCAGAGTGTATCAATTACCCAATATCGCTCCTGAAAAAAATGTCTTCATTCCACCGGTACCAAATGCTCAGGCTCCGATTCCCTCTGCGCCGGGAATGGCCCCGATTCCGCCCGCACCGGGAATGGCTCCGATTCCGCCTGCGCCGGGAATGGCCCCGATTCCGCCTGCACCGGGAATGGCCCCGATTTCGCCTGCGCCGGGAATGGCTCCGATTCCGCCTGCACCGGGAATGGCTCCGATTCCGCCTGCACCGGGAATGGCTCCGATTCCGCCTGCACCGGGAATGGCTCCGATTCCGCCTGCGCCAAAGATGGTTACGCCTCCGCCTGCACCGGGTGTGCCGCCGCCGCCTATGCCGGGCGTGCCGCCGCCTCCGCCTATGCCGGGTGTGCCGCCGCCTCCGCCTATGCCGGGTGTGCCGCCGCCTCCGCCTATGCCGGGTGTGCCGCCGCCTCCGCCTATGCCGGG
>JAVBNT010000053.1:0-28866 GCA_031551355.1 Candidatus Xenobia bacterium | reverse complement strand
CAGACTGCGCAAAAACACAGTCAACATAAATGGCAATATCGACAAAATGTTTAAAAAAGAGTGTGAATGAGTACATTATGTCTCAAAAAAATAATTTTATCTCAATAAAACAAAAGAAATAGGCTTATGCCGCCAGCATTTTCATCAAGCCTACCCTGTTTTCCTTAAAAATGTTAAACACTCGTCTAAAGTTATAAGCAAAAAAAGTCAATGCCTGTTCTGCACTTGTTTTATCTTTGCCACGACAAAGATACTGCCTATAACCCCATATATGTTTTGTAGTGCCAAATGGATGCTCTACAAGTTTTTTTCGTTCGTGAAAAATCTGTCTGGCATAATCACTCAACATACGGGCATTCATCCTGTCTAAGGCGTTTTGATGTGGCGAACGAAACAATATACGCCCGTGCTTACTTGATGTACATAATTTTTTATTTTCACAAACTTTACATACTTTGGGATTCTCATAAAGTCGATCGCTTACGCCCTGTCTACGTTTATGCAATCTCTTGAAAAGAAGTTTTTGAGCTTTTGGGCAGATATAACAATCAGTTTGTTTATCATATCGAAAGTTACCTCTGTCGTAATCAGGGCAAGGAGCAGATACGGTATTCCTAGTTTTAGAAATATAACAAGTAGTGCTGTTTTGCTCACATTTTTCAACATCATCGCCATCGTAATACCCTTTGTCTGCTACAACAGAAATTTCATCAATGCCCATAATTTTTTTTGCACTTTCAGTCATTTTAAACAATGCACCTTTGTCATCAGGACAATTGCTAACATCAAAATCAACTATCAATTTGTGCTTATCATCCACTACTGATTGCACATTATAACAAATGTCAAGACTTCGGGCATCTCCGCCTTGGTGCATAAAGCGTGCATCCGGATCTACAGTCGAGATTTCTTTACCATCATTTAGCTCTATTTGAACAAGCCAATTTTTCAAAGTGTCTTTTGTTTTGGAAAGACGTTTCAATATTTCGCTTATTGTTTCAGAAGACATTTTCGCTTCATACGCTTCCAATACATCGTTTTCTTCCAATGTATTCATATAATTACTAATCTTTTTTTCCAGCAAGTCTAGTTCTTTTTCTGTTCCTTTTTTTGTGTGAACATTTCTCCTGGAACTATTAGCTCTTACTCTAGTTCCATCGACCGCAACGAGTTCCTTACCATACAACCCCTGATCACTGCACCACAAACTGAACTCACGAAATACTTTTTTGAGTGCCGCAGTATTGTCTTTGCGAAAGTTACAAATAGTTTTATCATCGGGGGAAATTTTAGTCATCAGCCACATAACTTCGATGTTGCGCTTTGTCTCTGCTTCGAGTCGCCGAGATGAGCGTATGCGGTTTAGATAGCCGTATAAATAAAGCATTAACATACTTGCCGGATCATGTGGTGGCCTGCCGGTGTTTTTTGTTTTTGCATACCTAAAGCCCAATGCCACCATATCAAGATTTTCAACATATGCCGCTATCACTCGGCACATATTGTCCCATTCTATATAATCGTCAATACACATCGGCATTAGCATCATCTGTCCACGGTTTTCTCTCTGTATGTATGGCATAATATTTGTCTCCATATGGGCATTTTATTTAATTATATCATTTTACAGAAATACCGACCATGGTTTTTGCGCAGTCTGTGTCCGAAGCGACGGAGCCGAACGCCCAAACGCTGATACGGCGCAGCCGCAGCACAAATTATGATAAAAATCATCCGTTAGGATGCCGGTGTTGTGTGGATTACACAACACCGCAGGAGTGAGTTCGCGTTTTGTCTCTTGAATTTGCTGAGATTTAAGGTCGGTTCCGGAGCGTCTTCGCAAAAAAACAAGCAAACAAAAGCGGTCTGCGGGAAGGGATGAATCGTATGTAACTATGAAAACTTATTAAAATGTCTGTTGGCAGATAAGGTAAGTGTCTCATGCGTGAATCCTGCTTTATCTTCAGATATCAATTGCTTTTTTCTTGTTTTTTTATTATAGTTATTTAACTAATATTGTTTTTACCGCCTTTCACGGCTAAATAAAAAATAAGAGGTGTTCAATGTCAGATAATATGTCATCTTATGCTTCTTCGGGACCGGGAGTGCTTATTTCCGGTATCCCTGGAGTAAATAAAGGCGATACATCGTTGCCTTCCGGGAATGATGTTGAGGCTTTTAATAAATTGCCTAACTGGAATTGGGGCGCTTTCCTTTTTGGATGGCTATGGATGTTGGCAATGAATCCGCTTTATGGAATTATTGCCTTCCTGATAGAATTTTTCTCAGCCGGCTGTCTGGCGATACCTTTAATTATTTATCTTGGTCTGAAGGGTAACCAGATGGCATGGGCTTACCGCAGTTTTAGGAACAGGCAGGAATTTGATCAGGTTATGAAAGCCTGGACGATATGGGGCATTATTATTAACTTGGGTTGGCTGTTGCTAATAGTCCTTTTCTATATGGCTATTGCCGGCATGATTGGTATTCCTCTGTTTCTGGGGATTTTTTCGGCCTTGACTGGTAAGGGAAGATGATTGGTTTCTATAATTGAAATTTTTGATATAGGCGTATTATTATTGATTGGGAGGTCTATTTATGCGGTGTATATTCTTAACTCTTTATTGTTTTTTAATGTTCCCTGCGCTTGCCGCTGTTCATGCTTTTGCTGCCGAAAAGCATCTTCCGAAAAAATTTGAAGCGCCTGTGGTTGTAGCTGCCGCAATTCAGCCCCAGACGTATTATTCCGGTGAAAACCCCAAAAACTTTAAAGTTTTGTATGTTGAGCTGAAAATACCGTCAACTGTGAAAGAGTTTGCGGGTTCCCAGGCTTCAGAAAACCCCTCTTTGATGGGAGTAGCCATTGTGCCGAGATTAAAAATAGGAGCAGAGGGCTGGCATAATTCGCATTTTACACGCTGGGGAGGAGTTAGAGGCTTTTTAGCCCGTCCGGTCAAAGGAAAACCGGGGGTCTGCTGCGGTGAATTTCTAATTGAAGATTATGACAATCTGCCTGAAAAAGCTTATACTTCCTTTGAAGTTAAGGTAATGTTTTCCTATATATTTTTTGATAAAACAGTAAATGATAATGTGGGGATTTCTTCCCCATATTCAAACACCTTCCGCAGTAAGTGAGCTATGTATACGAACTTAGTCAAAATACGATTAAAATATTTTTTATAGACCGCGGTCTCAGAGTTTTTGTTCATAATTTGCAAAAAGGCATCCATAAGATAGGTTCACACGGATTTAAAATGTATTCAGAGAATTATTTAACCTTGTCAAATGAGTTTTTGATAATGCCGAATTCGTTTATTTTGAGTGTATATTTTTTGCAATATTTTTATTCAATCCATTGCGATGCATGAGGGCTGGAAAAGTAGTTTTGCCAATGATTTTTAATGTGTAAAGGCAGGAGCTTAAAGACTTTTAGTCTAATTTTACTGGGCTTGAAATAAGTTAGGAGAGGGGTTTTGAATGACTGAATCTATTGTAAATCAGCTTGAAAGCATGGCTTCATACGCACCGGTATGGGGATTTTTGCTGATATTTATTTTTATGACCATGGAGAGTACCGTTTTACCCTTGCCGAGCGAGATCGTTATGATTCCGGCGGGTTTTCTTGCCTACAGGGGTGAGCTTACATTCGGACTTTTCTGGCCTGACTTTTTGATTGCCGTAATAATGGGGGTTGCCGGCTCAATTGCCGGGGCCTGGATAAACTATATTGTTTCTTTGAAATTGGGGCGGCCGGTTTTATATCGTTGGGGAAAATATTTTTTTCTGCCGGAACATCATCTAAAAAGAGCGGAGGAGATCTTTCGGGAATACGGCGATATTGCGACCTTTGTCTGCCGCCTGGTGCCGGTAATGCGCCATTTGATCTCAATTCCGGCCGGGCTTTCACAGATGAACAGGGTTAGCTTTACGACTTATACAGCGGCGGGAGCAGGTTTATGGATGGTTATCCTGACCGGCGTCGGTGCCTATTTGGGAAAGATTTCCGGAAAAGATACCACGTACCATGAAATTGTTTATAAAGGCGAGGCTTTGCTTCATGAACACTTTTGGCTGGTAATGGCCATACCTGTTGTTGCCGTTATATGTTATATAATTGCCCACCGCAAAGTTATGCATTCGGAAAAAGAGACTGTGACACCGGAGCAAGCCGGATAAATTTGCCTTTTCGGTTTTTTTATGTTAAAGGGCTGTCGTGATAACGGCGGCCCCTTTAACATGGAATAAAAGATAACGAGCACCGGGCTTAGCCCGGCAAAAACGGCTTTGGCCGGTTCAAATATAATTGTAAAAATGGTAAAAAATTAAGAAAGGAATAGCAAAAAGCTATAAAGCAAGCTATTTTTCGCCATTTTCTGTCCTTTTATATGATTAAAAGAATCTTTGTCTGAGTTCAAACATCAAAAATATTGTAGAATAAAAGATATTTGACCTTTTTTAAATAAATTTGTTAAAATATATTTATAAACATAATGTTTATTGTTGGAGGTGGGTTTTATGGAGAAAAAATGTTTGATTGCCGTTTTTATGGCATTTTTCGTTATTTTCATTTGGAGTCCGGCTTTTTCTGCCGAAATTGTTATGAGCTCATCCAACTCTGCTTCCGGTTCTGCCGCAAAGATCGCTAACAGTTCGCAAAATTCATATTTGCTGTTGAATTTTGTTGATGAAGGCGTCAACCGTTTAAGAATATCGGATAATTTTGGGCGTGTTTTTTTTGATTCTAAGCCTGATTTAGGTGAAACGATCTATTTGCCGCCCGGAACTTACACTTCAACCGTATGGTCCGGTTACGGCCGGTCGAGTTCTGCTGCGATAAGGGGCGTTTTTGTTTCCGGTCCGAGGGACAATAATTATTCTATGGTACAGCATTCTGCAAGAAGTTATGGTAAACCGCAAAAGCCGAACCTCGTGCAGGACAGTAGTCCGGCTTTGCCGACATATGGAAATGATACGTCAAGGGACTTTGACTTTGACGCCCCGCCTCCGTCAGGAGGCTATGACGATCCTTTTTACGATTATTACTATAATTATCTTCCGCACCCGTATGATTCACAGAAAATTTTGCCCGCCGGTCCCAACATTCCCGGAGGTTTCGGCGGTAGAAGGTAGCTATTTTATTTATAGGTTTCGGCAGATTTTTTAAGCCAGTCCAGCCATTTATCCATACCCTGGCCTGTTTTTGCCGAAACCTCTATTATTTCTATTGAGGGGTTTATTTCTCTGGCATTTTTTATTATTGCCTTTACATCAATATCGAGATAGGGCAGAAGATCTGTCTTGTTTATTATCAATACATGCGCAAGTCTGAATATCAGCGGATATTTAGCCGGTTTGTCTTCTCCTTCGGTTACAGACAGGACGACGACATTTTTATCCTCACCGAGACTGTGGCCTGCCGGACAAACGAGATTGCCGATGTTTTCTATAAACAGAAGATCAATGTCAGTGTTTGCCGGAAACAGATTCCAGGCTTTTTTGACCATATTCGCATCTAAATGACAGGCGCCGCCAAAAAGTTCCGTATGGATTTGTACGACCGGCACGCCATGTTTGGCGATACGATCCCCGTCAAGACTTGTTTTTACGTCTCCCTCTATTACCCCGAATTTTATTTCATTTTTAATGAGTTCAAATGTTTTTTCCAGAACAGTCGTTTTTCCCGAACCCGGTGAGCTCATGAGGTTTATTACAAACATTTTTCTGTCATTAAAGATTTTTCTGTTTGACTGCGCTATTTGATCATTTGCCCGCATTACATCCTGCAGTATTTTTACTTCCATGGCTATGCGCCTCCCTTACGTTTTATGATTATTCTATATCAATTGATTCCACGAAAAGCTCCCTGCCGCTTGTTATAGACAGGTCTTTGCTATTGCATCCTTCACAGATGAAGCTGTGTTTTTCCAGTATAAACTCCAGTCCGCAGCTTTTGCATAAGCATTTTAGCGGTGTTTCTTTTATAATTAACTCGCTTTTTTCAAAAATTGTTCCTTTTTTGGCGGAATTAAACGCAAACATCAGCGCGTCGGGAATTGCGTTGGAAAATTTACCTACAATAAGCCGTATTGCTGCGACTGATGATTGGCCGCTAATTTTATTACCGTCTTTCAGTTCTTTTTCAATGATAGAGAAGACACTGGTTATGATGGACATTTCATGCATATAGGCCCCCTTAAAGCAAAGTTCGCTTTATTATGCCTGATCTGTATTTATGTGCCTGTTTGTTTCCCGGTTGAGATATTTTATTTCAGGCTGTTTTTAGGAAATTATCGGATAAAAAGATTTCTGTTCTTCTTGTTTAAATCCTACCTTTGAATTCAGTTGTTTTTTTGTGGATTGAAAAAAAAATGAAAATGATTGCAAAAAACTTATTGACAAAACGTCTTCTTGGCGTTATACTATCTTCACTGTTGAGGCTCGGGGCGTAGCGCAGCTTGGTAGCGCATCTGGTTTGGGACCAGGGGGCCGGAGGTTCGAATCCTCTCGCCCCGACTGAAGTGCTCTCGAGGTTAAATGCGGCCATAGCTCAGTGGATAGAGCAACTGCCTTCTAAGCAGTGGGTCAGGGGTTCGAGTCCCTTTGGCCGCGCCACTTTGAGTAGGGGGTTACCCGGCCAGTAGTATGGTGAGTGTAGCTCAGCGGTTAGAGCACTGGTCTGTGGAACCAGGGGTCGTGGGTTCAAATCCCATCACTCACCCTCTGATTAGCCTTAAACGGATAAGAAGTACAGAGTCTATTGCGCTCGTAGCTCAATGGATAGAGCAACGGACTTCGGATCCGTGTGTTGGGGGTTCGAGTCCCTTCGAGCGTGTCAACAGAGTTTTAAAGGGTCGTTAGCTCAGTGGAAGAGCACCTGACTTTTAATCAGGGTGTCACTGGTTCGAGCCCAGTACGACCCACCATTTGTACTGTTTTTAGGGCCATTAGCTCAGTTGGTAGAGCAGCTGACTCTTAATCAGCGGGTCGCGGGTTCGAGTCCCTCATGGCCCATTTTTTGGGCAGTCAAGTCGGCAAGATTTAGTTTCCTTAAAGTGGGCGAGTGGCGGAACTGGCAGACGCGCAAGATTTAGGATCTTGTGGCCTCAGGTCGTGGGGGTTCAAGTCCCTTCTCGCTCATTGCCAACATAATAATGCGGAAGTAGCTCAGCGGCTAGAGCATCGCCTTGCCAAGGCGAGGGTCGAGGGTTCGAATCCCTTCTTCCGCTCCACTTTTAGCAGATACGGTTTATTAGGGAAATAGGCCTCTTTTTTATTTCTGTCGCTGTTGCGGATGAATGACAATGGCGGACATCATCAGCAGGTGGTTTTACTGTGTTGCGTGGCTTTGCTGCATTG
Source organism: Candidatus Xenobia bacterium (assembly GCA_031551355.1). Lineage (GTDB taxonomy): Bacteria > Vulcanimicrobiota > CADAWZ01 > CADAWZ01 > CADAWZ01 > JAVBNT01. Next base: position 21,510 of record JAVBNT010000053.1, on the reverse strand, counting down.
AAGATTTTACTGGCGGAAGTAGCTCAGCGGCTAGAGCATCGCCTTGCCAAGGCGAGGGTCGAGGGTTCGAATCCCTTCTTCCGCTCCACTTTTTAGCCGTCTGGTTTAAGTTGACAAGGGCAGGGATTCCGGTGATTTTTAGAATTTTTCTCTCTTTGAATTTTAAACGAAGGGGAAAATTTGTATTTTATTGAGTCTGTGACCGGTTTTTGGGCCGGTCTTTTTTTGTCTTTACTAGGGTTGTAGGCCCTAAATTTATATCTTATTGGAAGGTGTTGTATATGAAAGTAGATGTTACTAGCGGCGGCAATAGCACAGCGATTTTGGAGGTTACGGTCGATTCTTCCCAAGTCAGGGAGTCCTATGATAAATCTGTTAAAAATGCGATTAAATTCGTTACTGTGCCCGGTTTCAGAAAAGGCAAGGCGCCTAGGAAACTTGCGGAAAAAGAGTTGAATGTCGAACTGATTAAGCAGCACATTGTTGAGGATCTTGTTTCCGCCACTCTCCAAAAAGCCGTAGTGGAAAAAGAAGTTCAGGTAGTTTCTTCTCCTGATGTGGAAATCGTCAGCTTTGATTTGGACGGAGAATTGGTTTATAAGGCTGTTGTTGATGTCATGCCGGAGATTGAGCTTGGAAATTATGACGGATTTGAGCTTCAGGTGGAGAAACCGGAGTTGAAAGATGAATCTGTAGAGAGAGCCCTTGAAAATCTCAGGGAAAAATCTGCCTCATTTGACGAGTTGGATGAGGACAGGGGGCTTGTGATGGGAGACTTTGCTCTCGTGGATTTTGATTGTATAGACGACGGCAAAAAAGTCCCTCAGGGGAGTGCCGCCAATTATCAGATGGAACTTAAGGAAGACGCCTTTATTCCGGGATTTGTCGAGAATATTGTCGGTGTTAAAAAAGGTGAGACGAAAGAATTTAATATAACGTTCCCGGAAGACTATCCTGGTGCTCTAAAAGGTAAAAATGTTGTTTTCAAATTTACCTTGCACCGTATAGAAAGCAAGGTTTTGCCGGAGTATAATGATGAGTTCGCCAAAAAGGTTTCAAACTTTGAAACAATGGAAGAGCTCAGGCTTGATATTAGGAAAAGAATGAGCGATAATATTGAGGCAAGGGCTGCATCGGACGCAGAGGCAAAAGTATGTGAGAGACTTGCCGGAATGATTACCGCCGAACTGCCGGAGTCAATGGTTTTGCGTGAGCAGCAGAAACTTATGGACCGCATGGCTCACACATACTCACAGTATGGTGTTGATATCTTCAAAAATTTAACCGATGAACAGATACTAAAATTTGCGGAAGACAAGCGTCCTGAGGCTGAGGCAAAAGTTAAAGTAGAGCTTGCGCTTAACAGTATTGCCGATAAGGAAAATATCGAAGTGAGCGATTCCGATCTCGATGATAAAATAAGAGAGATTTCTGTTGAGATTGGGCAGGAGTTTGGAAAATTAAAGACTAATTTAAAGAAAAACGGCAGAATGGAAAGCCTGAGAGCCGTGATACGTCAGGATAAGGCACTTAAGCATGTATCTTCTTTATCAAGTGTTACTTATATAGAGCCTGTTGACAAAGGTGAGCAGGAAAATGCTGATGAGCTTGAGGACTGATATAACTGCAGCAATTTTAATTGAAAAAATATTTGGAGGATTAATCTGTGGCTTTTGATATGAGAATGCAGCATTTGGTTCCTATGGTTGTCGAACAGACGGCTCGTGGTGAGAGATCTTATGATATATATTCCAGACTTTTAAAAAATAGAATAGTTTTTCTTGGAGATGAGATTGAAGATCATCTCGCCAATCTTGTTATTGCTCAGCTGCTTTTTCTTGAGCAGGAAGATCCTGACAAGGATATTGATCTTTATATAAACAGCCCCGGCGGTTCGGTTACTGCCGGTATGGCTATTTATGATTGTATGCAATTGATTAAACCGGATGTATCTACTATTTGTCTTGGTATGGCCGCCAGTGCCGCCGCTCTTTTGCTTTGTGCCGGTGCCGCCGGAAAAAGATTCTCTCTTCCTTACTCCCGCATACTTATCCACCAACCATGGATCAAGGGAATCGGCGGTCAGGCAACGGATGTCGATATTCATGCGAGAGAGATTCTGAAAACAAAAGAGACTCTCAATAATATTATTGCCAGTCACACCGGCCAGCCGCTTGAAAAAGTTGTCCGTGATACTGAGAGAGATTATTATATGTCTGCAAAAGAGGCCGTTGAATACGGTATTGTAGATAAGATCATAACAAAAGATTCAAGGTAGGTTTTGACTTTGCGTTTTTTGTTTAAAGGAGAAGTGCCATGTTTCGTTTTGGTGATGAGCGAGGCCAATTTAAATGTTCTTTTTGCGGAAAAACACAGGAGCAGGCGAGGAAGATAATTGCCGGCCCCGGCGTTTATATCTGCGATGAATGCATTGAGCTTTGCAATGAAATTATTGAAGAAGAATTTGCCGGCAAAAAAGATGATTCCGGTAATATGGGGATTCTGCTCAAACCCAAGGAAATTAATGATATTCTCAATCAGTATGTAATCGGCCAGGATAAAGCTAAAAAGGCTTTGTCGGTGGCTGTCTATAACCATTATAAACGGATACATTTAATGGAGACGCATAATGCCGACGGTATTGATATCCAAAAAAGCAATATTTTGCTTGTAGGACCTACCGGCAGCGGAAAAACATATCTGGCACAGACTCTGGCAAAGATTCTCAATGTTCCTATCGCTCTTGCTGACGCGACTTCCCTGACGGAAGCCGGTTATGTCGGAGAAGATGTGGAAAACATCCTTCTCAAGCTGATACAGGCAGCCGATTATGATGTTAAGAGAGCGCAGCAGGGTATTATCTATATTGATGAAATAGACAAGATCTCAAGAAAAAGCGAAAACCCCTCAATAACGAGAGACGTTTCCGGAGAAGGGGTTCAGCAGGCACTTTTGAAAATACTTGAAGGGACTGTTGCCAATGTTCCTCCTCAGGGCGGGCGTAAACATCCGCATCAGGAATTTATACAGATAGACACTACTAACGTATTGTTTATCTGCGGCGGCGCATTTGAAGGCCTTGATAAGATTATTGAGGAACGTGTAAAGGAACAGTCCATCGGTTTTAGAGCCAATATTAAAACCGGTAAGGAAAAGCAAACTGCCGATATTTTTGCACAGGTTATGCCTGAAGACTTACTGAAATTCGGCCTTATTCCCGAATTTATAGGAAGGCTTCCCGTAACGGTTCCGCTCCATCCGCTTGACAATGACATGTTGGCAAGAATTCTTACTGAACCGAAAAATGCACTTGTGAAACAGTATAATAAAATGCTTTCCTTTGAGGATGTAGAGCTTGAATTTACCGACGGAAGTATTACGTCTATAGCTGCTGAGGCACAAAAACGCAAAACGGGTGCCAGAGCGCTCAGAAGTATTGTTGAAGAAATTATGCTTGATATTATGTATGAAATACCGTCATGCAAGGGCGTAAAAAAATGTATTATTAGCGAAGAGGTCGCGAAAAGGGAGGCTCAGCCGGAGCTGATATATGGTGACGATTTACACAGGGAAGCCTCATAAATTGTTATGTAAATACAGATTTTTGAATAACCGGACAGTGGGTTTTGATTTTTATTGCCCTCTGTCCTGTTTTATTAAAGGGTTTGTCCTTTTATTCTTTTTTTCTTTTACTGTTATAACCTGCTTTTTAGGGAGTTTTTGATGTCGCTCAAAATTGTGCGTTTCTTTGTTGTTTTTCTTTCTGTTTTAGGCATAGTTGCAGTATTTTTAGCTAAGATACCTTCTTTACCGCTTAGTATTTTTCTTTATTTGACTTTTCTGATTATTTTTGTTGCTTCTTTTATTTTCAGAGACAATTCGTCTAATTCTTCCGAAGAATCTTCTTTTGTTGTTCCTCCGGCTACCGGAAACACAAATGCAGTAACCTCTGCCTGGAGTGTGCCGAGAAATATTGATGAAGCTTACGCAGCGATGAGAACCCAGGCCGAGGAGCTGGAGAAATTCAAAAAATCGTATAATGATGAGCGGCAAAAAAACAATACAATACGTGAAATAGCTCATGAAATTTCTGTTCAGAAAGATATATCTGAACTGTTCAGGGTTGTTCTTGAGCGTCTTAGAGCAGAATTTAGCTGTCACTGCGCTTTTGTTATGAACATTGAAAACGGTGTTTTAAAATTAAAATACAGTGATGGCGTTGTAACCGATATGACACTGAAAGTTCTGGAACTTTCAGGACTGATGGAGCCTTTGCTTAAAAAAGGCGTTGCCGTCCGTTTGGGGGAAAAAGACAAGGATTTGATTTTACAGGCAATGGCTGGCAGCCACGACCGTATAAATAATCTTTTGTGCGTTCCTATGAAGACTCAGAATGATGCTTCGGCTTTTGGATTGATTGGCCTTGCCAACTATATGATGGGCGGGGATTTTACGCCTGAGATGGAAGAGTTCCTGAGTCTTATCGGTATTGAGGTCGCCATTTCCATCCGGAATCTTGGTTATATAAATGAACTTGAGAGAAATTATGAAGAAACGATGCTCTGTCTGGCACAGGCTCTTGAAGGCAGGGATGAGTATACGCATGGGCATGTTGACAGGGTCAGGGATTTCTCAGAGAGGCTGGCAATAGAAATGGGACTTGCCGAGGAAGAGGTCAAACTTATAAGAAGAGCGGCAACGCTTCATGATGTAGGAAAAATAGCCACACCGGATAACATTCTTCATAAACAGTCTCCGCTTACACAGGAAGAGTGGATGGAAATGAGAAAGCATGCATCCATGTCTGCAAAAATTCTGGAACCCATTAAAAGTTTGCCAAGAGAAGTTATTATGATGGTTCTTTACCATCATGAGCGCTGGGACGGTAAGGGCTATCCAAAGGGGCTTTCAAGTACAAGTATCCCCAGAGGCGCCCAGATAATAGCTGTCGCAGATGCCTTTGATGCAATGACCTCGGACCGTCCTTACAGAAAGGGTATGGATTTTCGTGTGGCTATTGAAAAATTGAAGAATGAGTCTGTAGGAACACAATTTGATCCGGAAGTTGTAAATGCTTTCATAAGAATGATGGAAAGGCGTGTTGACAGGCTTGAGGTTAAATCCGAAGGTCAAAAGCCTCCGCGTATCCAGCAGATCGTATTGCCCTCTAAATCTACTTAGCGCCGGATATTTTACTTTATTGAATTTATTAAAAAAATAATATTGCTGTAAAATAGAGGCTTTTTATAAAAGCTTTTATTTTATTAAAGACAGGGAAAGGTATACAACTATGTCTGAAAAAGTTTTGCTTGAAAAAAATTATAGTCCGTCGGCAGTTGAGGATAAATGGTATAAAGAGTGGATTGAAAGTAACTTTTTTTCGGCTTCGCCGGCATCATCAAAACCGCCTTATTCAATAGTAATCCCTCCGCCGAACGTTACCGGCAGCTTGCATATGGGACATGCATTGGATCATACTTTGCAGGATATACTTATAAGGGCTAAAAGAATGATGGGATTTGAGGCTCTTTGGATTCCCGGTACGGATCACGCCGGTATTGCCACTCAAAAAAAAGTTGAGGATCAGATAAAAAAAGAAGGACTTAGCAGACATATCCTCGGCCGCGAGGAATTTGTAAAGAGAGTCTGGGAATGGAAAGAGCTTTATGGCAATACTATTATTAACCAGTTCAAACGCCTGGGACTTTCGTGTGACTGGAACAGAATCAGGTTTACGCTTGATGACGTATGTTCAAGGGCTGTCAGGGAAGCGTTTCACCGTCTGTATAAAAAAGGGCTGATCTATAAGGGACAGAGACTTATAAACTGGTGTCCAAGATGTCTGACTGCCCTTTCGGATCTTGAAGTGGAGCATGAGTCCAAGGCTTCAAAACTTTATTATCTGCGTTATTTTACTGCCGACAGGAGTGAACATATAACGATTGCGACAACGCGTCCGGAGACGATACTTGCAGATGTGGCCGTTGCCGTTAACCCTGAGGACGACAGATACCGTCATCTTGTCGGCAAAAAAGTGGTGCTGCCGCTGACCGACAGAGAGCTGCCGGTGATTGCCGACAATGCGGTAGATATTTCCTTCGGAACCGGAGCACTGAAAATTACACCGGCACACGATGTTGTGGACTATGAAGTGGGACTTCGTCACAATCTTGAACGGCCGGTTATCTTCGACGAGAGTGCAAAGCTGAATTCTTCGTGCGGAAAATACAGCGGCATGGACCGCTTCGAGTGCCGGGAAGAGATTACAAAAGATCTGCAGGAAGGCGGATTTGTCGAAAAGATCGAGGACTATCAAAATTCCATAGGTCATTGCTACCGCTGTAATACGGCGATAGAGCCATTCCTTTCCTGGCAGTGGTTTGTAAGTATGAAAGAACTGGCGGATCCGGCCCTTAAAGCGGAGCAGGAAGGTCTTGTTAAATTCTGGCCTCAACGTCACAGTGGTGTTTACAGATACTGGCTTGAAAACATCAGGGATTGGTGTATATCCAGACAGCTTTGGTGGGGACACAGAATACCGGTATGGACATGCAGCGACTGCGGCCATGTTGATGCCTTTATAGAAGATCCGGGAAAATGTGAAGTATGTTCATCAGCTAATATAGCTCAGGAAGAAGATGTTCTTGACACCTGGTTTAGTTCCGCATTGTGGCCGATGTCGACGATGGGGTGGCCTGAAGAAACGGATGACCTGAAATTTTTCTACCCCACAAAAGTGCTGGTAACTGCCAGAGATATCATTTTCCTTTGGGTTGCCAGAATGATTATGATGGGAATTGAATTTAAGGGTGAAGTTCCTTTTGCTGATGTGCATATACATGCAACGATACTCGGCAAGGACAAGAGAAGAATGAGTAAATCCCTTGGTACCGGTGTAGATCCTCTGGATCTTATTGATAAATACGGTGCCGATGCTCTGAGATTTGCCCTTGCTTATATGACTTCACAGGGGCAGGATATTGTTTACAGCGAAGAAAGAATAGAAATGGCCCGTAATTATGCGAATAAGATCTGGAATGCTTCAAGATTCTGCCTTTCGCACATTCCTGAAGGTGTTTCATTTAAATCCCTTTCGGAATACGATTTGTCACTGCCGGATAAATGGATTCTGACAAAGCTTAATGAAGCGATTGATAAGGTTTCTGCGGCTTTTGATACCTATTCATTTGATGTTATGGCATCGTCGCTTTATGATTTTTTCTGGGATGATTTCTGTGACTGGTATATAGAAATTGTCAAAGCAGGTTTGATGGAAAATGATTCTTCTTATAAAGAAAGGACGGCAGCCGTATTTTTGCATGTGTTTAGAAACTTCCTTTTAATGCTGCACCCGGTAATGCCTTTCATAACCGAAGAATTGTGGCATATTTTCCCCAATAACGAAGGCTCTGTTATGCAGGCTCAGTGGCCGCAAAAGAATGCAAGCCTTACATTTGAGCTGGAATCACAAAAAATGCTGGAGATTTTTGAAACGGTCGGCAGCATTAGAAGTCTACGCGCTGATGTGCAGTTGCCACCCAAAAAAAAGGTAGGAATATATATACAGAGCGATGACGAGTCTTACAGAAATTTAATTGTCGGTCAGCAGCGGATTGTCAAGGATTTGGCTTATGTTGAAGAACTCATCATTTCAAGTAATAAGGATGGCATTCCGGAAAAGTCAATAACGGCGATGGTTGGTTCCAATCAGGTGTTTCTGCCGGCATTGGAAATAGAGGATCTTGAAAAACAGATTTTACGGATCGAAAAAGATGTTCAGAAAGCACAGATGGAGATTGATTCCATCAATAAGAAGCTCTCCAACGATTCTTTTATAAATAATGCCAAACCGGAGGTTGTTGCTTCCGAAAAAGAAAGACTTGCTCAGGCGCAGCTTCGTTACGACAAATTGTCTTCACAGGTATCTTTATTGAAAACCGTTAGCTGATAATGATTGCAGCCAATGTCATTAAATTTAAGAGAAAAGGGTTTCTCACAGAGAAGAGGAGAAAACAGAGAGGTATACCCGGTTTTTATCCTCCGTGACCCTGTGGAGACAGATAGTGATTATCTGCCAACATCAAAAAGATGGCAAAACCGGCGATTAAAAATACCTATTTAGAGCAACTTGATTTAACATAGCCTATACCAATCATTTAAAAATCATCCGGCAATATCCGTGGGTGTAACAGATTAATAATGGTCACGGCATATTTGTGCAGTATTGTCTACATTTTTACAAGTTGCTCTAATGGCATTGAATTGCAGTAATGGGAAAAACAGTGAATTTTTTTGTTACGTAATTGTTATAAAAACATAACAATGCTAAGCACATGTTTATTCAGTTTTTCTTACAAGATTTTGTTACAGTTGCGTTTTAGTTTATATGTTGGTGCGGCTTTGCCGCATGAAGATTCCTGCATTGGCGGACAGGTGTTTTATGAGAATATTTTTGTTTTTTATATTTTCGTTTTTATTGTTAACTGCAAATTGCTTTGCGGAAAAAAAGCCTCAGGAAAAGGTTATTCTCCCTCCTGAGGCTGCTTTTGCCAGGCTTGAGTCCGAACTTTCTTCAAATCCCTATGACTTAAATGTCTTGAAATCGTATTACTCTCTGGCGATTCAGCTTGGTTTGCCTGCAAAGGCGGATGCGGCAATTAAGACGGCATATGCCGTATCAAAGGGCAGCAATGATGTTCTCTCCGACAGGATTATAACCCTGAGAATGCTGGGAAATTATGAGGAAGCAGCGGAAATAGGTCTTAAAATTTTGGCCTCCGAACCGGCAAACTGGCGGGTTTACAATAATTTGGCTCTTGTGTATATGTCGGATGGGAAATATGAAAAAGCCATTGACAGTATTGAAAAAGCATATGCAATTCAGCCTGCGGATATACGTCTTCAGCTTAACAGGGTGGCTGTCTATGCTAAATCCGGTTACAGTAAAAAATCTTCGCTGATGGCTAATAAAATTTTAGAGTATAATCCGGAATACGGTCCGGCTTTAAATAATGAAGGGGCACTTATGTATGCTTCCGGAAATATTGAGGGTAGTGATATTTCGCTTAATGAAGCGTTGCTAGCCCCGATACCTTCAAGAATGGCCGAAGTGAATATTGCCGTTAATCTTTATAATGCCGGTGACTATAATGCTGCTTTCAGAAAACTGGTCTCACTTGAAAGTGAAAGACCTGCGGATCTTTTTGTGAAAAAATCTCTTTCAGCTTCGATGATTGCTCTCGGCCGCAATCAGGAGGCCGTAGCAAAAATAAAAGAAGCTCTTGACCTTTCGCCGGACCGTGCCGACTTTATGACTTTAATGGGTATTGCCCTGTTTAATCTGGAACAGTTTACGCAGGCGAATGAATGGTTTATGAAAGCCCTGTGGCTTGAGCCGGAAAATATCGCTGCGAAAAATAACCTGGGTCTGTGCCTTAAGCGTCAGGCTTTGTATGACAGGGCGGCGCTGATACTTAACGATGCGCTTAATCAGGAGCCGGGGAATAAGGATGTTTGCTTTAATCTGGCCGGAGTATATGAAATAAAAGGCGATAATACAATGGCCGCGAAAATGTACCGCAGATATCTTGAGCTTTCTCCGGACGGTGAGGATAGGGAAGAGGTAACTGAACGCATCCGCCAACTCGAGAGAAATCGTTGAAAACTACGGTGAGACAACGTCGGATGATTGATGCCTTTCGCACACGTAGTTAATTCTACGCTTAGCTCAATGCACAATCATCCGCCATTGTCTGACCTTGTTTTGAACGATTTCTAGTTTTGTGGAAATCGGCGGATGCTCGTAAACCGGGACTGCCGCTCGCTCAACGTAGTTAATCTCAATGTCATTAAGTTAAGGTTTTAAATTGCTGTTTTTGCGATCCTTGTCATTGCGAGGAGGCTGCCGACGAAGCAATCCAGAAAAATAAATGCCTGGATTGCCGCGCCTTACAGGCTCGCAATGACAGGTAGGGCAAATTAATCATGAATAGTTTCTCTTAACTTAATGACATTGAGTTAATCTACGCCTCGCTCGTCGCCACTCCCGGTTTCCTTCACATCTCCACCAATTTGAACGATTTCTTAATTGTATTTATAGTAATATTTAAAAATCTGTGATTATCAATAGTAGATAAATGTCATTCCCGCGGAGGCGGGAATCCACAAAATTTAAACCAAATTATTGATGTTATAGTGAAGTTTAGAATTGTAAACAGAGGTGCATTTAGTGTTCTTTGAAGAAAAATTAAAAACAGCTATTTCAACAGAAATCAAATCTTATTTTGATTTACATGGCATTAGCTATGACAATAGTGGAACTTTTGAAGATTTAATATTGGCATTTTTTAATTTCAAGGATAAAGCTATTTCTTCTAAACCAAATAGAGATATCATACCCTCTAAAGAAATCCAGGAAAAACTCGACTGCAATCCAGATCTAAAAGAGTTGGTAGATTTCTTTAGCGAAAAAATCCAAAAGGGGGAAGAGCTTACTGGTTGGCAGAGTAAAACTTTGTTTGATGCAGATAAACCCGATAGGCTTTTTAACCATTGGAATATCAAGCATCTTCATATGTCAAAAGATAAAACCCGTTCGAATAATATTCTTCTATTTATAGAAACGACAACTAGTGTTTACCTTGTGGATATCGTTAATCATCCTAGTGGTTCAGGTTGGACTGCTTTTGACTTTCTGAAAACTTTACACAACAATGGATGGTTAGAGTTTATTGGATTCTTTCCGAATCTAGTCATAGTAGGTTTAAAACATAAGGTTACAAACGATGATGATATCTATCATTGTTACAAAAATAACATAAATATTTTATTTGAAATTGAAGGTGTTATCTATATGCCGCTAGGAGGTAGTGCAAGCAGTGGTAATAAATTGTCTCATTCTGAATGGCTAATGCAGTTTGAGAGATTGTTAGATAATTTTTTAAAAATTGATGTTGAATTTATATCGTTCGAGTTGGATTCTGATGATTGCTTTGGAAAGATTAAATATCGTTCTGGAAATGAAGAATTATTTTATCAAATCCCGGGTCCTTCCCGTGTTTTGTATAAAGTCCCAAACCAGGATTTTCAGTAGTGTCCATAATATTGTGTAAACCTTTGAAGTCAGGTAAAATAAACTTGATTTTGGAGGTTTTTTTCTATGTCAAAAAATGAACTGATGTCCTGAATGCATTATATACTTCTCGAAATTCCTATTTCTATATTTTTTATTATTGCATTACGATCTATTTCAAAAATAAAATAAACATATGGATCAGAGGAATAAGTAAAAAAATATCCTGTCTCTGTTTCGGCGAAGATGTGCGGCTCGCTTCTGAAATGATTTGTTTTAAGAGGCAAGCCGTAAGCTTCTATTAACGTCATTAAATTATCGCCAACCTTGATACCTCTGCTGGTTTTAAGTGAATCACAAGAAGTTGATATGCTGTAGATGGTGTTTCCAATAAGTTTCATGCTGCCTTTTTCAAACTTAACATCAAGATACGATTTTTTTAAATTACTTACAAGTTTTGTGGCTTTATCAGAAGTCCCGTCCTTTGCCCGATAGATAATTTTGTCGTATTTGAGTGATTTTATCGAAGTAATTTGCCCCAAATATTTCACAGCAAGATCAAAATCAACTTCTTCATAAGCTTTAAGCGGTCCCAGAAAAAGCTCAGTCTTAAGATCTACAGGTTTTGGATCGCGTTCGATCTGAGCCATAGAGATATTTGGCAAAAGTATCACTATAAAAAAAACTAATATCATACTCAAAAATCTACGCATACAACCCTCCGTAATATTTGATGTCTGTTATTTTTAACTTCACCAGATTAATTTCTCGAAATTCCTATTTTTATGTGTTTTATTATTGCGTTATGATCCACTTTGAAATCAAAATAAACATGTGGATTAGGGGCATAAGTGAAAATATACCCTGTCTTTGTTTCAGTGAAAAGATGCGGCTTGCTATTGAAATAATCTGTTCTGAGAGGCAAGCCGTAAGCTTCTATTAACGTCATTAAATTATCGCCAACTTTGACTCCCCTGCTGGTTTTAAGTAAAGCAGAAGAAGTTGATATACTGTAGATAGTGTCACCTATAAGCTCTATTTTGCCTTTTTTAAACTTAACATCCAGATGATCTTTTTCAAAATTACTTACAAGCTCCATAGCTTTTTCAAGAGCTCCATCCTTTGCCAGATAAATAATTTTGCCTTTGCTGATCGATTTTATCGAAATTATGCTCTCTAAGTATCGCACAGCCAGATAGTAATCAATTTTTTCTTCAGCCTTAAACGGTTCCAGAAAAAGCTCAGTCTTAAGATCTACAGGTTTGGGATCCCGTCCGACCTGATTAGCCATAGAGATGTTTGGTAAAAGTATCACTATAAAAAAAACTAATATCATACTCAAAAATCTACGCATACAACCCTCCATAATATTTGATATCTGTTATTTTGCGCTGTCTTCACTAAACCTGGTCGAACCGGTTCCTTTTTGTTTGCGCCTAAATTTCAATATTGATTATGATTTTTCTAGAGCAATTTGCATTTTATATGTCACTAAAAATGTCACTAAAATCCGGTGAACATTTTTGTAAAAGACGGCGTAGCCGTCATCGCGAGTCCCCGCCTTCGCGGGGATAAACTCCTCTGTGGCGAACCAGTATTTTATGGATTGACCGATGTCGTTTGTTTCGCAGGAGTATGACAGTTCAATTGCAAATTGCTCTAATTGTATGAATTTTGAGATTCAGTATCCATCAAAAATGTCCGTTGCATTTTTCTGCTTTTAGTATAGCATATTAAAAAGGCTATATAAATGATTTTACAGCAAAGAAATTGCCGAATTATTGATATAATACAAGATTATCATGCAGTTATGTAAAAAAAATGTAAAGAAATTTTAATTTCTATAGTAATATTAACATTATACTTCACGGACCTATGTTAAAACATCGGACAGTTTGGTAAGATAAAATGATCTGTAAGTAAACTCTTAAAACTTACATTACAAAAAATTCGGGAGAAAAAATTATGACTGAAATGGAAAAAATGCTTAGCGGGCAGCTTTATGACTGCGGGGATTCTGAGCTTTTGACTCTTTGGCGTGGCGCCAAGAAATTAATGAAAGCCTATAATGATCTTGATTTTGCCGATCGTGAAGGACAAATGCGTATTCTCGATCAGCTGCTTGGTTCTAAAGGACCAAAAACCTGGATTGCCGCACCGTTTTTTGTTGATTATGGCAAATTTATTCACTTTGGCGATAACTGTGAAGTCAACATGAATTGTGTTTTTCTGGACGGCAATACGATTACGATCGGCGATAATGCTTTGATTGCGCCGGGAGTGCACATTTATACTGTTTTCCATCCCGTAAGGGCGCAGGAGCGTTTTGGAGACAGTGCCAACAGGGATTTTTCCTTTTGTAAAACACAGTCTGCTCCGGTAAAAATAGGCAATAACGTGTGGATCGGCGGAGGCTCGATCATTTTGCCGGGAGTAACTATTGGCGATGGAGTCACGGTTGGCGCCGGAAGCGTTGTCACCAAATCTTTGCCTGACAATGTGCTTGCCGTCGGTAATCCGTGCCGGATAATAAAATCCCTTGAATAGTTTTAGAAACAAGTACATCTGTTAGAGACAGAAGTTACTGTGAGAAGCCTTATGGAAAGATTCTCAGCAGATTGCGCAGATCGCCGTCGGCGATGGTAACATCCGGGGTTACCGGATATTTGGAAGTGCCGACGTTTGTTTTTATGTAAACACTTTTAAATCCATGATTTTGGGCCCCGTAAATATCCCCATGCAAATCATCGCCTATAAACGCTGTTTGCCCTGACTCCAACTCTATCTGTCTGGAAGCTATTTTGTATATGGAGCTGTCCGGCTTGCTGCAGCCGACATCCGAAGACAGGATTATAAAATCAAAAAATTGTTCAAGCTTAAGATCTTCTATTTCCGGCATTGTGAAAGCGGCCTGTGCGTTCGAGATTATACCCATCCTGTATTTTCTGCGTTTAAGTTCACGCAGCATTGCTCTCGTATTTGGATACAGGCCGATATTTTTTATTGTCAGGGTTCTGAATACCATCGCGGATTTGCGTGCGAACTCTTCACCGCGATCTTTGCCTGAAAAGAACCCGATGGCATCCCTGAATACCTGTAAAATATCTACTTCAGGGAACTTGACTCTTTTTTGGGCACTCTGGTACAGCTCAAAACATCTTTCTCTGTAGTAGTTCATAAGCATTGAGCCGGAAACCTGGATATTTTCCTGGGAAAGCCATACAGCCATTTTATTGAATTCCTCATAAGATTCAGTGCTTTTGAGGTCTACCAACGTCCCGTATAGATCAAATATTAAACCTTTTACTTTCATTACTGATACTTTGGGGACATTCCACTGTATGTTGGTTGTTTTTCCACCCCTGGGGTCTATATCATGTCCGTCAACACAGGCGAAGTTTGCTCTTTTTTTGAGTATTGCCCGTGCAAGTTCTTTCTCGTCTTTTATATCATCAAGAAATTTTGTGACGTAAAGCGAACTTTGAGAAGAGGCGCTGCCGCCGACGCAGCAAATTGATTTTTTTCTTGCGAAGTCCAGAAACTCACGCAGGAGTTTTTTGTCCAGCTTGCTGTTGCAGATTTCAACGGCATCAAACAATCCAAAGAAGTTGGTAGCATCCTTTTTTTTGCCTCCGAAATAGTCTTCATAAGTGATTGTTTTCTGGGGCACAAAAATAGAGCATCCGCCCTGAGTTTTTATTTTCTGTTTTATTTCGAGTGAGGTTACCTGATTTGTGAATTCTTCGTTACAGCCGATGGCAACTATATCGCCCTCAGGACATTCTATTTGCTGTCCTTTAAAAATACGAAAAGAGTCGGGAATTCCGGCCTCCCTTCGCAGCGATGCCAGTTCTTCATCCGGCCATAGGCGGTTTTTCTCAATAAGAACAATTCCGTCAAGCCCTTTATTTATCGCGTTGTGTATTGCACCGATAGGCATGACGCGCATTTCTGAGTATCTGTCGGTATAGATATGTAAATCGATAAACATTGTTTCCGTCTTGGTTATGGGAGATTTGCAGAAAAATCATCAAATAAATATATTTATTTTCTTTTCCGGTAAGTGTCCCTTGGTTTTTAGTATGCTGCAGCCAGCATCTTTTTGAGTTCATCCGGCCTTGAAGTCCTTGTCAGAGCCTCTTCCTGAGTAATCGTTCCCTGCTTGATCATCGCTCTCATACTGGCTTCCTGATTTGACATACCGGCTTCTCTTCCGGAAGAGCCCATAATCTGGTATACCTGAGAGACTTTACTTTCTCTGATCAGTTGTCTCATATTGACTGTGCTTTTGTATATTTCCATCGCCGGGACAAGCGATTTTCCTGTCGCAGCCTTGCAAAGAACCTGCGATATTCCGGCTTCAAGAGAGTTGGCTATTGCCGCTCTGCATGACTCCTGCAGATTAACCGGATAGAGGTTTATGAGGTTTTCTATCGCTATTGTTAGTGAGGCAGCAATCGTTTTCAGAATAATAATCGTGCCGCCGGAAGCTAACGACAGCATTCTTGCGCATTCCTCAAATGACAGTATTTCATCAATAACAATTATGTCTGCCGATTGATTAGCCATATTTTCAAATGCCAGCGCACGCGTTTTTATGTCAATTCCCTGTTCTCTCTGGCATATAATGCCTGTCTTGTTTTTCATCAGGAATTTGATTGGATTTTCAATTGTCAGTATTTTACATGGTCTCGTTTCAAGGAAATGATCCAAAATAGACGCCAGAGTATTTGATTTACCCCCGCCTTTAGGTCCGGTTATTATCAATAATCCCTTTTTGATTTCTTCCGTAATCTCTTTAACACTTTTATGAAGGTTAAGTTCTTCAAATGTAGGCAGTTTATTAGGATATGTCCTTAATATTGCCGAGATTGAATTTCTTTGCATCGCAATACTGAATCTGTATCTTGAAACTCCGGGAACGCTTAAAGCAAGCTCCAACTCATTTTTTGAAATAAACTCAGCTCTTTGATCGTTGTTGAGGAGTTCTCCGACAAACGTTTTTGTATCTCCGGGGCTGATTGTGTTGTTGTCAAGAGCAACAAGATCTCCAAGATTATTTCTCATCATAAGAGGGCTTCCGGGAACCATGTGTACTTCGAATATCCCCTTTGTTACCATTGCCTTAAGGAGTTCATCTCTGTTTATCATAATGGATTGGTGTCCTTTACAAAAAAATATTCTTTATGTAATTATCTTCCCAGCAGTCTGGCAAATTCGTCAGGTGATGATGCTTTGGAGATAGAGTCTTCATAGGTGATGAGACCCTGCAGATACAGGTTTCTCAAGGCAGTGTCCAGAGACTGCATTCCAAGCTGTGCGCTTGACATAATAATATTGGGAATCTGGTGAGACTTGCCTTCCCTGATCACGTTTCTGATTGCAGGGGTAACAGGCATCATTTCCATTGCCATAACTCTTCCCGAACCTTTTGCTTTTGGCAAAAGCGTCTGGCATAAAATTCCTTCAAGCGTAACCGACAGCTGCATTCTTACCTGCTGCTGCTGGTGCGGAGGGAATATATCAATAACCCTGTCAACGGTTGTGGCTGCACTGTTTGTATGCAGTGTTGCCAGCACAAGGTGACCTGTTTCCGCTGCCGTTATGGCGATTGATGTTGTTTCCAGATCCCTCATCTCACCTACAAGTATCACATCCGGATCCTGACGCAGGACGTGGATAAGAGCATTGCTGAATGAATTGGTATCGTCTCCGACTTCTCTTTGGCTGATAACGCTGTTTTTGTCTTTGTGAAGAAATTCGATTGGATCCTCAACCGAAACTATGTGGCAGCGCCTGTTTTCATTTATATGATTAATCATGGCTGCAAGCGTAGTCGACTTGCCGCTTCCGGTAGGCCCTGTAACGAGTATAAGACCTCTCGGTTTCATAGCCATTTCTTTGAGAATCAGCGGCAGTTTAAGTTCATCTATTGTAAATGGCCTGGAGGGGATAACCCTGATTGCAGTGCCCCACGAGCCTCTCTGAAGGTATACGTTTACCCTGAAGCGGGACAATCCCGGCACACTGTATGCGAGATCCAATTCTTTTTCGGCCACGAATTTGGCTTTTTGTTCGTCTGTGAGAATACTTTCGATCATTCTTCTGACAATGTCCGGAGTCAGTATTTCATATGTTACGGGGACCAAGTCTCCATCTACTCTTATCATTGGCGCACTGCCTGCTTTAAGGTGTAAATCCGACGAGCCTCTTTCAACCATAATGTGCAGAAAATCTTCCAGGGTCATTTCCTGTGTCAATTCGTCTATATCCATCTGGTTAAGTTCTTCATATAAATCCAGTTCTAAATCCATAACTATCCTCCGGCTAATCTTGGTGCTTTAATGAAAAATGACTGTTTAAATGCAATTCATTTCGTTTTTCCAAATATTGTAAATACTTTTCTATAAAAAGCCTTATCTTACCTTTTCTTTGCCGAAATAAAAAGTTATTTTTCTGTCGGAGAGGCGGAATAAGTGAAGGTTTGTAATATTTTTTTTGCGAATTATTTTTAGTAATGTATCATCTTTGCAAGGAACTCGGTATAAAAAGAGGTGATCTGATATCGATCATCGGCAGCGGAGGGAAAACTTCGCTGATGTTTCAGCTTGCCAGGCGGCTTTGTAATTCCGGAGAATCCGTCGTTACGACGATAACAACCAGAATGGAACCGCTGCCGGCTTATTTGGGAGCTAAAGCGGTTTTAAGTGAGGATTTTGCACCGGAGAGACCCTGCTGTGACGGTTTGCCTTTCGTCGTCGGCGGATTTGATAAAGCCGATGGAAAGTTTTTTGGACCATCAAAGGAATTTATCAACAGCAGGCTTTTAAACGGCGGTAATATTGTTTTGGCGGAAGCTGACGGCAGTGCTAAAAAAGCCCTGAAGCTTTACAGAATACATGAGCCGGTATTCACCGGCATGGAGACAAAAGTGATTGCCGTAGTTGGAATGTCTGCACTTGGAAAAAACGCTTCAAATGACTATATACACAGACTGTCTCTTTTAGGCCGTGGAGCTGCCGACAGGACAATAGATGAGGATTTTATTGAAACGCTGCTTTTTATGAAAAACGGTTATTTGGATGTTGCCGGAACAAAGGCAGTGTGTTTGGTTTTTAACTCAATCTCCGCTGATGGGCAGCTTGCCGCAGCTGTAAAACTTGCTGCTGCCGTTTCTTTGCGGTATCCGTTTATCAAAGTTTTTTTTAGAGGCAGTATTTGGGGCACCGAACGTGATAACGGCTATTTTTATAATTTGATAAAGGCAGGCGGTCTATGAGTTTTCTTTCAGTTGTTTTGCTTGCGGCAGGCGAGTCGAAAAGGATGGGAAAGTTGAAACAGCTTTTACCTGTAGATGGAAAGCCGCTGGTAAAGTTTTCTTTGGAAAAGTATCTTGAAAGTATCTGCGATGAAGTAGTTCTGGTTGTCGGCTGCGAAGCCGACAAGGTTTCTGCAGGTGTAGAACAGCTTTCCGGCAGGCATGTAACTGTTTTTAATGCGAATTATTCACAAGGTATGGGAACGTCTATTTCCAAGGGACTGGAAGCTGTTTCCGACCGGGCGTCTGGAATAATGATTGCTCTTGCCGATATGCCATGTATTTCAACGAAATTTATTAATTCACTGATTTATTTCTGGCGCGGAGATATTTCTTGTATAGCAGTGCCTTATTGCGGAGAGAAACGCGGTAATCCGGTTATTTTTCCCAAATCGCTTTTTGGGGAACTTGCTCTGCTGAACGGCGTAGGAGGCGGTTTTTCGGTCATAGAAAACAATAGCCGTCTTATAAACCGGTTTGAAGTTAAGGAAACGGATATCTGTTTTGATGTTGATACGCCGCAGGACTGGACTCTGTTCAACAGAGTCAGGGAAGTGTAAGACGGTGTTATTTTTATGTATGAATAATTACGGGTGGTTTTATGGATAAGATTCGTGTTTGTATCTATGGCGGCGGCGATCTTGCTTCAGGCATAGCTCACCGGCTTTTTATAACCGGTTTTAGCGTTGCGGTTACAGAACTAAAGCAGCCTAGAATGGTTCGAAGAACGGTTAGTTTCGGCAGTGCCGTTTATGAAAAGGAAGTCACGGTAGAAGGAGTAAGGGCTTTTTTATCTGATGGTCAAATCAGTCATAGTGATGCGATTGCTGTTTTTGTGGATGACAACTCGGATATCCGTTCCGTGTTGAAGCCTGATATTATTGTCGATGCCAGAATGCTCAAGCGCAAGACCGATATTTTAATGAGCGATGCTTGTCTGGTTATTGGAATAGGTCCGGGTTTTGATGCGGGAGCCGATGTTCATATGGTTGTAGAAACGCAGAGGGGGATTGATTTGGGAAGAGTTTACAGAACAGGCTGTGCCATCGCGGATACAGGCATTCCTGGTATAGTGGAAGGAAAGGGAACAGAGCGTGTTTTGCGGGCTGTAAACGATGGCTTTTTTCATCCGCAAGCCTCAATAGGGGATATTGTCGAAGAGGGTCAGGTTCTTGCCGAAATAGGAGGCAAAAAGGTGCCGGCTACCTTTACCGGTAAATTGAGGGGTCTTATTTATGAAGGTTTATATGTTCGCGAGGGAGAAAAGATAGGGGATATAGATCCCAGAACAGATGTGGATTGCAATAAAATTTCCGATAAAGCAAGAGCTATAGGGGGGGGTGTCCTGGAAGCAATTTTTTCTTTTTTTAAGTGGAATATTTCTATTTAAGTTATTTGACATTTTTTGGAGGTGTTTTATGAATTTTTTGGGTTTACGTTCGATGTTCAGGTCATTTGCAGTTGTTGCTTTACTGCTGACATTCCTGACTGGCTATGCTTTTGCAGGCGAGCAGAAACAGATAATACTTCTGCATACAAATGATATCCATGGCGTTGTTTTTCCTGTTTTTGACAAAAAAATAGGAGATAAGGGTGCTGAAGTTGGCGGATTGACTCATCTTGCGACTAAGATAGAGCAGCTTCGCAAGGAGTATCCGGGCAAAGTGCTTTTACTTGATGCGGGAGACATGTCTCAGGGAACACCTGTTTCGAATATTTTTTATGGTGCTCCGGTCACTGATTATATGAATTATGTTAAATACGATGCTTCGACCTTTGGAAACCATGAGTTTGACTGGGACGAGACGAAAATGAAGGAACAGGTTGCCAGAAGAAAGTTTCCGATGGTCTGCGCCAATATAACTGAAAAATCCACAGGTAAAGTCCCTTCTTTTATGAAGCCTTATATAATAGTCGAAAGAAACGGGATGAAAATAGGTGTTATCGGACTTGCTACTGTTGATACGCCTAAAATGTCATTTCCTAAAAACGTTGAAAGCTTTAATTTTACCGACCCGCTTGCTGCTGTTGAAAAATATCAGAAAGAGCTTGAAAAAAAGGGAGTAAAGGTTATAGGTATCATATCACATATGGGATATGATGTTGATCAGAAATTTGCCGAAAAACTGTCGGGAATAGCTTTTATAGTTGGCGGCCACAGCCATACTTTTGTCACAGAACCAAAAGAAATCAACGGAATACCGGTTCTTCAGGCAGGATGCTGGGGCAAAAATATCGGCTTTGCAGATCTTACTTTTGATAAAGATACCGGCAAACTCGTAAAATTCAGCGGAAAACTGATTCCTATTATGTCGAAGGAAATTCCTAAAGACGAGAAACTTGATAAAATGATCAATGTTTATCAGGATAAAGTGAAGGACTTGATGAGCAAAGTAATAGGAGAGCTTTCAGCCGATGCAACCAATACGGCTCCCAAGGGTGCGGGAAACACGTCTATCGGCGACTTAATGACCGATATCCTCAGACATATTACCGGAACGGATCTTGCCTTTTACAATACGCATGGGCTCAGAGCTAACCTTACTAAAGGAAAAATGACAAGAGAAGCCCTGTTCTTTGTTCTTCCTTTTGATAATAACATCATAACTTATGAAATTCCCGGAAGCGAACTGCATAAGGTTATAGAGTATTATGTCGACAGACCGTCTTTTTCACAGATGTCCGGTGTTACGCTCGATTATGATTCCGATAAACCGGAGGGACAGAGAGTTAGTGATATAAAAGTAGACGGTAAAGAGATTGATAAAAACAAAACATATAAGATTTCATCAATTGATTTCCTCTACAGCGTTTCTCAGGATTGCCAGCCGATCAAGGAAGCGAAAAATGTTGTTTACGGCAAAAACATAAGAGACGAAGTTGAGAAGTATATTATTGGAAAAGAAAAGATCAATGTCCCTGAAGAAGTGCGCATTAAAGTGCTTAAAAATCCTCCGTCAGAGAGTAGAAAGCGCCATTAATTATTAAAGGACTTATGAAAAAGGGGCTGTATCGTTTTTTTAAAAAAAAAAGCGAGAGGCCCCTTTTTATAATTCAACTGGGGGGCTGTCGTGGGTACAGGGGGGGAAAAAACCCACCATAAACCACAAAAAAAACAGCA
>JAVBNT010000003.1:0-72191 GCA_031551355.1 Candidatus Xenobia bacterium | reverse complement strand
CAGTGAGGCAAAATTATTTATCACTGCCATAGGTCATAAGAATGCCCAGTCGGCGATGAATGAGAAAAGTAAAATCTTTCTGACTAATGAATTTATGCAGCGTTTTAGAAAAGATTATCCCGACTTTACATTGTTAAGCAGCAAGTTGGAAAAGTATGGCGCCGGCAAGGCCGTTTTTATCAAGGGCTATACAATGAGGAATGATTTGAAACAGATGGAGGAACAGCTTTTTATCGGCAGAGGCAATGTAATCTATGGTGTCCTGATCACCTATCCTGCGGGGTATCAGCATGTATCGGATCTCCGGACGACTGCACGCAGTTTAATTCTTAATCCCTAGTATTTACTGACTGACAACTAAAAAAAGCCATTTTAATCAATGGCTTTTTTTAGTTGACTTTTGCAATAGAATTTGTGATTTACAGTTTTTATAGAATTTTTCGGAAACTATTGCGGTTTAAAAATCATTAAACAAATGACTATTATTAGTGTGCCTATTAATACCGTGCCCAAAATTGCAACAGCAGTGTTAGTCCAGGCTTTTTGAACGGCCCAAAACTCTTCCAGACTGTTAAATTTGCGGTATTTCCAGGCAAATTCGTTCCCATGGAGGCCAAAATATATAAATGATATCAGGCCAACAATTCCTGCACTTAAATTTTCCAAAATAAGCAGGCCGATACCCCATAGTATGCTTATCGGCAGCAGCCACATCCAGCTCAGCAGAGCTGCGCCCCAGTTCCAGCCTTTTATCTGTCCCAGCATTTGCGGATCATTTCCGGATGGGAGAGCCTCCATATTATTTGAATTTCTATAAGTAAAGTTCCCATCATTGGTGTCTTTGTGCAGGTTGTTCAGAGTTTCGTCTGTATTCATTTATTTTTTCCCTTATTTGTTTTTATATTCCCATTTTTAATATTTTTGCAAAAGACTTTTTTCCTGATAGTCTTTGAGACTGTCGGTTTTATGGAACACAATTTGTTCCATGTCCTTGATTGTTTCCTCGTCGGATTTCGTCATATTTTTCCACAGACTGAATATTCCAACTGCGGCGCATATTAAGCTAAACCATGACTCTTTAAGCATTTCTGAAAAAACATGCGGGTTTAGAAAACAAGTTAGAAAAAGGCCTATAAATGAAGTGCCGGGCTGTTCGCGTGTGACCATAAAGCATCCTATAAGTACTGTTTGTAATATAGGCATAATGAGCGATACCGCAGCGACAAGAATTCCTGTTCCTAACGAACCCTTTCCTTTGGCAAGCCGGTAAAACCAGTATGCCGATATAGGAATCAGGATATCAAGGATCGCCCATTCCCTTTTCATAAAAATTACGGTTGCAATAGTCGGCAGCGAGCCGATGAAAGCGCCGAGCACGACCATTATGAAAAGCATTGCCGGGTTTGCAGAACCGGCATTGATCCGTACTGCTTCATCGTATTGTTTCTTGAAACATTTGATATGGGTGGGCCGGCATAAAATGATTTCCTGATTTGTCTCATCAGGGAATATTAAATGATCGTCCGTGTTGGATTGCGCGCAAATTACACATTTTGTTTGCGGCGTTACTTTATTTGCTTTGAGAATGCCGGTCATCACCGCCAGTGTCTCCGGCAATTTGTTGGCAATGTCTTCTTCACTGGTGTTGTTTACCGTAAAGAGACAGAAGGTTTGATTGTTACCTTTACTCAGCATTTTTATTATTTTGTTTTCACCGTCGGGTATTTGTTTGGATAATTTGCCGGCGTTATATTTTTCCACGGCGAAGTTTATTTCACAGCAAATGCCTGTTTCTTTCTGTTCCTGCGGAGAATAGAACATGATCATTGTCGGATAAGCGTCAAAAACTCCGATGGCCGCATCCTCGTGTATTTTGAACTCAATTGCCCCCAGCTTTTCTTTGGTAATATCCTGCATTTTTTGTAACCTTTCTTTTGTTTTATACTTTGGCAAAGACTATATTGTTTTATGGAATAAAGGAAAATATGTGCGGAAAAGTAAAATTCTATATCCGATGTTTTATTTTAGTATAGTTTTGATAAGATTGTATAGAATTATATAGGATTGTTGAATGGGGGTCAAGCGTATGGCAAATGATAAGGGCAGATTGAGAGTCAAGTTATTTTCTCTCCTATTACTTTCTTTTTTAGTTGTTTTTTTGTGCCGCTTTGCTTATGAGCTGTATTTTACGGCAAACGATTTGGTTGTTACTTATACTAATAACGAATATGGCGGCTATTCGTCCGAGTCTTCGCGTAAGGTGACAAATGTTGCAACCGATAAAATAAAGCAGACTGATTTTTCCGGTCAGGAAGTTTTTCTGGACCAGAAATATGAGAAAACGGCTAATATGGCGTCAAAAACCTCCGATTTTGAAAGCGATAACGACAGGCTCAGAACCGTGGTGACGGATAATAAGGCTGTAATACAGATGGAGAAGCTTTCGGGACTTTCTGGTATGCGGGCTTTGGATATTACGATCGGTGTTTCTCCTGCCAATTTTGACAAGATGGTTGATGAGGTTAAAAATATCGGTCATCTTACGAGTTTTGCCGTTAATAAGATTGATAAAACCGATGAGTTTAAGACACTGATGGCCGAAGCGGAGACGCTTAAGAAAACAAGGGCGTCATATCTTGTTATCAAAGAAAAGGGCGGCGGTGTGAAAGATTTGCTGCTTCTTGAAGATAAAATACTCGAAGTCGAAAAAAATCTTCAGAACCTTGGCGTAAATTTGGGGGTTTATTCTACGGAAAATTCTTTTTGCACGGTAAATTTAAAATTAAATGAGGTTTCCAAGCGGCAGATATCGGCACTCTTTGTGTTAAAAGCCGCGAAAGATAGTTTTGTTTGGTCGATATTTGCATTTATTTCACTGATGTTTATTGTAACGGTCGTCTTCGGATTTGCGGCCGTTTCAATAGAGATATTCTTTTTCATGAAAAGAAAAAGACCGGTTCAGGCTGACGGTGCGGAACCTACTGTTAAGGAAGATAGATAGTATAGAGTAGTTATTCATTTTATAGGCTTGGCATTGAACTCTCATGCCGGGCCTTTTTATTTATATGAGTTAATTATGTTTTCACAGGTAATTACCGTTGTTCCAGAGAATAATTTCTAATTAACCGTTTCTATTTTTATAATATCTTTTGTAATTGAAGGAGATATATTTTTATGATCAGATGCGCAAGTATTTATACATATGAAGTCGATGACCCGCAGGTTGCATTAACGGAACTTCGCAGCCAGCTTGATGAAAAATTGTCCTTGCTTGAACACTCGGTCGGCATAATTATGTGCCACCCGGAGTTTACTTCAACTGATGTCCTTAAATATGTCGCTGATAATCTTCCGTTTGACGTTGCCGGAGTTACAACCTCTTCGCAGGCGGTTAACGGTGAGGTTGGCGATTTAATGCTGACTATTTTCGTAATTACTTCCGATGATGTTTGCTTCAGAGCCGGTGTAACCGGGTCTCTGGAAGAAGAAATAGACGCTCCCACAAAAGCTGCTTACGATATAATTACGCAGGGCATTGAGGAAGAGCCTAAATTAGCATTTGTATTCCCGCCGCTTTTGCTCAAATATGCCGGCGATTCTTTTGTAAACGCCTGGGGGAAAATCATTCCCGCCACTCCTGTTTACGGCACTATTGCTATAGACGATACTATCGCTTTTGATCAGAGCGAGACGGTTTATAATGGAGTGACAAGCAAAACATCCATGGTGTTTGTCCTTTGTTACGGGAACATAAATCCCAGGTTTATTGTCGGCACGCTTCCTGATGACAAAGTTTTACCGTATAAGGGTGAAATAACGTCTTCAGAGGGCCCGCTTGTCCACAAAATCAACAATATGAATGCCTATGACTATTTTCATGACATAGGCCTTGTGAGTGATAAATCGTCCACCGATAATTTCTTGTTTGTCCCATTTATGATTGATCTCCGCAAACGCAAGGATTATGACGGTGTGCCGGTTATGCGCGTTCTTACTACGTTTACCGAGAGCGGGACGGCCATCTTTAGGGGCAACGTGGATGAAAATTCCATCTTTAACCTGTCGAGATGCACGCAGGATGATGTGAATTGTGCTACGGCTGAGATTGTCGAAAGAATAAATACGCTGCCGGACGTTCATGGTGTAATACTTTTTTCATGCATTATCAGGCAAATGGTTCAGGGAACGAATCCTTTGCTGGAGGCGGAAACCATAAAGGACAAAATTTCTCCGCAAATTCCTTTTATGATGGGATATGCCGGCGGCGAAATATGTCCTACTTCGGTAAAATCAGGCGCTCCTACCAATAGGTTCCACAATTATTCGTTGATAATATTAGTTATCTGATTTATGTAATTTTTTGAGTTGTCAGTTGGGGTGCTTCAATGGATATGAATGATAAATCCGGGTTTGTTTCAAGAGAGGATTATGATAGCTTACTTGCTCGGATTAAGGTTTTGGAAACAGAGGGGAACAAACTCAGGCGCGAGTTGAGGTCGAGCGAAAAGAGAATTTCCATTTTTAAGCTCAATGCCGAAACCCAGTCAAATATGAATAAGACTATTTCCAATGAGAAGCTTAAGCAGGAAATGTATGTCAGGCTTCTGCTTGAGTCATGTCCGGATATTATTTTTATAATTGATGAAAAAAAGAAATTTCTTTTGAGCACCAATTCCATAACCGAGATTATAGATATTGATGACGTCTCAATCTTGCAGGGGCGTGAACTTGCGCAGATCGTTGAGAGATATGCGCCTCCCGTATTTACCGAAGAAATGATCCTGTCCATAACGTCGATTATTGATAACAATGAAGAAATAAAGTCAGGCCGGAGGTTTGAAGTGTCGGCAGCCGGAAAACAGTATGAGGTGAACCTGCTGTCTTTTCTAAAAGACAATGGTTTATTTGCCGGCGTGCTTGTTGTTATGCATAACATAACCGAGCTTAATCAGGCCAGAGATGAGGCGATACAGGCCAATATGGCTAAATCTGACTTTCTTGCCAGTATGTCTCACGAAATAAGAACCCCTATGAACGCTATTTTGGGCTTGCTTCGTTTTATAGATCAGGAGCCGCTGACAAGCCGTCAGCAGAATTTTCTTTTTAACATCAAAAAAGCGGCGCAGTCTCTTTTGTCGATAATTAATGATATACTTGATTTTTCCAAAATAGAAGCCGGAAAAATGGTTATTTCGCCGACTGATTTTGACCTTCACTCCCTGCTTGAGAATATCAGTTCACTGGCCGGAGTAATGGCACTGGAAAAAAATCTTTTCTTTTCGCTTGACATGTCTGATGACTTGCCGAAATTTATCTTTGAAGATGAGCTGAGGCTTGGCCAAATCATTAACAATATTGTGGTAAATGCAATAAAATATACGAATAACGGCAGCGTTAAGTTAAGAGCATACATTGATGGCGGTAAATTGCGTTTTGATGTTATTGATACCGGAATAGGAATTCAACAAGAGGATTTATCGCGTCTTTTTTCTCCTTTTGAACAGCTTGATTTGCGGCGTAATAAACATGTTGTCGGAACCGGACTAGGGCTTTCAATTACTAAATATATATGCAGCAGTATGAAAGGTGAACTTTTGGTGGAGAGTTCCTATGGCAAAGGCTCGGTTTTTTCGATTGTATTGCCGCTTACCCTTGGCAAAGACTCATTGTCGGAATCTTCGGATGAAGTTGTATTCGTTCCGATGCCGACGGCCAAAGTCCTTGTTGTTGATGATATCGAATTGAATATTATGGTCGTTGAGGCTATTTTAGGCGAATATGAGATCGTGCCTGATACTGCTTTGTCGGGATCTCGCGCACTGGAACTTATAAAGGAAAAAGAATATGACATAATTTTTATGGATCAAATGATGCCGGAAATGGACGGTATTGAAACTACCGCTAAAATTCGCGCATTTAGTGAGTATTATTCAAAAGTTCCTGTAATAGCCCTTACCGCAAACGCTTTCAGTGACGCCGAAAAGACCTTGTTGGAATCCGGCTTTAGTGATTATTTGTCCAAACCTGTGGATATTATTCTTATGAACAGGTGTATTGGACGCTGGCTTAAACATAGAGTCCGCAAATGAGCCTGACTTGTATTATCCTGTTTCCTCTGCTTCAATTCTTCTGTATTTCCTCCCTTTTTTATTTTCTTAACACAATCTTAACCTGTTTCCGCACCTTCTTAACGGCAAATTTATTTAAGTCCATGTTATAATTATTTTTGTGATTACATCAATTTAGAACTTGCTTAACTGCCTTTAAATGCGGAGGATGTTGGTTTGATTTTTTTTATACTACAGGATATTGTATACATTTTATTACTGGTGGTATTATCGCTTCCGCTGGGTTTTTATATTTACAGATTGATGAACGGGGAGCGTGTTTTCCTGTCGACGCTTTTTTCCGGCGTCGAAGATTTTATTTACAGAATGCTTGGCGGCGGTGAAGACGCTGATATGATGCCGCGTAAATATTTAGTTTCCGTATTGCTGTTCAGTTTTTTTGGTTTGCTCTTTGTTTTTTTACTGCAACTGCTTCAGGGAGTGCTGCCGTTCAATCCGCAGAAACTTGGCGCGGTAAAAGCAGATCTCGCTTTCAATACGGCGGCAAGTTTTGTCACCAATACTAATTGGCAGGCTTATTCCGGGGAAAAGACTCTTTCATATTTGACGCAGTTTCTCGGACTAACGGTGCAAAACTTTGTATCTGCCGCGACGGGAATCGCTGTTTTATTTGTTCTCATAAGATCTTTCGTTTCTAAACAGACTGATACGGTCGGAAATTTCTGGAAAGATCTTACAAGGGTCACTTTGTATTTACTGATTCCTCTGTCGGCCGTCCTTGCCGTTTTTCTTGTCGCCGAGGGTGCTGTGCAGACATTTGCCCCTTATAAAACAGTGGCGGCGCTGGAGGCTGGAAAGCCGGTGCAGATTCCTTTGGGACCGGCGGCGAGCCAGATTTCCATAAAACAGCTCGGTTCTAACGGCGGTGGTTTTTTCGGTGCCAACTCGGCTTATCCGCTTGAGAATCCGACTCCTGTTTCAAACCTTCTTGAGATGCTGGCTATTTTGCTGATACCGGCTTCACTTTGCGTCACTTTTGGAAAAGCTGTCAATGATATGCGTCAGGGGGGAACCGTATATACTGCGATGGCTTTTCTATTTCTTTTATCCGTGGCCGGCGCTGTAGCTAGTGAGTATTATCTGGCGCCGCAATATATGGGGGTACTGCCGTCGGGCAGTATGGAGGGGAAGGAGGTCATGCATGGGGTGGGGACATCGTCGCTATGGTCTGTTGTCACTACAGCATCGTCCAACGGCTCGGTGAATTCCATGCATGACAGCCTGACACCTTTGGGCGGTATGGTTGCCATGTTTCTGATGCAGTTGGGTGAGATTGTTTTCGGCGGCGTCGGCTGCGGGCTTTACGGGATGATTGCTTTCGTTATTCTTACTGTTTTTATCGCCGGATTGATGATTGGGCGGACTCCGGAATATCTGGGTAAAAAAATTGAGCCCTTTGATATGAAAATGGTCTGTGTAATTGTCCTTGTCCCGCCGCTGGCAACTCTAATAGGAACAGCTGCGGCTGTTATGATGCCCGAATGCCCGTCCTGGCTGGCAAATAATGGACCCCATGGATTTTCCGAGGTATTGTATGCGTTTACCTCTATGGCTAATAACAACGGCAGTTCTTTTGCCGGCTTTAACGGCAATACTGTTTTTACAAATGTTTTTGGGGCGCTGATTATGCTTGCGGCAAGGTTTGCACCCTTAACGGCCGTTATTTATCTTGCCGGGAATTTGTCTTTGAAAAAAAGCGTTGCCTCCGGTGAAGGCACTCTTTCTACGACTAACTTTATGTTTGTTTTTCTTCTGCTCGCCGTGATAATGCTCGTTGCCGCGTTGAGTTTTCTGCCTGTCCTGGCACTCGGACCCATTGCGGAATATCTTAATGGTTTTTAGGAGATTAAAGTTATGAAGGGTAAAAGGAATCCTGCCGTTATTCGCTTTATGAAAATTAGTCTTACCGCTTCTTTGAAAAAAATGCGTAACAGAGATTTTATGAGGATGCTTATACAGACCGGTATTTCGGTTGCCGCGGCTATTTTACTGCTGGCTGTGATAATGCTGGTGGCTTCATTGAGCTTTTGTCCTGATTTGGCCTTTTTTCCCGGTGCGGAATATTATATTCGTTTTTAGAAAGGCATGGCATTTATGAAGGAAAATCAGGGCTCCGTTTTGCTTGAAGCCATGAAAGACAGTTTTATCAAACTTTCTCCTAAAGTTCAGGCTGAAAATCCTGTAATGATGGTTGTTTATATAGGTGCTTTGATAACGGGCGTCATATGGGTGCTTGCATTGCTTGGCGTTTCGCGGGAGAATCCGGCTTATGTCTTTTCTATTTCCCTGATACTTTGGTTTACTGTTTTATTTGCAAATTTTGCCGAAGCTATTGCGGAAGGGCGCGGGAAAGCGCAGGCTGCTGCGTTGCGTTCGGCTAAAAAAGATGTTAAGGCCAGAAAGCTTGAAAAGCCCGAAGAGCATAGTATTTTTACCTTTGTCGATTCAACATTGTTGAAAACCGGTGATATTGTGTTTGTGGAAGCGGGAGAGCAGATTCCTATGGACGGAGAGGTTATTGACGGGGTTGCTTCTGTTGATGAAAGTGCCATAACCGGTGAATCGGCTCCCGTTATACGTGAGTCCGGCGGCGACAGAAGTGCTGTTACCGGTGGGACTCTTTTAATTTCCGACTGGCTGGTTATCCGCATCACCGCCGAAGCGGGAGAGAGTTTTCTTGACAAAATGATCGCTATGGTAGAGGGGGCATCGCGAAAGAAAACCCCTAATGAAATAGCGCTGCAGATCCTTCTTGTTACCCTGACGGTAATTTTTATTGTTGTGACCGTGACTTTGCTGCCCTTCACCCGTTTTGCCTGCATGCAGGCTTCTTCCGGGAAGATGATTTCGCTGACGAATGTTATCGCCTTGCTTGTCTGCCTTGCGCCTACGACAATCGGCGCTTTGCTGTCTTCAATAGGCATCGCGGGAATGAGCCGTTTAAACCGGGCTAATGTGTTGGCTATGAGCGGACGTGCGATAGAAGCTGCCGGAGACGTTGATATCCTTCTTCTTGATAAAACCGGTACGATTACTTTGGGTAACAGACAGGCCAGTGAGTTTTTGCCTGTAAGCGGCGTATCGCAGCAGGAACTTGCCGATGCGGCTCAATTGTCTTCGATTGCCGATGAGACTGCCGAAGGACGCAGTATTGTAGTGCTGGCAAAAAAGCTGTTTGGTATAAGAGGCAGAGATTTGGCGGCGCTTGGTGCCCGTTTTATAGAGTTTAGTGCAAAAACAAGAATGAGCGGCGTTGATTACGGGGATAATAAAATACGTAAGGGAGCTGCCGATGCCGTTAAATCGTATGTCCGGGAAAATGGATGGCCTTATCCTGATGAATGTGATGAAATCGTTGCCAGGGTTGCTTCGTCCGGGGGAACGCCTCTTGTTGTCGTGATTAATAACCGTGTTTTAGGTGTTATTTATTTAAAAGATATTGTTAAGAACGGAGTAAGGGAACGTTTTGGCGATCTTCGCAAGATGGGCATAAAGACAATAATGATCACCGGGGACAACCCCATGACTGCCGCGGCGATTGCGGCGGAGGCCGGAGTCGATGATTTTTTGGCCGAAGCTACGCCGGAAGCCAAGCTTGCGCTTATAAGGGACTATCAGGTCAGGGGGCATTTGGTGGCAATGACCGGGGACGGAACAAATGATGCCCCGGCTTTGGCACAGGCTGATGTCGCCGTTGCGATGAACAGCGGCACCCAGGCTGCTAAAGAGGCGGGAAACATGGTTGATTTGGATTCCAGCCCGACTAAACTTATTGAGATAGTGCGTATAGGCAAGCAGCTTTTAATGACGAGAGGGGCATTGACTACTTTTAGTGTTGCCAATGATGTGGCAAAATATTTTGCCATCATCCCCGTATTGTTTTTTGGCATTTATCCTCAGCTTATTTCACTTAATATTATGGGCCTTAATAGTGAACATAGTGCCATTCTTTCCGCGGTATTATATAATGCCCTGATAATAATAGCTTTGATTCCGTTGTCGCTTAAGGGGGTTGCCTACAGAGAAATGCCCGCCGCAAAACTATTGGCGCACAACGTTTTTTTATACGGCTTCGGCGGATTAATGGCTCCGTTTATAGTGATCAAGCTGCTCGATATGGTGCTTGCATTATTCGGCATATAACCGGTTGCAGGACAGAGGTGTTTTTATGCAAAAGATATGGAAAGCGGTTAGACCGGCTTTATATTGTTTTTTAATAATGACTTTAATTTGTGGTGTAATTTATACCGCTGCCGTTACATTTGCTGCGCAGGTCTTTTTCAAACATAAGGCAAACGGCAGTATTGTAAGTGTGAGCACAACTGCCGGCGGACAAAAAAAGGAAGTTGGCAGCAGCCTTATAGGACAGAAATTTACTTCTCCCAAATATCTGATCGGCAGGCCAATGGAGGTTTCCTATTTGTCTCCTGCCGGTAAGGAGCAGAAAAATCGGGTGGCTGAGCGTGTTGATTGGTGGCATAGATTTAATGATGACAAAGAAACGCCTGTCCCGTCGGATTTGGTTACTTCATCGGCAAGCGGTGTAGATGCCTATATTTCCCCTGAAGCCGCGGAATATCAGATAAGGCGTATAGCATCGGAGCGCGGGATGACGGAAGATTACGTCAGGGTTCTTGTAAAGCGTTTTACAGCCGGCCGTATTCTTGGTTTTTGGGGAGAGTCCCGTGTAAACGTTCTGATGGTAAATTTGGCTCTTGACGGATTGATTTAGTGTATGGTGGTGATTGCTAATGGAAGAATTTAGACCGGATCCGGATGCTCTGCTTGCTGCCGTTAATAAGGAGGGAAGCAGCAGCGGCCGTTTGCGTATTTTTTTTGGCTATGCCGCCGGTGTCGGAAAAACCTATGCGATGCTTGAAGAAGCTCATCTGCAGTCTAAAGCCGGAAAGGATGTTCTTGTCGGCTATATTGAACCTCATACGCGCCCGGAAACAATGCAGCTGCTTGACGGACTTGTTTTGCTGCCGCCGGCGGTAATCCCCTATAAAAATATAACCTTGAAGGAATTTGATCTGGATGCCGCTCTCAAAAAGCGGCCGGAAATTGTCCTTGTTGATGAATTGGCTCACACGAATGCGGCCGGATGCCGCAACAAAAAGCGCTATCAGGATGTTGAGGAGCTTTTGCTTGCCGGAATTGACGTGTATACGGCGGTTAATGTTCAGCATATTGAGAGCCTTAATGATGTCATAATGGATATTACCGGCATTAACGTCCGTGAAACGGTGCCGGATTTTATTTTTGAACGCTCTGATATAAAACTTATAGATATTTCCCCTGAAGAGCTTCTGAAGCGTTTTGAAAGCGGCAAGGTATACGCTCCTGAACGTGCCGAGACTGCTATGAAGAAGTTTTTTTCCAAAGAGAATCTGAGAAGTCTCCGGGAAATTTCCATGCGCAAATCTGCCGACAGGGTGAGCCAGGATGGTTTTGAAAGCAGTAAATCACCTGCAAAATCGGCGGCAATGAAATTTTTAGTCTGTATAAGCAGTGCTCCTTCATCCGCAAGATGTATACGCTGGTCGGCTAGAATTGCTGAGGCTATGCATGCCCCTTTGACTGTTTTATATGTCGAAACACATAATAATGTATATTTGTCCGACGCCGATAAAAAAACATTGCAGGGACATATCGAACTGGCACAGAGGCTGGGGGCTGAAATAGTAACTTTATATGGCGATGATGTCCCGTTGACGGTCTCCGAATACGCCCGCACAGCGGGAATTACCAATATCGTTATCGGTAAAAAAATTTGGACTCCGGCTAATATATTAAAGCCCGGATTTGAAGATCGGCTTATAAGAATGCTTGAAGGGGTGGAAATTCATATCGTCTCACAGGGGGCAAGGGACAGGCGCGGGGCAAAAAAATCTGCAGTGATGAAATATCCGTTTTATATTTCCTGGCCTGATCTTGGCAAAATGTCGGCCATTTTGGCGGCGACAACGGTTTTTTGCGAAATTTTAACGGCACTCGGTATCGGGGAACAGAATATTATAATGCTCTATATTCTTTCTGTTCTTATCATTTCAAGGATAACCTCCGGTTATTTGCATGGAATTTTAGCCTCTTTACTCAGCGTTCTTTGTTTTAATTTCTTTTTCACCGACCCTATCTATACTTTTGATGCTATCAGAGCAGGATATCCTGTTACTTTTGCCATTATGCTGATTATTGCCCTGATCACAAGCACGCTGACAATGCGTATCAATGCCCAGGCGGAGCTGGCGGTTTCGAGGGAACGGCGGACGGAAGTGCTTTACGGTATTAATAAAAAACTTCTAATAACTCCCGATTTAAAGGGTATTGTCGATTTAGCCAATGAGTATGTGGTAAATATATTCGGCCGCTCCGTTGTTTTTTATACGCAAGATCCTTTATCCGCTGAACCCGCAGTCTTAAAACAGTCTGCCGCGGAGCCTGATTCATCGTTTCTGATGCTGCCGGACGAAAAAGCTGTTGCCCACTGGACTTTTGTTAATCAAAAACCGGCAGGAGCGGGAACTGATACTTTGATGGGTGCCGACGCTTTTTATATGCCTTTGATGTCCCATGGAAAAGTTTTGGGCGTAATGGGACTTTCCTGTCCCGGAAGTAAGTCCCTGACAACTTACGATCGTAATTTTTTTGAGATCCTCGGTTCTTTGATTGCCATAGCCCTTGAGCGCGAATATTTGTCTCAGCAGCAGCACTGCGTAGCTTTTGATGCCGAAAAGGAGAAAATGCGCGCTAATTTGCTGCGGGCTATCTCCCATGATCTGCGTACCCCTTTAACAAGTATTGCAGGAGCAAGTTCATTGCTGCTTGAAAATGGCTGTGATGCCGGTGATGATTCTACAAGGGAACTTCTCGGCGGTATCAGGGATGATTCCCAATGGTTGATTCGCATGGTAGAGAATTTGCTGTCGGTTACGCGTATTAAAGGTGATAATTTAAGTGTGGATAAAATGCCGGAAGCTGCCGAGGAGATTATTGCCGAGGCCATAAGCAGGACAAAGAGGCATTTCCCTGCTCGCATTATACTGGCAAAGTCTCCTGAGGAACTTTTAATGGTGCCGATGGACGCAACGTTAATTATTCAGGTCATTATGAATTTACTGGAAAATGCAATAAAAAATTCTTCAGCTTCTGCGAAAGTGGATGTTGTGGTGCGTAGAAGCGGATCTAGCGCTGTGTTTGAAGTCTTTGACGAGGGGGAAGGTGTCCCGGCCGACGACTTGCCTCATTTATTTGAAGGCAAAATGTCCGTGGAAGACAGAGTAGGGGACAGGTCGCGTGGAATGGGCATCGGCTTGTCTATTTGTATGTCGATAATAAAAGCGCATGGCGGCGAAATGCATGCGGCTAACAGGCCGGAAGGCGGAGCCATTTTTAGATTTACCCTGCCTTTGTAAAAGGAGTGATTATTTTGCCGATGACTGTATTGCTGGTAGAAGATGAGGCTAACATAATAAACCTTGTCAAAGCTATTTTCAAATCTGTCGACTATCATCTTGTTGTTGCCGGCAGCGGACGCGAAGCCGTTTCGCTTGTTGCCTCTCATCCGCCGGATATTGTACTTCTTGATTTGGGACTGCCGGATCAGGATGGACTTGATGTCCTGGGACGGATAAGGGAATTCTCATCCGTCCCCGTAATTGTTGTTTCCGCAAGGGAGCAGGAGCGCGAGAAGGTTAGGGCTTTTGATTTGGGTGCCGATGATTATATTACAAAACCTTTTGGTTCTTCGGAATTTCTGGCGAGGATCAGGACGGCTTTGCGGCATGCAAATTTCAGGCATAATGTTGATGTTTTGATGACTCAGGCTGTCAATATCGGCAATTTGCTTATTGATTTTGAAAAAAGAGTTGTAAGTCTGAATGGTGAGCCTGTACATTTAACTCCTATTGAATACAAAATCGTTTCCCTGATGTCTAAGAATATCGGCAAAACACTGACGCATGATTATATTCTCAGGGAAATATGGGGCCCTTATGAAAATGATAACCAGGCTCTGAGAGTCAATATGGCTAATATAAGACGAAAAATAGAGAAAAATCCCGCCCAGCCAGAATATATTGTCACGGAGGTTGGTGTCGGTTACCGAATGGCTGACTTTTAGCATTTCTGTTGCTTTTGATAATTTTCTTAAAAATATTTAACGAATTTGGCGTTATCCGACAATGTCTGATAACGCTTTTTTGTTATTATTTTTTAATATTTGTTAACAAAATGTAAACAATGTTAAAAATATTTTACAAAAATGTTAAAAAAGTATTGCTTTTTTGTTAACAATATACTATAATCGCCTTAGTGCTAAAATTTTTGAAGCTAAAAATTGGAATAAAAAATATTTGGAGGGAATTTATGAAAAAAATAACTATCTTGTTTTTAATGTGTTTTGTGTTCGCGGTAATGCTTTTTATCACCGGCTGCAGTTCCGGCTCCGGATCAGGTTCTTTTTCTGTTTCGGGCAATCCATATGTTCAGCCGTCACCGTCTTCCGGTTCGGATCCGGTTGTAACAACCCAGCCGGTAGCCGATTCCAACACGGTAAGCGGCAGAGTTGTGTATGCTGATGGTGAGCCCATCGCCGATGCTCTTGTTGAACTAGAATACGGTGCAAAGGCAAGGAGCCTTAACAGCTCTGTTTTTGCCTCCACTTTTTCAGATGCCGACGGGTATTATTCATTTGAAGATGTTCCCCTTGGAAGCTATTCACTATCCGCTATCGTCAATGATAATGTTGTTTTCTCCACGAATGTTGCCGTGACCTATGATGAGCCTGCGGTAGTGGAAGAAATTGTTCTTATTAATTACAGCAGAGTTGAGCTTTCAATTGTTGATCAGTGTAACAGCGCTTTTTTAGGGGCCAGGCTGTCGCTTTCCGGCGGTGTTAATCCGATTTCTGCTGAAATTACCGGCAAAACAGTTGTTATTGATGCTGTTCCCGATGGAAACTATCTGCTGACAATCCCCGGATATTCAACGGATTCGAAACCGGTTACCGTTTCTTCTTCTTCAAAAGGCGTTTATCAGTTTGCAAGAGCAATAATACCTTCCGTAACCGTAACCCTTAACGGTTTGAGCGGTGATGACCTTAATCATTGGTTCGGTCTTCTCAGCTATGGCTCTATTGTCGGTCCGTCATTCTATTCAAAACAGCTGAAGCCGGTAGGCGGAGTCGTTACCTATACGAATGTCCCTGCGGGAAGATATTCTTTCTTCCACTATAATGATTATGAACTCTATCCCAACAAATATTTCAAGTATGATCTTGATATTACAACCTCTAATCCTAATGTTCAGCTCGCCGCTACGCTGACTTACCATCACAGGGTCCGGATTACGGATTCCGCATCTTTGCCGGTATTATTCGCTCAGGCGGTTATAAAGGACAGCAGTACGGGCGATGTCGTTGCCGAACCTCTTTCCTATGACGACGGTTATATATACTTTAGCCTTCCCAACGGCAACTATTTGGTTTCGGTTCCTTCCGTTTCTACCCAGGAGCTTCCAATCACCGTCTCCGGACAAAATATTAACGGTTATGAAAAGGGAACTGCCCAGCTTGAATTCTCCAGAAGTCAGAACGCTGATTTCCGGGCTCAGATTTTTGCCAATGACGGTTCACTCTCTCAGATTCAGATTTTTTATGCCATAAGAATTGCCGCTCTAAAGCCATCAATGGTACAAGGCTCTACTTATGTGCTGACATACGATGCAGGCACTAAAAATTGGGCTGCTAACGGAGCTATGGACAGCGGACTGTATATTTTAAGCGACGGGACGTCAACTTTCACAATGTTTGTATCGCCCGACTCCGAGAATGTGTTCGTTTTCAGCAGATAATAAAAATAAAACAAATACTTTAGTAAAGAAAGCCGCCGACTTTTGGCGGCTTTCTTTGATCGGTGCTCTAAGAGAGAGGAGTTGCCGGTGAGTTTTTATAATTTAAAATAATATAATTATAATGGTACCATAAATTAAGACAGCAAATTTGAAAAACTAAATGGAGCGATGTAAAATATAAACGATAAGAAATCAAAAAAGAGAGGTCGCTCCAATGAAAAAAAGAAGAGAATATTCGCCCGAATACAAAGCTAAGATTGTGCTTGAAATATTAAAAGAAGAAAGCACGATTGGAGAAATAGCTTTTAGAGAAAAGATAAGCGTAAATCAACTCGGCAACTGGCGACGTGATTTTCTGGAAAATGCCGAAAGAGTTTTCGCCCAGAATAGCCTGGAAAAAGAAGCCGAAAAAAGAATAAAAGAACTGGAAGAAATGGAAAGGAAATATCAGGCAAAAGTAGGTCAATTGACGCTGGAGGTAGATTTTTTAAAAGGGGCGCATAAAAAGTTGTTTGGCACCGAATGGGATAATAAAGTTAGTTTCAAAAAATGAACAACTGTCTTTAAAGCGCCAATGCGAGCTTTTGGAAGTTAACTGTACAAGCTGTTATTATGAACCAATAACGCCAAATGAATACCAAATATTTTGTGAAGAATATATCAAAGGGCGACTAGATTATTGGCATACAAAGTATTGTTGGATGGGTTCCCGTAAACTTCTGGATAAACTTAAACAAGATGACGGTTTTACCAATATTGGACGAAAACTGATTCGCCGATATATGCAGGAAATGGGAGTTTATGCATTATATCCGAAGCCAAATCTTTCAAGGCAGATAAAGAGCATAAAAAATTCCCTTATCTATTGAGAAAAAAGCTTATTTGGCTGCCTAATCAAGTATGGGCTATTGATATAACATATATACATATGAGACATTCTCATATGTATTTAACAGCTATAATTGACTGGGCAACTCGATTTGTAGTAGGTTGGGCATTGTCTGACACACTGGAAACCGTGCCGATTCTTGGAGCCGTGAAGCAAGCAATCGAAACTTATGGCATACCTGATATAATCAATTCAGATCAGGGAAGCCAGTTTACAGGCAATGAGTGTATTGAACTTTTAAAATCTTACGGAATCAGGCAAAGTATGGACGGCAAAGCGCGTTGGATTGATAACGTAATTATAGAGCGGTGGTTTAGGAGCCTTAAGTCTGAGGACATTTATCTAAACGAATATACAAGTCCTCGTGAACTCCGGCGCGGCATAGATAAATATATCAACGAGTATAACTATGAACGCCCTCACCAGAGTCTTGGCAATAAACGCCCTTATCAGGCTTATTTATCATCCTTTGGTCGTTTGCAAAAGGAGCAAGCGGCAGCCTGAAAATATTAAACTTCCTGTTTTTTAAAAAAATGGGATGGTGAAGCATGCAGTTTTTCAAGCTGTGTGCAATTAAACAAAAATACATTTTGCTACATTAAGGAAATTTGATTTTGTGTCTTGACAAGGGGACCATTATATTGTTAAGTATATTAAGAATCTGGAGAGTTGTATGATAAAAAAAATTGAAAAGGCTGTCAACATTCTTGACCGTATAAATACATTTGCTTTTGTGGGAGACCCCGGCTGCGATGGCCTGGGAGCAGAGATTATGTCTGTTTTTAATCTGGCGCTAAACAACTCGGATACTGATTTTTTGCTTGTTGCCGGAGACATTGTTCCCATAGGTTCGCCTGTTTTTTATGGGAAAACGGCTGAACTTATGGACTCCATATGCCGCCGACCGGTTTATATGCTTTGCGGCAATCATGACACACACTCCTATGAGGATTATTTCGGACGGAAAAATTATTTTATTTGCGACGACCGGCTTTTGATTGTTGTGCTTGATAATTCGAAAAGAAGCTTTTCGGAAGAAACTTTGAACGTATTGCGTGAGGCTTTGAACAATTATTCGCGTGAGAATATTGTTATCGCCTTTCACATTCCTCCGCCCAACACTGTTGCCGGGAATTCCGTCACCGAGAAGGAGTGGGCTAAAATCACTGAAGTTATTGAACCTTACAAAAAGAATATCCGGTATTTTTTATCAGGACATGTTCATTCCTATTTTGAAGATGATTTGGATGGGATCAAACTTATCTGTACCGGCGGCGGCGGTGCCAGGATAGAGCCCGTGGACGGTATCTCTTCGCCTTACCACCATGTTGTTGAATTTTACTACGGTGATTCGGGATTGTCATACAGGATAAAGACTCTTTGTTTTGTGGAAAATGAATTTGCCCATAAGCAGCAGATAAATGAAAGCCTGTTTGATTCTTTTAAGGAAGAATGTATTGCCCATGTCAAATACCGTCTGTATGCGGAAGATGCGCAGAGGCGCAATATGCCGAATACGGCGAAGCTGTTTTTAGCTATAGCCGATTCGGAGTTTTATCACGCCAGAAATTATTATTTTGCAATGAACAGGTTTAAGGAACCAAGGGAAAGGATTGCCGACAGTATTTTCAGTGAGCGCAATGAAGTTGATAATACGTATGCTTCTTATCTGGAACAGGCAAAAAAAGAACATGCCGGAATTGCCGCCTATGCTTTTAACGATGCCCGGGAGGCCGAGAGGATACATTTAGGTTTGCTTGAAAAAGCTTATAATGAGCTTGCAGGCAAAAAGGATATATTTTGTGACAGATTTTATACATGTACGTCCTGCGGACTTACTTTCCATGGCGGCGAACACCCTAAAATGTGCCATGTATGCGGAGCTCCATCCGATAAAATAAAGGAGGTTGTTATTTAACTCTTCATAATTTTTTTTCGTAATTTTTTATGTTATTTTTCGATAGTATATTTTATTTGGTAATTTTTAACGCAATAAACAAAATTAAAATTAAGGGGAATAGTATGATCAAAAAACTGTCTTTAAACATGTTTGCGTTGATGGTTGTTTTTTTGCTTTACGGGTGCGGAAGTCAGAATTGCAATACTTCTTTCGGACCCGTCGGTCCGGCACCGGCTCCGGTGACGCATGCTTTTTCGGTAACCGTTATGGATGTCACGGGAGCAGTTATTCCCGGGGCGACAATAGAATTGACCGGACCGGTAAATATGGTAGTCCAGGCCGATGCCAACGGATTTTACGAGTTCAGAAACCTGCCTCAGGGGATATATCACATTCATGCTACGATGACCGGTTATGATGTTTTCGATCAGGATATCGCTATTTCCGATGCCGATAAGTCTGAAAATATTATCCTGACCAAGGGCATTGTCGAAAAGCAGGTCCGTCTCGCCGTTGTCGATCAGGATAACCAGCCGTATACGGAATCGACGGTTCATCTGACTTATAACGGCAAACAGGCTAAGGGAGACATTACCTGGGTTGCCGGCAGAAACGAATATTATACCCAGAAACTGCCGGTTGGCAGCTATACGCTTTCTATTCCCGGCTATTCCGATGAAACCGCCTCCTTTGTTGTTGACGAAAATACAGATTCCGTTGTCGTCAGTCTCGTAAGAATTGAAAAGAATAATTTTGTAATCCGTTTCTATGAGGAGGGAACGACAGATCCGGTTTTCTATAAGGACTACGTAAGTTTGAACGGGGTTTGGATGGGACAGGTGATGGGAGGTCAGGGCACCGCAAACATCAAGAGCTTTACGTTCCCCAAACTGTCCGCCGGCATCAACACCGTATATTTATTCTGGGGTACGCCCAACTCCTGTTTGCCTTATAAACTCAACTTTACATCCGATATGACTTCTCCGATGGATATTTATGTCAGGTCTTATACTGATTTTCAATATCTGAGAACTGAGTATGACTGTATAGAACTTGTAGACGAGTCCTATGTTATAAAGCAGAACGGGAGTATCATCGCTGAAAACAAACTTTTATCGGTAGGCACCAGCAGAGCCTGGATGGAATTCCGCGGCCTTGCTGCGGGAACATATACTTTTTCCATCCCCGATTTTTCGGATGAAGAAAGAACTGTTGCCGTTCCGGTGTTTGACCCGATTGAGGCCCGGTTCCCGATTGATACAGTCAGTTTTGCCCGCAAACAGCTGCCGTTGAAACTTAAGATATACAAACCCAGGAATATTGACGGCACTTACGAGGAGATTACCTCCGGCATAACCGCCAGGATTGTTCTTCAGGAAGATCTCGCCGATACTCTCGGTTTTGATGATTATCCGCTTACATACAGCAACGGTTGCTGGACAACTTCCGACGGCAGGATCGCCGCCGGAAACCATACTCTTCAGGTAACATCGGCTGATTATATTCTCAATACCAAGATCTGTATATGTAATGATAATACCGATAAAGTTGCTGTAGTTAAAAATAAATAATGCCGTTCCGGAAAAACTCCATAGCTAAAAGAAAATAATTCGCAAAATAAAAAATCAGTTTCGTTTGGAAGCTGATTTTTTATTTGTTTTAAATTTATGTAATTTTTTTATATTACTTTTCTGCCAGACTGGTTTTACCGATTACTCCAACTTCACTGACTCTCCAGGACCCGTTGGGCATTTTTATCAGTGTAAAGCTTTGTTTATACTCTCCGGGAACTGATTTGTCACTGTATTTTTGCAGTGTCTTCATTATCGCACCGATTAGGAATGTGTATCTCAGGTTATCAAAAATACCGTAATGAGTTGTACATTTTAGCTTTACGGTTACCAGCGCCTGTTTTTCAAACTCGTCGATATCAATGCTTTCGATTGTGTATTTTTTGTTTTTCGATTGTTTTACAAAGTTCTTTGCTTTTATTTGATTTTTTGCCCGTTCGGAGAGTAAATATTGGTGAACGGTATAACTTCTTTGACGGCTGATGAGACTGTAATAAGTTTCCATAAGTGCCTTAGGCGTCTGTGAAAACTTATCCGCCTGTTCTCTCAGTATCTCTCCTGGACCAGGAGAACTTGGCGCGCCTCAACCGGCACAAGCCGGCAAGTTTATAAATATAACGGTAAACAGAATGCTCAGCACCAGTATAAGATATTTTTTCACCGACATACTTCCTTTCTATGGAGATACAACTATATTGTATGCTATTTTTGCTATCTCCGTCAAGAAATTTTACCTTTATAATAAAAAAGCCTCTTATGGTTTAACCGCAGAGGCTTCGGGCTTATTTAATTTCTTCTATTGATTGTATTTTCCAGTATTTACCGTCTTTTACCAATGTAAATTTTTGTTCGAAACTTCTGTTCTGTTCCTTTTGTTTGCCGGACAGTTTGTATGTTCCTTTGGCGGTAATTTCTGTTCCCGATGGTTTTGAATTCTCACTGTCGCAGATTTGCTCTAAAGTGTAGTTTTTGCCGCTAGACTGCTGCTGTCTGAAATCCGCTCTTTTTACCTCTTTTTTCATTTTTGAAGAAAGCAGATTGTCATATATAACATCAATCTGTTTGTTGTTTAGAAGCGTGTAGTAAACTTTTAGAGTTTCATCTTTGTCCGTTGTCTGCTCAACCATTTTTCTAACTTCGTTTCCGTTATAAGTGGAAACAACAGGTTTTTTTGCCCCTGAACTCAGGGGGACGCTTATAGGACGTCAGCCACAGTATCCGGGAGTTGCCATAACAGCTAAAAACATAGCCATTATGAGTGTCAATAGCAGATATTTTTTCATGAAAGACCCGTCTCCTTGTATTATATTATTGCCGTAGGCAATTCTATTTAATTATAAATGATTTCCGTTACCGGGGCAAGTATATTTTATTTTTGTGTTTTTGCGGCTTTTTTGGGAAAAATTTACAATTTGTTTATGTATTTTGTTCTGTTAACAGGTATATAATAGATGGTAAATACGGACTTTTATGGGGTTTTTGTATTGATGCTTTTACTATATTTTATTTTTGCGTTTTATATGAGGTTGTGTATTATGGAACCTATTGGTAATCTTTCTGTGAAATTTACAGCATCTGATTTTGTGCGCCATCATGACATAACGGATACTGCCGAGCCGGTTTTTGATGATTCTTTTGTTCCCTCCGGCCGGGTTGATTCGCAAATTTCATTTTCCGGTGAGAAATCTGTTCGTAAACAATCGCAGTTGCTTGCAGACCCGAAGGACTCTGTAGCATTTATAAAATCATTTAACCGTAAACTTGGACTTTCCCCTGAAGATACGGCTAAAAAGAACGAATTAATGAAAGACTCTGTTCTGGCTTTTTACAGGGCGACTCCCCCATTGTTTTATAACGATATATTTGGGGTTTATTCTGAGAAATCTTCGCTTTTGCCGCATCCTCCGGAGGTTACCGTTAACGGGGATATCCATATCGGTAATTTCGGCATTGTAAAATCTTCCTCGGGAGAGAGTGTATGGGGGATGAATGATTTTGATCAGTGCGCGAAAGGCAGCCCGGAACTGGATTTAGAGAGGTTTGCCTCAAGTCTGGTGCTTAAAGCAAGAGATTTACAGCTTGACGGCTCACAGCAGAAGAAGCTTGTGGATATTTTTTCGAAGGTTTATTGTGATACAGTCTTTTCGGCAGCGTCGGGGGAAAAAACGCCGCAGCCTTATCTGACGCATTCCTCAAGCACCGGAGCGGTAAAAAAACTTATAGAAAAGTCGTCCCAAAAAGACCATAAGGAGTTTTTGAAAAAGTATACCTCGGCTGTTGACGGAAAACTTGCTTTTGCTTATGATGATGAATTGTGCCCTGTTGCTCCGGAAACAAGAAAAAAAGCGGAGGGTGCGCTGAAATCGTGTGTAACCGGTTCTGCAGAAAAGCTCTCTTTTAATATTTTTGATGTTTGTGAAAAAAAGGATAGCGGCGGCAGCAGTTTCGGTTTGAAACGCTATTGGGTTTTGGCTTCGTATGATAAAAATCCCCTTCCTGTTATCGTGGAGGTGAAGCAATTAATGCCTTCTGCTGTCATTGACCGGAGCGGTGATTTGTCAAAGGCTGACGGTAAATCTATTTTTGATGGCCAAAAAACTTTGGGCGGACTGCAAAATGATTTGTCAGGCTATACAAATATTGACGGGTTCTCATATCTTGTTAGAGAGAGGGAATCCGTAAAAGCTACCGTAAAACTGTCTAAAGTGGATGATTTCGAAAAACTGTCTGAGCTTGCGTCTCAGTCGGCGAAGGTAATTGCCGGCTCACATTGCTGCAAAAAAGGAAATGCTAAACTGATTACCGATTGGATTGGCGGTAAAAGCAGTGTTTTGTCGGAAAGGCTTGCGGATTTTGCCGTATTGTATGCCGGACAGGCTGAGGCTGATTTTAAAGAGTTCTAGGCTACTTCTTTTCTATATATGGTGTCAGGACCTTTTGCATTTCCTGCAAAATGCCGACTCCTTTCCAGACAGTTTCTTTTCCGCTGTTAAGTAAATTTTCTTCGCGTTTTTCCATAAGGGACTTA
The DNA here is from genome assembly GCA_031551355.1 of Candidatus Xenobia bacterium. Lineage (GTDB taxonomy): Bacteria > Vulcanimicrobiota > CADAWZ01 > CADAWZ01 > CADAWZ01 > JAVBNT01. The sequence goes on along the minus strand of JAVBNT010000003.1, from coordinate 48,823 downwards.
ATAATCTCATTTCCGGCGGATATTTGTTTCAGGCCTTCCTGATAATTTTGGGCCGTCTGTTTTAATATTTCGTCGCTGTCATCGTCTTTAGGTGCCATCTTTTTGGCGCGTTCAATCAGACGTTCAAATTTAGCAATGGAGTCTGCAAACTGCTCTTTTGAAATTTCTCCGTAAAAGAAGCTTTCGGCACTTGAGAAAAGCTGTTCGATATTGGTTGTCATGACTATGGACAGAGCATCCGAATTGTCATCCATAACTTCGATTGTTGAGAATGTTTCCACTAATATTGCCGGCAGAGGGGCATTGCATTTTTCGCAGTATCTGGTATTGCCCGGACTGTAGCCGCCGCATTTGGTACAGGGAATTTTACCTTCACGCTCAGCAAGCACATTAAGGTGCTTCATTTCGTTTCTGAATTTTTCGATGCCCTGCTTCAGCAGTGACTCATTTTTTGACGTATTGGTATTGCCTTCGTCGATGTCGGTGTAATATTGTTCAATTGATTTTTGCATCATTGTCATTGACTCAATGAGTGCCGATGTGTCTATATCACTGTTGTAAACGATATCGTTTTCGCCGTCGTTTTCCTGAATCGAGTCATCCTGTAGCGGGACGATTGACTGTATCTGCTCTATATTCAGTTCGAGTGCCGATAAAATTTCCATAAAGATTTCTGCCGGAAGATATTCTTTGGCATATAATCCCGAACATTCAAGAACCAGCTCGGCTATCGGCAGTATATCGTTTTGGGAAGCATAATTCCTGGCGATATTGAAAAGATCTATGGAATAATATTTGTTGCCTAGAATATGGAGTTCTTCAATAAATTTATCAAGTTCTTCCGGCTTTATTTTCATATTTTTCTTTAGTATTTTTATATACTCGTCATTCCACTGGAGAATGGCGTTTTTGAACGGTGATTCTTCAAGCTCTGTTTTGAGCGCGGATACCTGATTTTCTGTAACCTGTATCAAAGGTTCCAATTCCTGATGAACTTCTATTATTGATGAGTCAAATGATTTGGCTTTGAAACAGAGGGCGATCAGCATATTTATATTGCCGTGCATAAAAGGTCCCCAGGCGATCAGCGCTTTGTCGCGGAAAATAAAAAAGGCATTGTTGAGAGTCTCGATTGTTTTTTCCAGTTTGTTTTTGATTGATTCGGCCTGCGGGATATTGCTTTTGTCAACTGTTTTTTCGAGTTCATCGAGAAGGCTGTTATATTGCTGTAATTCAGCAGTTATAGTTTTTATTTCATCAAGGCATTCATCTTCAACCCAGGGAGGATTTGCTGTCAGATTTTCTCTGAAACGTCTTTCCGTGCGGCCAATTTGATAACGCGTTGCCGTTATTCTTTCAATCAGATTTTCTTTTTGCTCAGGAGTGTCAATGAACTGCCCGATAGCTTCTGTAATACTGCAGGCGATCTGTTCGTTTTGCATAATGATTCTCCTTAAAATATACATTTTGTCAAGGGTACATTATAAACTAAATTCATCTTTCCTGCTTATGCTGTGAAAATATTGATATATATTATCTATATATGAATTATGCTTCTTTTGTGAACATTATATTAACTGATTCTTATTAATTTCTTTAATTGTTAAATAAAAGTAAAATGTTTGTTAAATGTATTGAGCTTCCGGTGTAGTGATGGTATACTTTACTCAACTGATAAAAAAATATACGGAGGATTTTAAAATGTCTCACTCAGTCATAGGTTTTGGTTTTGGCGCCCCGCAAAATGTTTCGCTGTCGTTGAATATGGGAATCTCTTCTCAGGCATTCGGCAACTTTTTCGGCGCATCAATGCTTATGGGTCAGCCGATGTCGTTTTGCAACTCGAACATCGGTGGAATGGGAATGTCCCCAATGTCTTTGTTCAGCCAGATGATGCCTTGCTGCGGAATGCAGGGAATGCAAGGAATGCAGCAGATGCTTCAACAGTATCAGCAGCAGATGCAGATGCAGCAGATGATGATGATGATGATAATGATGCAGATGGCTCAGCAGAATCAGTCAACAGGGCTTAACAGCGGTTATCAGATGCCGAATTATCCTTATTATGACAATGGTCAGAATTATAATAATGGATATGTTGACGGATATCAGCAAGGTATTAATGATGCCAATAACTGGAACGGAAACAGTGGGACATCACAGCTTCCTGTTTATAATCCTCCGTCAAATCATCCGCCGGTACATCACCATCACCACCATCATCATAATCATAATAATACACATAACCATGACCATCACAATCATGGACAGACCAGGCCTTTTCATGAACGTCTAAAATATATAGGTAATTCAAAAGATAATAAATTTACTTACAATGCAGGAAGAGGAGGAGCAACGGTTCACGCTGATACCGGTCGCGGCAATGATGTAACACGTCTTAGCAGCAGAGGCAAACTGAATGCTACTGTTAACACCGGAACCGGAAAAGATTTTACTGAGCTTCGCAGCCGGGATAATCTTAGAGCTGATGTTAGCGGCAACTTTGGCAGCAAGACAACTGTTATAGATGGTGGTAGGAATGTTGAATCTAACGTAAGGACAGGATTTGGCGATGATAAGACCTTTATAAAAGCTAAGAATAGTTTATATGCTGATACTAACACTGGTGCAGGTAATGATAAAACAACTTATGTCGGCGGCAAAGGACCGATGGTTGTAAACCATAACAGCGGTTCCGGCAATGACACAACGGAAGTTATTATGGGCAAAGGACCTTCATTTGTAAATGTCAAAGAGGGAACCGGTGACGACACGACTATTGTACGTCTTGGTGAGGGCGGCGGTGTTGTCAATGCCAGCGGCGGACCTAACGGACTGTTTGGCGGCGGTAAAATCTTCGGTAAGGATAATATGGTGGTTGACGCTAAAACGAATAAAAACTTTGCGATATATGATGGCGATAAACTTGTATACAGTTCACCGGACTATAAAGCAGGCACAGAAGGCAGTACCAGAATTAACAGCACTGATTATGAGAAGTTTACTATTCAGGGACTTAAGGAAGGCAAAGATTTGGTCATAACCCCCGGTATTCTCTACGGCTATAACCAGAGCTTTCAGAATACCAAAAATCAGTAATTAAAAATTAAATATTTGATTAACAATGGATGGCCGTTTCCCAATGGGGGCGGCCTTTTTTATACCATATATTTACCGGTTACAAGCAGGAAAGAATCAAAAAAATAAATGTGAAAGGAGAGCATATATTTTGGATGACTATACCGAAACAAACGCAAAAATGATCGACCGATGGGTGGATGAAGGGTGGGAGTGGGGCGTTTCGATCTCAGCGGAAACCTGCGCAAAAGTTCGGCTTGGTGAGTGGAATGTTGTTCTCACTCCAATAAAATCTGTCCCTAAAGAATGGTTTCCATTGTTAAAAGATTTGGATTTGCTTGGATTGGCAAGCGGCGGTGGACAACAGATGCCGGTTTTCTCTATACTTGGGGCAAATTGTACTGTTATGGACTTGTCTGATAGGCAGCTTGAAAGTGAGAAAATTGTGGCGCAGCGTGAGGGGTATTCTATAAAAATGGTCAAAGCTGATATGTCAAAGCGGTTTCCTTTTGAGGATTGCTCATTTGATCTGATTTTTCATCCGGTATCAAATTGCTATGTAGAGGACGTTTACCATATCTGGCAGGAATGCTATCGGGTTCTGAGGCCCGGCGGCATGTTGCTTGCCGGAATGGATAATGGCATAAATTACTTGTTTGACAGTTTTGAAAGGCCGCTTACGGTTGTAAATAAACTGCCGTTTAATCCGTTGAAAAACCCGGAGCAGATGGCAAAACTTCAGAATAGAGATGATGGCATACAATTTAGCCATACTTTTGACGAACAAGTCGGCGGTCAGCTCAAGGCCGGTTTTGTTATCACAGGAGCTTATGAGGATTATAACAATGAACCTGATAACAATGAACCTGATACATGTGCCGACGGTATTCCGACTTTTTGGGCAACTAAGGCGATAAAGTTATAGGTATATGGTGCATAATTTCTTTTCATCAGATCACGGATTTAGAGTTAAAACGGTAAACATAAGTAGGTTAGAAATTATTGTTAATAATATTTATGGCAATTTCTTTTGCTTTTTGGCTAGACACATCTTTTTTGTCGGGATCATCAAGTCTGACGGCAAAATATGTCGTGTTATTATTTTTTTCGAACATTCCTACAAACCAGGCGTCAACACGTTTGCCGTCTTTTACGCCCAGCCCTGTTTTGCCGTATATCTTTGTTCTGTTTTTATCTTCCGCCAGCATAGCCTTTTTGAGAATATCAATATTTTTTTTATCAGCCCCTGTTTTGCCGGTGAATATTTTGTATAAAATGTCTGTTTGCTGCCATGGTGATATTTTCAATGAAGACTCAATCCAAAAACCCGTGAGATCCGGATTGGTTTCGTTTGTGTTCAGTTTGCCTTCCCAGTCACTTATGTCACGGTTTCCGTAATTCAGTTTTTCGAGCGTTTCCGCTACGGCACTTTTTCCGGAAATATCGATCACTTTTCTGAAATACCATACGCATGACGTTTTAAAGGCATGTTCAAAATCCGTGTCTCTGTTCCAATTGTCGTTCCAGTATTTTTCCCCGCTCCACTTAAGTGATGGATTTGACGGTGTTATCGTGCCGTTTTCCAGACCGATTAGCGATGAAACTATTTTGAATGTAGAACATGGCGACGATTGGTGTGCGCTTAGTTTTTTGTTGTATACGAGATATTCGCTTTTTTGCGGATTGTAGAAAACGGCGCATCCGTTAAATCCATCAAAATATTTGCTTAAATCTATTTCGGCAACTGTTTTAATAGTCTCTCTTTCCAATTTTGAACAATCTGTTTCTTCATTGGCGTTTAAGGTGCAGCATGCCGTTTGAAAGACTGCCGTGACTAACAAAAGAAATGTAAATATTTTTCTCATTTATAGCTCTCCAAAGTGTTTTTATTTGCTTTTTATGCCGACTACGGCTCTTATGATCGATAATATCGGTTTATACCAGAATGGCTCCATCCTTTTTTCAACATTGGCAAGCTCTTGCCTTATAGGTATACTTTGAGGACAGTGAGATTCGCATTTGCCGCATTTTCTGCAGACGCTTGCACTGTGGCGCTGGGGACTGAGACTTCCGGTATTGGTCATATACTGCTGCATTCCCGTTCCTTTGCTGATCGCAAAAGAAGCATTATATGCCGCAAAACACATTGGTATATTAACCCCGAATGGACATGGCATGCAATATCCGCAGCCGGTGCAGGGAATTTTGTATGAGGATTTTATAATTTTTATGACTTCGGTGAACAACTCCATTTCGGAATCGTTTAAGTTTCCGGGTTCAGCCGTTTCGGCAGTTTTTAGATTTTCTTCAAGCCCTGACTCATCGCTCATGCCGGACAGCAAAACAGTTGGTTCAGGGTGATGCCAGAGCCATTTTAACGCCCAGGCGGCGGGAGTGAGCTCCGAATCTGCTTTTTTAAATATTTTAACGGCCGCCGGCGGCAAACCGGTGGCCAGTTTTCCTCCTAAAAGCGGTTCCATTATGATGATGGCGATATTTTTGGCGGCGGCTTTCATCAGGCCTGTTTTTCCGGCCTGATTGTTTTCGTCCATATAGTTGTACTGTATCTGGCAAAAATCCCAGTCGTACATATCAATTATTTTTTGGAATTCGTCCCTGATGCCGTGAAATGAAAATCCTATTTGCCCGATTCTGCCCTTTTGTTTCTGGTCTTCAATCCATTTTTCGATACCGTATCCGCATAAAGTTTCCCATTGTTTGCTTTCGGCCAGCATATGCATCAGATAGTAATCTATACGGTCTGTTTTCAGTCTTTCCAGTTGTTTGTTAAATAGTTTGTCGAGATCGGATGCACTGCGGCACAGAAACAGCGGCAGTTTGTCGGCGATGTATACTTTATCGCGCAGTTCTTTTGTCAGGATTTGCCCCAGTGCCGCTTCGCTTCCGGGGTAGATGTATGCGGTGTCGAAATAGTTGACGCCTTGTTCGATGGCTGTTTTTACGAGTTTTTCCGTGCGTTTCATGTCTATTGTTCCCATTTTTATCGGGAAACGCATGCAGCCAAAACCGAGGACGGAAAGTTCTTTGCCGGTTCTGGGATCAATACGGTATTTCATATGGGTACCTTTGTTTTAATCTGTTTTTTGTAATCAGGAATTATTGGCGCTTAACGGCTCAATACCTTTATTGTTTAAATACCGGGGAATTTGCATTAATTTTTTCAATACAAAACGCCGCTTCACCGCCTTATGATGAGGAATAATATTATCGCTGTTGGCTTGCAGGCGGCTCTATAACTTTCCGTCAAATTTCATCCATTACCGTAATAAAAACGATTTTTCCTTTTTTATCGGTAGCGGCTGACACTGTTTTATTTTTGTTTATAAATGAATAATGCAATAACTTTCCCTTGACCAGTTTTTCGGTCTTTGACGGCTTGCCGTATAATTTTATTGCTTTTTCGATTAAGTCGCCGGTATTGAGTCCTCTTGGAGTCATTAATTTTGCGGATGCTTCGGCGTAGCTGTAGACGCCGACTATTTTTCCGTTGATGGACCAGACAATTCCGTCTTCAAAATAGAATCTTTTTATGATGCCTTTTAACGAGTCGCTTGTTTTCGTTTCTTCGAACCGGCCTAATAATTTTTTTGACAATTCCATATCAAAATTATTGCCGACTTTAAAGGGACCGAGCTGCAGGTCTGAATTGTCTATAGGCTTTTGGGCAAAAAGTGGTGAGGATAGGAATAGTGTGATTAGAAATGTGATTAGTGCTTGTTTGAAAATGTGCATAAAGAAACCTTATATATTCGATGTTTGTTTTTTTGAGGGGAAATAAAAAACGGAGAGCGAGGGATTCGAACCCCCGGGTGAGTTACCCCACCAACGGTTTTCAAGACCGCCGCAATCGACCACTCTGCCAGCTCTCCACGAAATAGTTTATCAGGATCATGGTTCAATGTCAATCCCCAATTTCCAGATGCAGTGAATTGCTAGCGCATGCGTCGTCAAAGCGGATATTTGCTCGCTTCACGTAGAAAAGACTACGCTCCGCTCGTCTGCAATCCGATTTGCCTTAGCCTGCGGGCGGTAATGCTAATCCACGGTTTTTGTATGTAAAAAAAATAAATATAAATATGTGATGAGGTGAAGGTTTTTTCATGTGTTTATTCAATTCTATAAGCTTGTATAATATCTAAATCTTATTTTGGGAGGTATGTATTTTTTATGAAGCATTTTTGTTTGATTGCCAGTGTTTTGTTTTTGTCGGTGATGGTAATTTCCGGTTGTTCAGATTCTCCCTGTAATACCTGCCTGGGTTCGGGCTCTGTTCCCGCTCCGGTTCCGGTTCCGGTTCCGACTCCGACTCCGACTCCCAGAGCTATTTCTTACAGCGGGGTTTACGATTTGGCCGGTTTTTGGGGCGCTTACAGTTCCCTAAGGGTTTCTGAGCCCATGTCTAAAGGTTCGCCGGAAGAATTGTTTGGCTGCGCCTATAACGCTGAGCCGGATAGATTTGCTTCTCCTTATCAAATGTTTAATATCGGACTTTCAAATTCACAGATGAATACCGTTTTGCCGCTTGGCGCCCCTTTGTTCCCTTCTCCTCTGGAGTATGGTGCTATTGAATATCCGGTTTTTGCTTTAATACCGGGAGAGAGCGCTTTTTATACGAATGTTTTAAACAGACCGTTTTCTCCTCCGGCTTTGGGAATTAATTATAATTATTTTCCTCTTCCTCTGACGATGGCTCCTTTTTATGAGATGAATAACGGTTTTGATGTTATAAATTCGATGTTTTTCTCGAAAAACAGCAGTGAACTTTATTGCTTAAATTATGATTTAATAGCCCAGCAGTATAAGTTGATTATATTCTCAAAAAGAGGTTCGCTTGGTGCCGTATCGCATGAATTGATAAGTGAAACCGATTTGTCTGTACTTATCCCTGAAGTTTCAGGTGCAACTTTTCAGGCAATTTTGTTTGATTCCGTTATTGCCGATACTGACGGCAATGTATATATAGGATATCATTATAATACGTATAAAGTGGCTCCCGCGCCTCCCCCTACAAATTGGGAGCAGCAATTTGAATTTTACTATAAAATAGCGAAACTGGTAAAATCAGAAGACGGTTATACAGTTGCCGGCGACTGGGATTATCATTATGCCTTTAAATCTGATTATGCTGGATTTTACTCTCAGTGCAGGATGGAGCTTTCATGGGGACCTGAAGGTAAAATCATATGTGCAACCGCCGCTATTCCCAATGTCGTAAATATTATAGAGCCTTCCACCGGAGCTGTAATCGGAGAACTTCCGCCGCCGGCATCAAGAAACGAGGAGAATATCTATCCTTTGTCGGCCAGTTACAATGAAGCCACCGGCAATATTTACGTTCTGGGCCTTTACGGTCAGGTCAACGAGGAACCTATGACCCCGCAGCTTTTTTTCCCGACGATGGGAGTCGTTTATGTTTATTCATATAAGTAACGGTTAAAGACAGCTAATAAAAAATGAGAGAGGGCCAAAGCTCCCTCTCATTTTTTTGATATTATACAGATATAGACAGTTTAGTTCCAGCTTTGGGTCATCTTACCGATGGCCGTTTCAACATCTTTAAGAACATTACAATTTTTTACAGCTTCGGCCATCGCGTTGTGATCCTTGAAAAGCGGTCTGTCGGTATCAAGATGCTCGACAATTTTTCGGATCGCCCTGTGTGCCGCCGTTGTTCCCTTGCCGAATTCGAATTCTCTGAAGTCAAGGGCCTGAGCGGCGGCAATGAGTTCTATTCCCAGGATTCCATAGGCATTTTCTATTATCTGCCTTGTCTTGAGGATTGTATTCATACCCATGCTGACAAAATCTTCCTGATCGGCTGCTGCCGGTATTGACTGTATTGATGCCGGAGCACTGAGTATTTTCTGCTCGACAATCATCATTCCGGCTGTATACTGACTGAGCATATGCCCGCTGAACATACCTGCGCCTTTAGTCAAAAAGGCCGGCAGTCCGGCACTAAGGGCTGGATTTAGCAATCTGTTGAGCCTTCTTTCCGAAAGAACGCAGATCATTGCCACTGCCGCACCGGTTGTGTCCATAGGCAGGGCCGTGGGGGTTCCCTGGAAGTTTGCTCCCGTAAGAACTCTGTCTTCGTCGGGAAGGAATATCGGGTTGTCCATAACGCCGTTTATTTCAATTTCAAACTGTTTTCTTGTGTAGGCCAGCTGGTCTCTTGCCGTGCCGATTACCTGGGGCGTTGAACGCATGGAATATGCATCCTGAACGCGAACGCTCATTTTTCCGGAAATCAGATCCGAACCCTCAATTACTTTCCTTATATTGGCAGCCGATGTAATCGCGCCTTTGAAACCGCGCAGTTCATGCAGTGTGGCCTCGTAAGGTTTCATATTTGCGAGAAGCGCTTCAAGGCTCATTGCTGCAGCGATCTCCGCCTGTGCAATCAAATTTTCAATATCGTAGATAAAAAGCGAACCGATACCGGCGATAAAGTTGGAACCGTTTATCAGTGCCAGTCCGTCTCTAGCCATTAATCCTGGTATGGGTATGCCTGCTTTTTCCATAGCGGTGCGTCCGGAAAGCCTCTCTCCGTTGTAGAATGCTTCGCCCTCACCCATAAGGATGAGTGCCACCTGACTCATAGGAGCTAAATCACCGCATGCTCCGACGGAACCTTTCTCGCATACCACCGGCGTGACACCTTTGTTGAGCATTGCTGCCAGGGTCTGAGGAATTTCGGGTCTGCAGCCGGAGTTGCCGTGTATATGGACGTTTATTCTTGTCAGCATAGCGGCCCTTACGTCTTCAATTGGCAAAGGCTTTCCTATGCCGGCCGAATGATTGTATACAAGGTATTTCTGAAATTCCTTTACCTGTTCTTCGGACAATGCGATTTCCGAGAATTCTCCTATACCCGTATTTACCCCATACATAACCTCGCCTTCGCTGATCTTTTTCTCAAGAAGTGCGCGGCATTTTTTTACTTTTTCAATTGCTTCGGCTTTGATTTCAATTTTTTCACCGTGTCTTGCTACATTGACGACATTTTCTATTGTAAGGCTGTGCCCGTCCATTATTACAGTCATTATTATTCCTCCAAAAATTTAGCCCGGAGCTTTTTTTGTATTCACTCCGGGACATGTTTTGCGGTATATATTTTTCTGCTGTAACACAGCTAAAACCTTCTAGTCAAATCCGAAAGCCAATCATTTTGTTAACACGGAAATACCGGGTTCGGCGGTTGTTTATAAACGGTTTTAATTTTCAATGACTTCACCGTCGGTGCTGATGGTTATAACCTGCCATGGTGTGATTTTTCCGCTCTTTCTGAGGGCTTCGGTTACGGCGCTGACAATTCCGCCGCAGCATGGCACTTCCATACGCAGCACGGTTACGCTTTTTATTTCGTTTGTTTCAAGAATAGCCGCCAGTTTTTCCGAATAGTCGGCATTGTCAAGTTTTGGGCAGCCTATTAATGTTATTTTTCCTTTCATAAAACGGTTGTGGAAATTGTTTATTGCATAGGCGGTGCAATCAGCAGCTATAAGAAGATTTGCATTTTGAAAGTATGGTGCATTTGCCGGTACCAGCTTTATCTGGACAGGCCATTGTCGGAGCTCTGAAGCTTCGTTTTTCTCATCTTCTTTTTTGTTGTCGCAACAGTTTTCCGCTTTGTGAGCGATGTTTTTAACCTGGGTTCCGGGACATCCGCAGGGAAGCTTTTCCGCGGCTTTTTTTACCGCTGCTTCATCAAAGGCTTTGGCTTCTCTCTCTTCGAACTCTATTGCTCCGGTAGGGCATACCGGCAGACAGTTTCCCAGACCGTCGCAGAAATCATCTCTTAACAATTGAGCTTTTCCGTCAACGAGTCCTATAGCACCTTCATGGCATGCACTAACACACAAGCCGCATCCGTTACATTTTTCTTCATCTATTTTTATTATTTGGCGTTTCATTTTTTTAGTCTCCTTTACTTCTTTCTCTACCATTATTTTAAGATGCCTGAAAAGTATTATCGGTTGCTCCGGCAACGCTAGTTTATTTTCTCGCTTGAAGGGAAATAGCATTCCTTTATATAAGATTTTAAAACAAAATCTATTATAACTTTTAGGGGAGGAAACGTTAGATGGAGGCCGCGTGCATTCTCGTTATAAATCCCGGCAGCATGACGACAAGGGTATCTCTTTTTATGGGAGAAGACGAAGTTATTTCCGAGGAACTTGTGCACAACAATTCCGAAATTGAAAAATGTGTAAATATTCTGGATCAGCTTCCGGTGAGAAGCAAATCTGTGGATGATTTTATTGCCCGTCACGATCTTCAGGGCAAATTGTCGGCAATAGCCTGCAGGGGAGCCCCGTTGAAACCTGTTGTTGCCGGAACTTACCTTGTGGAACAACCTCTGGTGGAGGAGCTGTTTAAGGGGAATGTTTCTACTCCTCATGTTTCAATGCTTGCGATCATGATCGGTTGGGAAATAGCCTGTAAATTGAATATCAACGCTTATTTTACCGATCCGATAAGCGTTGATGAATACCGGGACATTGCCCGTATAACAGGCCGTCCCGAAATTAAAAGGAAAAGTTTGTGGCATGCTCTTAACTGCAGGGCCGTTCACAGACGCTCTGCCGGGGAGCTTGGCAGAGCGGCGGAAGACATCAATTCCGTTGTCGCCCATATGGGAAGCGGAATTACCGTTGCCTGTTTTGAAAAGGGCAGAGCGGTTGATACCTGTAACGCCAACAGCGAATCGCCTTTTTCTCCGGAGCGCAGCGGCACATTACCCTTTAAGGAACTTGTTGAGTTTTGTTATGCCGGCAAATATACGAAAGATGAGATGCTGAAACTTTTGATGAAAAAAAGCGGGCTTACGGCTCTGCTGGGCACCAACAGCGTGCTTGAAGTTCTTAACAGAGTAGATAACGGCGATGAGGAAGCAAAGCTCGTTCTTGATGCCATGATTTATAATATATCCAAAACGATAGGCTCTTTTGCAACCGTAGTTTGCGGCAAAATAGATGCCGTTATCCTTACGGGAGCTATGGCAAGATCCAATTATATTGTGGATGGAGTGTCCGAAAGGGTCGGGTTTTTAGGTAGAATTTTTGTCTATCCCGGACAGGATGAGATGGGTGCGCTTGCGTATGGTACCCGCCAAATCGTCGAGGGGTATGCAACTGCCTTAAAATACTCCGTCTAAATCAATTGAAACCGGCAGATCTGCGTCGTCGCAGACAATTTCGCTCGCTCAACGTAGATAAGACTACGCCTCGCTCGTCGAAATTGTCTTTGTCTTAGCCTCTCCGCCTGTTTGAATTGATTTAGATTTTAATGAATTCCCCTTCTTTGGAGGGGTGCCGCGGAGCAGCAGGGGGCTTGTGTAGTCGCAGACAATTTCTCTCGCTCAACGTAGAAGTACGACTACGTCTCGCTCGTCGAAATTGCCTTTGCCTTGGCATCTCCGCCTGTTTGAATTGATTTAGACTTTAATGAATTCCCCTTCTTTGGAGGGGTGCCGCGGAGCAGCAGGGTGGTTTCTGTGTAGTCGCAGACAAATTCTCTCGCTTACCGTAGAGTAAGACTCAATGTTATTAAGTTAAGATTTTAAATTGCCGGTTTTGCCATGTTTGTCATTGCGAGGAGGCTACCGACGAAGCAATCCAGAAAAATAAATGCCTGGATTGCCACGCCTTACAGGCTCGCAATGACGGTAAAGCTAATTGCTTACGTATAGCCTAAAAGATGGTTTCTCTTAACTTAATGACATTGAGATAAGACTACGTCTCGCTCGTCGAAATTGCCTTTGCTTAGCATCTTTGCTTGTTTGAATTGATTTGAATTTTAATAAATTCCCCTCCTTTGGAGGGATGCCGCGGAGCGGCGGGGTGGTTTTCCGCTCATTAAATATTTCCGGAGGTTTTAAATGTTTCAAACATATGATGAAATGTTGGAGATGGCAAAAAAATACGCTCCTATGAAAATAGCCGTTGCGGGAGCCCATGAAGATACCGTGATTGCAGCACTTAAGGAAGCTGAGGCTTCCGGACTTGTAGAGCCTGTGCTTTTTGGCAATAAGAAAGAGATACTGTCCTTTGCCAAAGCAGTCAATTATATTTTGGATGAGAGTGCGATTATTGATATTGCCGAGCCCGATCTTTGTGCCTCTGAGGCGGTAAAATATGTCTCGGCGGGAAAAGCCGATATCCTGATGAAAGGCATTTTGCAGACGGGAACATTGATGAAGGCAGTATTTAACAAGGAGTACGGTTTAAGAACTGCAAATGTTGTCAGTCATCTTTTTATGATAAAGCTGCCCGGTTACCATAAGTTTTTATCTCTTACCGATGGTGGGATAAATATTGCTCCGGAACTTCCTGAACAGGTAGCTATTCTTGAAAATGCGATAGCTTTTTACCATCTGATAGGGTTGGAAAAACCGAAAATAGCTGTTTTGGGACCGGTTGAGACGGTTTCTGAAAAAATACCAAGCACTCTTAATGCCGCTATTCTTGCAAAAATGTCTGACCGCTGTCAGATAAAGGGAGCGCTTATTGACGGCCCTCTGGCTTTTGATAATGCGATCTCAATGGAGTCCGTCAGAGAGAAAAAGATCGTTTCGCCGGTGGCGGGAGATGCTGATGTAATTTTCGTATCCGATATAGACATGGGGAACGGGCTTTTTAAAGGACTTGTATATTTTGGCGGCGGAGTTCCTGCTGGCGTTGTTTTGGGAACAAAGAGACCTATCGTTTTGACTTCACGTGCCGATTCTTCCACATGTAAATTTTTATCAATAGCCCTCAACGTTCTTTATGCAGGAAAGTTAAGGGATAAGGAACTTTAGTTTATGAATATAACTCCTCCGGAGCCCATCGGCTCTTTTTCGCAATCTCATAAAGTTGAGGGTCTTAAATTTCCCTCGGCAACACATACGTCTTTGCCTAAAGAGACTCCTGCCGCGCAGCGGAATGTACAGGACAGCGTCAGTGTTTCATCATATGATAAATTGTCCGTAAGCGATTTTTACAAAATGGTTGCCGACAGAAATTTTGCCTCCAAGCTTATGTCGATGTCTCCCTCTGCCGACGCCTCTGCCGTTTTTGTTAAAGCTTTGGAGTCGGCGGTAAGAAATGCCGTAAGCTCGGTTTATTCTCTTTTGAAAAAACTGAGTGATGAATTCGGTGAAACCGATGAGAGCGAAAAACTTTACTTGTTTGAACTTTTGATGAAGCTTGAAACCCAGTTTACTTATCAGCACAGTTGCCGGGTCACGGATCTGTCAGCCGCACTCGCAGAGCGGTTGGGCAATGATTCCGAGATTATGAAAGAGGTTGCCGACGGAGCAAAATTTAAGGAACTTGGACAGGCGGCGATAACATTTTCGCTTGCCGACGATGATGAAAAAGAGATCGTTTACTCTCTTATGAGAGGTCAGCTTCAGGCGTTCAGGGATGCCGGTGAATTTCATGATATAGGAAAAATAAATATTCCTGAGGAGATTATCAATAAACCGGACAGACTAACCGATATTGAGTTTGAAATTATGAAACAGCACCCTGTTATCGGTGAGGCACTTTTGCGGCCGATAAAAAGTATGGCTCATGTTCTGCCTACGGTAAGACACCATCATGAACGGTGGGACGGCGGCGGCTATCCTGACGGCATTAAAGAAAGAGAGATTCCTCTTTCCGCAAGAATAGTGACTGTTACCGATTCTTTTGATGCGATGACGTCTGACAGGCCATACCGAAAGGCTTTTTCACCGGCAGTGGCGGTTGAGGAGCTTATAAAAAATGCCGGCAGCCAGTTTGCACCTGATATAGTTGCTTCCTTTGTTGCTTTTTTGCGTGATTCCGGTGAGCTTGGAGGACGCGATGAAGATTGATGTAAGGGGACTTGATTGTCCTGAACCTTTGATAAGGGTAAAAAAGTTTTTGGATGCCAATCCCGGAAAAACATTTGATATTTTGCTGGATTCTCCGGTTTCATGCGGTAATGTGAGCCGTTTTCTTAAATCGGTTTCAAGAGAATTTGACAGTCTGGATGAATCAGGTTATGTTAGGTTTGCTGTTAAAGGTGATTCGGCCGCTTCTTCATCACTGCAGCCGTCTGCGCCGATTACTGCCGTTATTTCTGCGGAAACAATAGGCAGGGGCGATGAGGTGTTGGGCCGTGTTTTAATGCATGCGTATCTCAAGACGTTGCCTCAGCTGCATGGTTCGGTTTCTGCGGTTGTTTTTTTGAACGGCGGAGTCAAGCTGGCATGCAGCGGCTCGGAATTTCTTAATGCCCTTACGGAGCTTTCAGGTGCCGGGGTAGAGCTGCTTGTCTGCGGGACCTGTCTTGACTATTTCGGCTTGATTGATGAGCTGAAAATCGGGACTGTGTCGAATATGTTTGAGATTTGCAGCGTTGTTGCAAATTCTGCTCATGTCATCAATTTTTAAAATTATCTGCAGGCGGTTGCGGCAATTTGCTTTTGGAAGGATTGTCAATGCAAAAAAATACTGATAAAAAATATTTTGTCGTATTCAGATCTATACACGATACACTGTCTGCAGAAAGACTTCTAAAGAAGCAATCGGTTTCTATGGAACTTTCCCCTTTGCCGATGGAAATATCCAAAGCCTGCGGCTTGTGTATTCTGATACCTCATGAAAATGCCTGTTCGGCGTTTGAAACAATAAGGTCGGGTATTGACGCTGAGCGTTTTGAAATTTACAGTTACGACGGCTCTGTTTATACGGTAGAGAAATGATCTGCCTGCGCGCCTGATTTCAATTGTAGTTATATAAAGAAAGGAGGAGTCAGTGATGCAAAAAGATTTGTCTGAATTTGAAGAAATAAAGCTTACGGCATTGGTGAAAGCCGCCGGTTGAGCATCCAAGATAGGTCCTGCAGACTTATCGAATGTGTTGTGTGGATTACAACTCATGAAAGATCCCAACCTTTTGGTTGGAATGGAAGAGCCGGACGATGCGGCAGTTTATAAGCTTACCGATGAAATTGCCATCATTCAGACGGTTGATTTTTTTACTCCGCTTGTGGATGATCCGTTTCTTTTTGGTCAGATAGCGGCTGCCAACTCTCTTAGTGATGTGTATGCGATGGGGGGCAAACCTCTTACGGCAATGAACATTTTTTGTTTTCCGGCAGGCAAAATGCCGCATTCCGTAGCAAAAAGCATTATCGCCGGAGGACTTGATATAATGAACAAAGCCGGCTGTCTCCTTGTCGGCGGCCATTCGGTTATGGATGATGAGATAAAATACGGACTTTCTGTAACCGGAACGATACACCCTGACAAAGTTTTGACAAAGAAGGGCGTCAATAACGGAGATGCCGTTATTCTGACAAAACCTTTGGGAACAGGAATTATATCAACGGCAGTAAAAGCTTCTATGTATGATGAATCATCGCTTGCGGCTATGGTTGAAAGTATGATTACTCTGAATAAAACAGCGGCGGAGATTATGCAGCAGTTCCCGGTTACAGCCTGTACCGATGTCACCGGTTTTGGTTTGCTCGGTCATCTGTTTGAATGCCTGCAGCGTTCCGGAATGGGCGCCATTATTGATTCGCAGGCGGTTCCTTTTTTGGAAAAGGCTTATGATTATGCTTCAATGGGTTTATTACCCGGCGGTTTGTATAGAAACAGGGATTTTTACTCCGGACATTTGTACGGAGCCGAAACGGTTGACGACGTACGTCTGCAGCTGTTTTTTGACCCTCAGACCTCGGGTGGGCTTTTGATTTTCGTTGAGCAATCCCAGGCGGATGGTTTAGTCTCCAAGCTTAAGTCGTCGGGGGTTGAAAGTGCGGTGATTATAGGGCGGATTACGGATAGGGAGCCCGGCAAAATAACCCTCCGCCAGTAAATCAATTGAAACCGGCGAATCTGCGTCGCCGCAGACAAATTCTCTCGCTCGACGTAGATAAGGACTACGACTCGCTCGTAGAATTTGTCTTTGTCTTAGCATCTCCGCCGGTTTGAATTGATTTAGATTTAATGGACATTTTATAAAATTTGAAGTGTCCCTGTAAAAAGCCATACGCTTTTATACAGGGACACTTCAGTTTGTCATAGGTTCTTTATTGATTTATAGTAACCGGAAAAAATAATCATCGTTTTAGTTTTGCTCCCTGGATCGCCGCGCTGCACTCGCGATGACAACTTGTCCATTAATGTTAAGTATTTATAGAAATTGAATCATGTCGTATTTTTTCCGGTTACTATAAGTGCCTGCTTTTTGTTATGGATTAAATTAGGATTAATCGCAAATAATTGTGCTGAGTCGGCGGTTAGTGACGGAGAATGGCAAAGTAACTCTTTTCTAAATCAGTGATTGTGGAAGTTAAATTCCATAACATATTATTTTTACTGGATTTTGGAATAGTATTTCCAGAAAACTTGTTTATAACAGTTTTTTTCAAAATGTATAAAGAAATTAGGACTGTCAAGATATGCTGTATGGCTGTATGTCTGAATCCTTAAAAGTATTTGATTTGATATTTGCAATTGTTGGTTTGGTTTGCTTGTTTTCTTGCCTTTCGCGGGAGGATTTGGGCACCTTAACTCAGCAAATTCTGATCTGATTCCATCAAAATGCATGTTCGAAACTACGGAGCTGAACGAAGTGAACGTAGGAGTGAGTTCGTATTTTGTCTCTTGAATTTGCTGAGATTAAGGTCAATTCCGGAGCGTCTTAGCAAGAAAACAAGCAAACCAAAGCAGTCTGCGATATAGGGATGAGTCGTATGTAAGACCACTGAGAATTATTATAACAATTATATAGTTTTTCTCAAATAATAGGATTTCTTAAATGCTAAACAAAACAGTTTTTCCATAATTTGAACACGATAGGTAGAATTGCTATAAAATGCTGGTTAAAGGCAAAGTAAGTGTCTCGTGCGTGAATCCTGTCTCTGCGAGGAGCTTTTATCGGAAATTTAAAAAGGAGGGCATCCTGTTTTTTAACAAGGTAGCCCCCTCTATCTCTAAATCTTGATAAAGCTTATATATTTTCAAAAAGTGCGGTGGACAGGTATCTTTCACCTGAATCCGGCAGGATTACGACTATTTTTTTATTCTCCATTCCGCTTTCCTGTGATATTTTGATTGCTGCCGCCATTGCCGCTCCGCTTGAGATCCCGCAAAGAATGCCTTCTTCTTTTGCCATTCTGCGGGCGGTGTCCATAGCTTCTTCATTGGAAATTTTTACCGCACGGTCAAGTATTGATAAATCAAGCGTTGCCGGGATAAATCCGGCACCGATTCCCTGAATTTTGTGCGGCGACGGCTTTAATTCCTCTCCGGCTAATTCCTGTGAAATTACCGGGGAAGCCTCCGGTTCGACGGCGACGCACATGATCTGTTTGTTTCTGTCGTGTTTAATGTACTGGCCGATTCCGCTGATTGTTCCGCCTGTTCCGACCCCGGCGACAACTATGTCTACTTCGCCTTCAGTGTCCTGCCATATTTCCGGACCTGTAGTCAGTCTGTGGATTCGTGGGTTAGCCGGGTTGTCAAACTGTCCCGGTATAATATATTTGCCCGGGCTTTCATTAACCAGTTCCTCAACTTTGGCAATCGCGCCTTTCATTCCTTTGGCACCTTCCGTCAGGATCAGGTTGGCTCCGAATACTGCAATCAGCCTTCTTCTTTCGATACTCATTGTATCAGGCATTGTAAGTGTCAGGCGGTAGCCTTTTGCCGCCGCAATATATGCAAGAGCAATGCCTGTGTTGCCGCTTGTGGGTTCTATCAATTCAATTCCCGGTTTCAGCCGTCCTGTTCTGATGGCATCTTCAATCATTGCGTATGCTGCGCGGCATTTTACGGAATATGAGGGATTTTGTCCTTCTATTTTGCAGAAAATTTGCGAATTTTTTGCAATTTTGTTTATTTTTATCAGTGGTGTGTTCCCTATGCTCAGACTGTTGTCACTGAAATATCTCATTATTTTTACTCCTTGATATTAAAAATTACAATTAGTGGAATATTAGGTTTGTTATGGTTTATTGGCTTCGCCCTAATTTTGTCAAAACCTTTTTGTAGGGTTTTATTTTCCTTTCGTAGAAACTGGATGTCTGGCGAATTACAACGTTTAAGGTTTATTGAAGAGAGGTTTTTTTTATGAGCAATATATCTTTTTCCGAATTTGAAACAGAGCTATCGGTAATTTCCTCTTCACTGTGCAATGCTCTTCATAATTTTTCCGATTCTTTCTCTCAGCAGCGGCCGGAAGTATTTCTCCCTTCAAGAAGAGAGATTTTAAATCTTATTGAGCTTGCGAGAACTGTTTTGTTTCCCGGTTTTTTCGGCAATGACGGGGTCTCTGTGAAAAGTATGCCGTTACATGTGGCGTCCTGCCTGGATGAACTGCAAATGAAGCTATGCGAACAAATAAAGCGCGGTTTTTGTTTCGGACGCAAACAACATAATCTTAATTGCGGTGATTGTGAACAAAAAGCTTGCAATATTTCTAAAAAATTTGTATCATTGCTGCCATTTATTCAGGAAATGCTTCTTCTCGATGCCGGAGCCGCTTATGACGGAGATCCGGCGGCGACGAGCGTAGACGAATGCATTTACTCCTATCCCGGACTGCTTGCCGTTACCAATTACCGTATTGCCCATGAACTTTATAAGTTGAATGTCCCGATTATTCCCAGAATTATAACCGAGCAGGCTCATAGCATTACAGGAATAGATATACATCCCGGCGCCCAAATAGGCAAAAGCTTTTTTATCGATCATGGAACGGGTGTTGTAATTGGTGAAACATGTATAATCGGCGACAGGGTAAGGATATACCAGGGAGTAACGCTTGGAGCTAAAAGTTTTCAGTTTGATGAGGACGGACGCGCCGTTAAGGGCAATTTGCGGCATCCGATACTGGAAGACGATGTTATCGTCTATTCAGGGTCTACAATTTTGGGACGGATTACGATAGGGAAGAACTCCGTTATCGGCGGCAATACCTGGCTTACGCATGATGTTCCGCCGGGATCTGTGATTACTTTTGCCCAGAAGAAAAATTCAGAGGATAAAAAATAAGTTATTATTGTGTATCTGCGGCTTTTTTGCCGGTTTAACATTTTTGAGCGGTGGTTATTTTTCGGTGACTGCCGGTTGCAGTTATTCCTTTGAAGAAATTATACCGCCGCCCAATAAAAGGTCTTCTTCATAAAAGGCGGCTGTCTGCCCGAGAGTTACGCTTTTTTGCGGCTGAGCAAATATTATTTTCGCCGTATTTTCAGGCATTATTTGGATTAAGGCCTCTGAGCCCGGGTGATTTGCCCTTATTTTCACACTGGCATTGAATTCGTCCCCTGCTTTATAGTTTTTGCTCATAAGGTTAAGTCCTGAAACAGCGGCTTTTTCTGAATAAAGAAGATGATCTTCTCCAAGAACGATTTCATTTTTTACAGCATTTATTGCAATGACGTAAAGAGGTGTTTTTGAGGATATTCCCAATCCCTTTCTTTGTCCGATAGTATATAGGTGTATTCCCTTGTGCTCACCGAGTTTTTTGCCGTGTGCATCAACAACATTGCCTTTTTTTTCTGCGATTGAAGATAGAATCGCCGGTCCGCCTTTAAAGTCCTGACTTTCTTTTTTGTCATGAATTTCGAATCCAAGTTCTTTCGCCATTTGTTTTATATGCTTTTTATCTGATTCCCCAAGGGGGAAGATTGTTTTTGCCAGTTGCTGCTGACTCAAAAACGACAAAAAGTAGCTTTGATCTTTTTTCAAATCACTGGCCTTTTTTATGCCGTACCTGCCGGTTTGCCGATCATATTCTTTTTTACAGTAATGGCCTGTTGCAAACAGAGCGAACGAATTCCCTGCTTTTTCCGCCAGCTCGAATTTTATCATCCGGTTGCAGACGCAGCATGGGTTAGGCGTTCGTCCGGATATATATTCATTCCTGAAATAGTCTATAACAATGTCGGCGTAATCCTTACTGACATCAATAACCATATGTTTTATATTTAATTTTTTTGCTGTAACCGCGGCGTCATTGATATCGGCAGGGCTGCCGCAGGCATAGCTTTCGCCTTTGTTTTCATTCCATAGCTTCATCGTCACTCCGGTTACTTCGAAGCCCTGTTTTTTCAGCATATACGCAGCTACAGCGGAATCAACGCCGCCGCTCATCGCGATAAGTATTTCTTTGTTCATCAATGCGAATGCCCCCTGTGTTCTTTTCAAAAGCTTTTGCCGTAAATAAAAATGAATATCTGATGATTGCCGGTAAAATTTTCTTTCGCCGTTGAATTTATTCCTTTGATTTTTGATTCGGAATATGCTACAATTATAAATCTAAGTTAATAATTATCTTAATTTCAATACTGTTTAAAGGATTTTTATGGATTTTTGTTAAATTTTATTTAAGGTAAGTGAAAAATTAGTTTGTATAAACTTTTCGGAGGTTTTCATTATGCGCAGAGTTGCGGAGCAACCCTTTAAGTTTTTTTTGGTATTAGTAATTCTTTCTGTCTTTTTATCTTCTAATTGCTTTGCCCAACAGAGTAAACCTGAGAGTCACGGCAAACCTCTGGTAGCCGCAACTTCGAAAGATACCAAAAAGGACTCTAAAAAGGAGGCAAAACCCGTTGGCTCCGTTGCTTCGAAAGGCACGGATGATAAGAAACAAAAAGACGGGACGAAGGCAAAATCAACTGCAAAAGAAGATTTCTTTAGTGCCGATCAGGAAGATAAACCACGTAGCACAGCAACAGAGGAACCTCCTGCATCACAAGGTGTTATGGATACCATTATGCCTATACTTAAGGAATATGGACTTTATATAGGAATTGGTCTTGTAGTCTTTATTATTGTTCTGGTTTTGATTTCCAAAGTTTTGTCGGGAGGAAAAACCAAATCTGCCTGCAGACAGTGCGGCAAAAAAGTTCTTCCGGGGATGCATTATTGTGAAACCTGCAGTGCAAATTCGGGAATGATGCTTGAAATGGAGAGTATGGCTCCGGCAATGCCCGCTAAAACGTCTTCTCACAGTTCGTCTGTTCAGGTGGAGCCGCGTAAAAAGGCAAGGCCTTCAGGAAGGGTTATCGCTACTATTACTGTACGTAAAGGCGTTAATGCCGGTTATAAGTATAGTTTTTATGAATCTCAGCTTCAGATGTCAATTGGCCGGGATCCTGAGTGTGATCTGGTGCTGGAGGATGAGGAAGATAAGGAAATTTCAAATCGTCATGCAGTAATTTCAATGGCTGACGGCAATATATTTACGATTCATGATATGAGTTCGACTGTGGGAATTTATGTGAATTCCGAGCAGGTAAAACAATCTAACCTTAAGAGTGGCGATGTTATACGTATCAGTAAAACAGAGCTTACCTTTGCACGTCTTTAGTCGCAATAATATTTCTTTATGAGTGAAATTTAAGTTTACTTTATTTCACTCATTTTATTTTCTGTGGCGGTCACGAAAGATTCTAAAGGATGTCTATGGCGGTGCGGCTTGGATAGGAGGATGCAACTTGCAGGACATTAAATATTCGAAAATTTTTATTTTGGCATCTGTTTTTTTTATTGCTTTTTCGTCTTTTGCTTCTGCGGCGGAAAAAATAAAATTTGAACCTGCAAATGTTCCTTTTTTATTTTTATATTTGGATTCTCCTTCATTGCCTTATTTGTTTTGGTATAATAATGCTTCTCTCGCTGTTGACGGCAAAGTCATAGTATCTACTTCCGGCAAAAAAATCAGTAAACCCACTTTTAGAGGTAAGGACTGCGTTTTATTCCCTTCCGAATCCGGTGAATTTATGCTTTATTGCAGTTCTGGTGGAGATGTGGTTTCTTACTCGGGTAAGCGCAGAAAATATGACGTATTTGCCTCGAAATACGACATTGATTCCGCAGTATGGTCCGAAATCGGCGGTAATTGTTTATTTTCATGTGGAAAGAAGGTTTATTCCGCCAAATCTAATCAGGTGACGAAACTTTCTGATTCTGCGTCTGATTTTTTTATTTCCCGTACAGGCTCCAGGGCTATTCTGTTTCGCAGTGATGCACCCGACAAGGCGGTGATAATGCGTACAAACGGGACCGGAGCCAGGAATCTGCCGTCTTCGTCATTTATTGTAGAACAGACTTCGCACTATAAAACTATTCGTAATATTTCTCCTGATTTAGATAGAATGGTTTGTGAAAAAGCATCCGGCGGTTTTGATATTATTGTTCTGGAGTGGAACAGCGCTCCCAGAGTTGTTGCCACTGTATTGAAGGAATACACCGGCAACAGGGACGCCGTATTTTCTCCGGATGGCAAGAAAATAGCACTGACAATGCGTACTAAAGCGGGAAGAAGTTTTATGGCGGTATTGTCTTCTTCCGGGGAAGTGATTACACAATTTTCTCCGAAACAGGACTGGAGCTATACATCTCCGTTTTGGTCTCCTGACGGCAATACCATTTTGTGGCAGTATGCAACAAAACAAAAGCCTGAGGTAATGAATTGTCTGATAAGCAATGTTTCCGGGGTAAGTATTTCTTTTGTCGGTGACAGTATAACACCTAATGAAATTTACTGGTCTCCTTCTTCAAAGGCAATAGCTTACCGCAGCAGTGATACGGTGGATTCATCGGGTCAGTATAAGGTTTTTGAGCTTTCCGCCAAGACCTCCTATAGTATATTGGAGCGCCAGCCTTTCAGATCTGTTTCAAAACCGGTTTGGTCACCTGACGGCTCTAAAATATCGATAATTGATTTTACAAAATTTATCGGCAGGGAAAAAATTGGTGACAGGGATTATGCTAAATTCAGGGAGTCACTGTATATTTATACGCTGCAGTTCCGGGAACGGGAGTTGATGAATTGAGTAATAATGTACTGAAGCTGTCTCTTATTGCGCTGGTAATATTTTTTTTGGTATATTCGGCACCTTCTTTGCCTGCGGTTTCACTTCAGGAGGAGGCTTTTGAGATTACCGGTAATATACTTGCTTTAGGTCCCAGGCCGTCCGGTTCCGAAGCGCTCGAAAAGCTGCGTGAATATATGAAGAGTTACTTTGCCGGAGAGGGGCTTGAACTGAAGCAGGATGTTTTTTCGGCTTCAACTCCTATCGGAGCTGTTGAAATGAAGAATCTTATTGTTAAAATTCCCGGCACACATGGAGGGAAAACAGTCATTCTGGCTGCACACTACGAATCAAAATATTTTGATGACCTCCATTTTGTGGGCGCAAATGATAATGCCTCGGGAACGGCCCTGTTGATGGCTATGGCAGCGGGAATCAGAGATAAAAAGTATAGTTTCGATGTTGATTTGGTCTTTTTTGACGGAGAAGAATCTTTTGGCGATCAATGGACTGACACGGATAGTCTTTATGGCAGCAGGCATTATGTTGATACTTTGAAAAGAACCGGAGCTGTTCCTTCTGTGAGAGCAATGATTTTGCTTGATATGATCGGTGATAAAGATCTGGGGATAGATATTGATTCTTCTTCTACACTTGAATTGTCCAAATTATTGGTAAAGTCGGCTGAGTCGGCCGGACATGTAAAAGTTCTTTCCGGCAGGAGTATTTCGATAGAAGACGATCATACTCCGTTTTTAAAGGCGGGTATTCCGGCGATTGACATTATTGATTTTTCATATGACAGCTGGCATACGCAGGATGATACTATAGAGATGATTTCTCCTGAAAGTCTTGGCAAGGTTGGCGATATTGTTATGAAAATGCTTGATTTTCTGGAGGAAGAAAATTCAAACTAGAGCAATTTGCAATCAAACAGTCATAGATTTTGCATACGCTGATAAGGACAGCATATAAACATGTGGGGCTAATTCCTTCCCGCTCATATTGTAAATGTTAAATTCGAAATACTTTTTAGGATTCATGCAAAAATTATACGTTAAAACATATATGTGTTCAGATTACAGTAAAACAGTTTGCGCAGAGCGATTTGCATTCTATATGTCACTAAGTTTAGCTAAATGTCTTTGAGAAGACGGCGTAGCCGTCATCGCGAGTGCAGCGCGGCGATCCAGTATTTTATTTACAATATTTGTCTTACCGGCAGATATTAAAGCTTGTGGCAGTTTGATTGCAAGTTGCTCCAGTTACGTAATAACGACAATAATAAAAAGTTCTGAAATCCATAACTTCCGGATATTTATCCATTTGAAGTTTTGGCGTTTCAGAACTTTTTATGTTTAAGGAACCTCTGATTTATTAACAAAAACGGTTATTTTTTCTTTTTCGATTTGCTTTTTGTGGCTCCGGCAGTGCTTTTTGCTTTTTTTGCCGCGGTTTTTTCAGCTTTTTTTACCGGTTCGGCCGCGCTTTTTGCCGCTTTCTGAATCTTTTCCGCTGCTGCCTTTTCATCCTCTACGCACAGAAGATACAGTTGCCTTGAAAGTTTTAGCGATGCCTTAGCTTTGATGTATTCATCGGCTTTTTGGGTCTTTTTAAGCGAGATTTTTCCTCCGCAGACGCCACAGTAATAACTAAGGCTTTCGGGATTGAATCCGGATAGTTTCATGTCTTTAAAAAGGCATTTATGTTCAAAAAGATTTTCTGTTGTAGGAATAATCATAATATGGTAACCACCTTTAATTTTTGAAATCTGTTTTTTTGAAAACTCCATAAAATATTATCTTTCTATTCTATTTTTTTCTATACTTTACCTTTTGGTTTTTCTTAATATTTTAGTTCAGGTTTATTTAAAAACTGCCGTTAATTTGTTTGTTAAAAGCTTTTTTGCCGCTTAATTGACTAACTTTGTTTTTTACAGCCGCTGCCATAATCCAATATTTATCTGTTTTAAGTAAAACAGCAGGTTTTTTTCTAAAATTTTACAATAAATTCTAGAAGTGGCGACTATATTTTTACCATCCTTGTCATTGTTATGAAAACATAACAATGACATAACACACGTTTTTAAGTTTCTTTAATGGACTTTGTGCGATTGCTGTTTGAAACGCATGTTTTCATTTTGTGGTGCGGCGTCACCGCATGAGCGATTGCGAGGAGGCAACCGACGAAGCAATCCAGAAAAATAAATGTCTGGATTGCCACGCCTTACAGGCTCGCAATGACGGTAAAGCTAATTGCTTACGTATAGCCTAAAAGATGGTTTCTCTTAACTTAATGGCATTGAATTATTAATATCCTCTTTTTGGAATTCCAGTTAAATAACCGCTTTACGCAATTATTATTTTTAATACGGCGATTATTATAAAATAGTGGCTTCCCGCATTCGCGAGGATGACAGAGAGTTTTTAGAGGCTGCTAATTATTATTTATGATAAACCCGGTGAAGTCTTACACTGTGGGGAGAGCTTAATTTCATGTCTGTAAAGCTATTCAAAAATTTTGTTTCGTCTTTAAATCCGGATACTGTTATTCTGGTTGCGGATGGAATTATTGTCAGGATTTGCCCGCAGTTACAGCTAACGGAGCTCCCTGATACAATTATCGACCTTAACGGACATGCTTTGCTGCCGGGGTTTATCGACACCCATACCCACTTTTTGCATTCGGCTTTGTCGCTGTCATCGGCACAACTGTTTTCGTGCCGTTCGTGTTCCGAGATGATAGATGTTTTTTTGAGTTTCGATTCTCCGGGGCTTTGGAAGAAGGGTTATGGCTATGATGATTCTTCCTGGCCCCAACCGCTGGATAAATCGGGTTTAGATGCGGTTTCGGAAGTCTTGCCTGTGGCCGCTTTCAGAATTGATTCTCATTCGGCCGTCATTAACAGTGCCGCCCTTAAATTGCTTAAAATACCCAAAGAGCTTGACTGTGAAAAAGTCCGCATGGGGATCTTTTCCGCTGCCGCATATTTATGGCTGTGTAAACATCTCAATGCCTTTACTACCGATGGAGAGCGTGAGATCGCTTTTGCCGGGGCTTGCCGGTTTGCTGTTTCCAAAGGCATAACTGCAGTTCATGCACTGGAGGGCGGAGAGGGCTGGGGGATGGGTGATGTGGATTTTTTACTAGCTAAAATCAGGACGCCATATGCCGGTCCGGAAATAATTATTTATCCTCAGACAGTAAATCTTGGTTGGATAAAATCGCGCGGTCTTAGCCGTGTCGGCGGCTGTTTGCTTTTGGATGGCTCTCTGGGCACCGGAACGGCGGCTTTGTCGGCACCATACAACGACAATCCCGCAAACAGCGGTAGTCTGTATTTTTCCGACCGGGCACTGTTATCTTTTGTCGAGCGGGCGCATAGATCCGGATTGCAAACGGCTTTCCATGCTATCGGTGACCGGGCTATAAAGCAGATTGTTTCCGTTTATGACAAAGTTCTTTTTAAAGACCCTAAAAGAGATCACCGCCACCGAATTGAACATTGTGAGCTTCCGTCACCGGCGGATATTGATAAAATATCACAGCTTGGCCTTTATGTCGGTGTTCAGCCGGTATTTGATCTGCTGTGGAACGGCAAAAATTCTATGTATGAGAAGCGCCTTGGCTCTGAACGGGCTAAGATGGCCAATCCTTTCAGGCAGATGTATCGGCGTTCAATTGTAATGGGAGGCGGCTCTGACTTTGATGTTACGCCGATGGACCCGCTTGCAGGTATTTATGCTGCCGTAAACCACTCCAATCCTGCCTCATCATTGACGGTTGAAGAAGCTGTAGCCCTGTTCACTTCTTCCGCTTCCCGTTTCTCGTTTGATGAACACAGGTTTGGTTCCATTGCTGTTAGAAAAAAGGCTGATTTTGTTGTTCTGTCGCATCATCCGTATAAAGTCTCATCGCAAAATTTAAGGGAAATAAAAATTTTAGCAACCTATGCAGCAGGTGAAAAGGTCTTCTCCTTGTAAATAATTAATTAATAAGACGCTTGTTTTGTTTATTTTTTACCGTTGAGGGAGGATATATGGTCAGATTTGTTATTGCGTTGATGATTTCGTTTTTTTTCATTGCCGTGCCGCTGAATATCAGTGCGGCGGCACCGCCCAAACAGGATATTGAAGCACAGATCTTCCAACTGCCGCTTAATTACGGTCCGTCATACTGGACACGCCTCGAACGTATTACCTACATAAAAGGCCAACTGTCCAAGCTTCACCCGGTAGACATCAAATATGATGAGTCCGTTTTGACGGAAAAAGAAAAGAAAATGCTTGTGTATTTGCTGGAAGCTGCCGGGGAAATGGATAAACTTTTTTTGAAGCAGGCATACTCGCGTAACGAAGAGATTCTTGAAAAACTTAAAAACTCTAAAGATCCGCTTGATGCCCTTACTCTGCGCTACTTTGTTTTCAATGCCTGCCCGTTTGACAGGATCAATGATATGAATCCGTTTTACGGACATGAAAAACGTCCGGCCGGAGCTAATTTTTATCCCTCTGATCTGACCAAAAGTGAATTTGAAAAATGGGTGGCTGACCATCCGGAAGAACAAAAAAGTTTTATGGGTGAATTTACTGTAATCAAGAGATCCGGTGGTAAACTGATTGCCGTTCCTTACAACAGGGAATATGCTCAGGAACTGAAAAAAGCTGCCGCTTTACTGAGAAAAGCCGCTGAATTTGCAGAAAACGAAAGCCTGCGCCGTTATCTTCTCTCAAGAGCCGACGCTTTTCTCAGCGACGACTATTATAGAAGCGATGTCGATTGGATGACAATTGAAGACAGCGCTCTTGAACTGGTTATCGGCCCTTATGAAGTATATGAAGATAACCTCATGAACTATAAAGCTGCTTACGAAGCTTTTATTTATCAGAATCTTCCCCAGGAAGCCAAAGCATTCTCCTCATATGTTTCATATCTGCCTGAACTTGAAAAGAACTTGCCTATTCCCGACGCCGATAAAAATATGGATCGTGACTTCACTTCACCGATACGCATTGCCAACCTTATTTACTCGGCGGGCGATGCCAAGGCCGGAGTTCATACATCAGCATTCGCCCTGCCTAATGATGAACGTGTGAGAAAAGAAAAGGGCTGCAAAAAAGTTATGCTTAAAAACGTGATGTCGGCAAAATTCGCCGGCAGCACATATCCGATCGCGCAAAAAGTTATCGAGCCAAAGCAGCTTAAATATGTGAAATTTGAATCTTATTTCCGGGATGTTGTTTTCCATGAACTGGCTCATGGACTCGGGCCCGGCGAGCTAAAGATGGCTGACGGCTCCCGTAAGGATGTGAGAATTTGCCTCGGCGATCTTTATTCTTCAATAGAGGAGTGCAAGGCCGACACGCTGGCGATGTATAATCAGTTCTACCTTATGGATAAAGGTATTATTGATAAAAACGATTATGAAAACATGTGTGTATCCTACCTGACCGGTCTTTTCCGCTCAATACGTTTTGGTGTTGAAGAGGCTCATGGACTGGGGGCTCTTATTCAGCTTAACTGGATGATGGATAAAGGCGCTTTTGTCTATGATGCCAAAACGGGAACTTATAGCGTGGATTTTGCAAAGTTCAGAAGTGCAAATACTTCTTTGTCCAAAACACTGCTTGATATTCAGAGAAACGGCAGTTATGACCAGGCAAGTCTGCTGGTTGATAAATACGGGCATATTGCTTCACATTTAAGTAAAACTTTTGAAACATTGTATGAAGTGCCGATAGATATTTTGCCGTCATTCAAGACAAATTGATAATAGTTATTTATTTTACGCAGATCGGTAGGTGCCGGGATTTATTCCTTGTGCCTGCCGTTACTGTTTTATTTTAAATATTTGTTATTGGGAAGGTTGAAAAAATGGTTGTTGAACCGTCATTACAGCAAAGGCTTGAGCTGGCAGATCAGATAGAGTTATTTGATGAATCCTCAGCTAAGGTATGGCTGTCTTTTTTGAATGCGGATTCGCATGCGTTTGTGTCGCCGCATGTTACTTTTTTTGAAGAACTGAATTTGCTTTTTCATAACACATCCATGAAAAAAGTAGTAGGGACTGCAGCACTGGCTGAGTTCTGGCAAGCTTTAAGCCGCCGTCCATTTACATATAGTGAATTGCGCCGTCTGTCTTCTTCATTAGGCGGGTATTCCGATGTTATAAAATTTCTTACCGAGAACTATTTTATTCTTCCCGAAGATTCGGCCAAAGCTAAAAAGATTTTGCCGCAGACCTTTTTGGAGCAGCAGCCTGACTTGAAAGAGACGGCTGCCAATAGACATCTTTCCTGCGGGAGTGAGTTTGTTTTGATGGCTGCATGCGGCGCTTTTTTGCCGTTTTGTGACTTCTATTTTAAACCTTCAGGTCCTTCGGAAACATTTTCATTTTCTTCTTTGCTAAGTGAGCTTAAGAGCAATGAAAATTATCAGAGCCTTGTCGTCAGTCTTGATGCCTGTCCTCAGCCCTGCGACGGCGTTGCAATGAGGGATATCCGTGAGCTCGTAACCTCAAGGTCGGGAAGAATTATTTTTATCGTCAGAGCCGGTGTATTAAGCGGCCTTGGCAGTATTCTGGAAACGTTGAATCCGTCGGAGATCATTGTTTTTGTCGATGATGATGATTTTTTACCGGAGCTGGTTCTTTACCGTAATAAAATGCCGGAGAGTGCATTTATTCCGGTTTTTGAATTGTCTGATTTTTGGATTTCGCATTTGCCGCATATTATTGAAAAATCTCCTGAATTGCTAGGAGATGCTGTCAGGCTGCAGCTTCCTCAGATATTTGAAAACCCTGAGCAGCTTGCTGATGATTACTATAATATTTTTTCTATGCTGAGGCAGGAACATATAAGGGAGCTTGTCTGGGGGCAAAAAATATTTTGTCTTACACGTGAAGAATTCATTGGCAATCTGTGTAATTTAAATAGGCACTCAATATTTATAAAAGCTTGCGGGAATAATCATTCCTGCCCGTTTTTAATCGGCGATTCAGAGGAATTTTACGGAAAAAAGGAGTGCTTTTTATGTCCGGCCTATGGTATATGTGTAAAATGCCGGGCAAAAAATGAAAATGAGCCCGATATAAAAGTATGCCGCTTTATAAATAAATTAGTGTTCAATGTGCTTGCGGACATTGCGGAAAGGAATAGGCAGTTATGAGTAAATATGAGCAGCATTTTTCCCCTGTTACACCCGAAATGCAAAAAGATGTTGCCGGAGTTGATTCCTGGCTTTACAGAGAGCCGGTTTTGCGCTCATTTCCAACCTTAAAGCCTATTTATAAAAGATCTCCTTTTGCGTTCCTTTTTAAATCGAAAAATAACTGCGCCCTTTATAATTCTCTTAATATAAAAAAAGTTTTTGGCGGCAATGAAATTGAAAAAATTTACCGAATGGCTGCAGAACCGCATCCTCTTCAGGACTATTTTACCATTCTGTCATCGTCTACGGAAGGACGTGATCCATGGAAAGATCTTTTTACTTTGATTGAATGCGGGTTTCTTGTTGGCGAAAACGAGACCAAAGATTCTATACTTGATTCATATAGAGCTAGAATAACGTTTAACCATCCCACTATCGGACTTATGTATTTGCTGATAACCAACAACTGCAACCTACGCTGTAAGTATTGCACTATAGAGAGTGAATGCCGTAAGCCGTCGGGATTTAATTACAGCATGATGGATGAGGATTCGGCAAAAAAGGGAATAGATCTTTTTGCGTCAATGGTAAACAAGCGCATGTTGAACCCGCTGATTACATATTACGGCGGAGAACCGATGCTTAATTGGGCTGTTATGAAAAATTCTCTTGAATATATCCGTAAGGTGGAAGAAGAAGGCGCTTTTGGAGACTCTTCGGTTGATGTTTCCATGGTCTGCAACGGAACCCTTATTACTGACGATATTGCCAAAGATTTGTTTGATTTGCGAATGGGCGGCTCAATTTCTATTGACGGCCTGAAACACCATCACAATGCCGTCAGGCTTTATGCCGACGGCAGCGGATCGTTTGACGATGCGCTCAGGGGCTATGCTATTTTGAAAAACAGGCTGGGCCGGGTAGGTATTTCCTGCACGCTTGGTCCGCATAATTATAAAGATATCGAATCCATTGTTGAGTATTTCGTTTTTAAGCTTGAATGCACAGGATTCGGATTTAATATAATGAAGGGACTTCCGCCTGATTCCGGTATCGAACTCCCAGCGGACGAAGTGACTCATAAAATTATCGACGCTTACAAAATTCTTCGCAAATGCGGTATTTACGAAGACCGTATAATGAGAAAAGTTAAGTCTTTTATAAATGAAACACCATGGATTTATGATTGCGGAGGATACGGAGGGCAGTTTGCGCTCTGTGCCGACGGTCTTGTCGGCCCCTGCCATATCGCCGCAGATGACGGACGTTTTGTCTGGGGACATATTGACGAACCTGATTTAAAGCAAAAGATTCTTAAAAGCGAGCTTTCGAGTGATTGGTGCCGCAGAACCCCACTTCAAATGCCGGAATGTTATGACTGTGTCGGGTTATCTATTTGCGGAGGCGGCTGTGCTGATGAGGCGTTTGTCAAGCAGGGTGATATGTTTGCTCTTGATTTGGCTTTCTGCACGCATTGCAAGACTGTTCTTGAATGGCTTATGGGTGATATGGGCCGTGAGTTGGGGTTAGATGATAAGTTCTGCCTCGTGGAATGAGACACTGAATTGCGCCTATATGCGTCGTCAAATTAGATATTCCCTCATTCCGGCGTAGTCAGCTCAATGCATTAAGTTAAGAGAAAAGGGTTTCTTACAGAGAAGATGAGAACACAGAGAGTTTTACCTAGTATATAGTTAACTAAATAACTGGACTCTCATTGGCCTCAATTTTAATCTCGTCCATTCTGTAATTCAAATCAATATTTATCCAGTTATTTAATTTATGCTATACTAGTATTTATTCTCCGTGGCCTCTGTGCCCTCTGTGAGGGACTCCGTTAACATCCAAAAGATATCAGAATCGACAATGAAAAACACTAACTTAATGACATTGAGTCCACGCGTTGAAATCTAATTTGTCTTAGCCTATAGACGCAATTGAGTGCCTCAGTACTATCGGTTGATTCCTGCTGTTTTTGTCATATTAAAAGGATTTGAAATATTTGAAAGATAAGTTTTTAGATCAACTTGATTTAACATAGCCTATGTCAATCAGGTAAAAGCCATCCGGCAATATCCGTAGGTGTAATAAATTTGATAATGGTCACGGCATATTTGTAAAGTATTGTCTACATTTTTACAAGTTGCTCTAAATAAAAAGATTACATGTTTTGATATTTTTATAATTCAATAAGTTGGAGTCGTCCGTATTTTAGAGAAAGGTCGAATTGCATAAGGAGTAAAAATGAAATATACATTTCCTGAGGGACTTTATACCGATGTTCGCATTGAACATATAAATTCTGCTGAGATAATGTTTCGGAATGCCGGACTGAAGAATTGCATCGTAAAAAGTTACAGTGCGGCATTTATCCGTGTTTTTGACGGCAGCCGTTTTTGGTGCGCCAATACAACCGATATCAATAATCTCCAACAGGAAATTGAATCGCTGGCAAGTCTTGTCTCCGTCAAAACGGATGTAACAAAACTTCCGATCCATAATCTCTTCAGTTCCTCCCGTGACACAGTGATGAAGTTCTCTGAATCCGACGTCTCTAAAATTAATCTTGATGATAAGCTTGCTTTGGTGAAGAAGCAAATTCCCTTATTGGAAGAAAATAAGTATCTGAAAATATTCCGTCCCAGTTATCTTGATAATCATATTGTGAAGGAATTTTATAACAGTAAAGGTGCGGATATAAAATATGATAAGCAGTATTGCATGCTGCAAACGCGTCTGAATCTGGCTGAGGGCAAAAAAAAATCGTTTGGATATTATACAAAAAGCGGCAAAGCATTTAATGAAATTGCTGATTACGAGAATTCATTATCGTCATATATTGACGAATGTGTTGAAAGTATGCTGAACTCCGAACCGGTTGAACCGGGAACTTATACGGTTATTTTTGCTCCTGATGCCGCCGGTATTTTCGCCCATGAGTGTTTTGGCCATAAGAGTGAGGCTGATTTAGGTTCGGCCAATGAAGTATCGGAAGAGGAGTGGGCGGCCGGTAAAAAGATTGCCCCTGCAAATCTATCAATTATTGATGACGGTTCCGTTGAATCATTTGGATATACTCCATATGATGATGAGGGCATAAAAGCGAAGAAAAATTATCTGATTAAAAACGGCATTCTTGCTGGAAAGATGCATACGGTTTCTACTGCTTTAGAAAGGAATGAGATTCCGACCGGCAATGCCAGAGCTTTAAGTTATGAATTTGAACCGATTGTCAGAATGACTACTACTTATATTGATAAAGGAACGCAAACGTTTGAAGAACTTGCTGCCGGTGTGGGAAAAGGGATATTTTTGAAGCAGTGTGGAGCTGGTTCGGGATTGTCCACCTTTTCTTTTTCCCCGATTCTTGCTTATTATATAGAAAACGGGTGTATAACAAGGCCGGTAAAGGTTTCCGTAATTTTCGGCAATGTGTCGCGTGCTTTATCGGATATTGACGGGATATCGGACGAGGTTAAATTATATTCCATCATCGGCTGTGGCAAGATAGAACAGATGCCGCTTCCCATCGGTGAAGGCGGTCCGTATGTAAGAGTAAGGAATTTATCCGTAAAGTGAGGTTTTTATGGTTGAGGAATGGGTTACTCATAGAAATGATAAGTTTAAGATTAATATCGTAAGCGGTAAGATGAAAAATATTCTGAAATCTTCTTCCGTAAAGACCGGCTTGCGTCTTTATGACGGCAGCAATATTGGCATTGCTTCGGCAATCGGCAGTTATGATAAAAAGGAACTGGTATCCAGGGCCGAGAGTATGTTTAAGCATAATATTTTTTATACAGCCATGCCTGCTGCCGGGCTAAAAAGGGCTGAGGATTTTTCAAGCGAGTGTAAAGTTTCTTATGATGAACTTATTGAAGGTGCTTCGGAGATAATAAATCTTCTGGATACGCAATCTTCTTTTTCCTGTGGCTTCGGCAATATCATCTTTCAGGATGTGGAAATATCAATCGGCAATAGTGGTGGGGCTGAACTTGTTTACAGAGATGCTTACGTATCCTCGGATTTGCTGCTGAACCATAACCGATCTACAAATATTTTTGATATGTCGGTAGTTTACAAATCAAGAAGATATGATAAAGATGGATGGTTGAAAATGGTCTCGGATTTATGCGGAGCTTATGATAATCAAGTGAGTGTATCTACAAAAACAAAAATTCCTGTTGTATTTAAGTCAGGGCCTGACTGCAAAATTTTTGGTAAGTTTTTTGATTTACACGGTATAAACGTTGCCGAAAAAGCCTCGATATTTTCCGATAAAATCGGAGAACAACTGTTCAGCAGTAATTTTTCCCTTTCAATAAACAGAAATTCCGCAATCCAGTACATTCCTTTTTTTGACGGAGAAGGAACGGTTCTTGAAAATGATAAGTTTGTTCTGATCGACAAGGGCGTTATAAAATACCCGTATACCGATAAAATGACCGCCCTTAAATATGACTATCCGCGAACCTCTTCTGCGTCTTTCGCTTATGATCAGGTTCCGGATATAGGCTTTCCGGCTCTATATGCAGAGCCTTCGCCACGAAGTATGTCAGAGCTTCTTGCCGGACAGGAAGCTGTGCTTATTGATATCTCTCAGGGCGGCGGCTTCACTTCTGAAGGTAATTTTGCCGCTCCGGTTCAGTCGTCGTTCCTTTTTGACGGTGAGAATATTATCGGGCGTTTGCCGGAGCTGACAATAAGTTCGAATCTGTATGATATGTTTGGTAAAGATTTTGTCGGTGTTATTGCAGAGGGTCTTTATTCCGGTGACCTTTACGGTTATCTGATTGTCAATATGAATGTTGAAACAAACGTTTAAAAGATTGAAAAATAAAAGTATTTGACAACTGTATACCGATCGGTATATAATTGTTTTATGACTGTGAATCCCTCGGTGAAAGAAAATATACTCAAGTGTGCATTGGAGCTTTTTTCGGCAAAAGGCTATGAGGCCGTTTCCGTTCAGGAGCTTGTAAATGCCGCCGGTATTACCAAACCTACTCTGTATTATTATTTTGGCAGCAAGGAAGGCCTTTATGAGCAGCTGATTGCCGGTTATTACGGAATGCTTGAGCAAATGGCTGCCTTCGCCGGTCAATATCTGCCAAATCCGTCATCTTATTTTGATGACGTTCATCTTGTTCTCACAAGGCTTGCCTCTAAATATTTTGAATTTGCCAGAGAAAATGAATTATTTTACAGAATGGTGCTGTCCAATCTGTTTATGCCGGATTCATCACCGGTATACCATATTGTGAAGAAATATCATTTCAGACAGTATGAGGTTGTGCATGGAATGTTTAAAAGTTTTTCCGCTGTGCATACGAACATGCAGGGAAAGGAAACGATCTTTGCCTGGACCTTTTTGGGGATGATAAATTCTTTTATCGGACTTTACTATAATAATTTTGACAGTGCTTCTTTGGAGGAAGATTTGGCAATGAGAGTGGTAAAACAATTTATGCATG
The DNA here is from genome assembly GCA_031551355.1 of Candidatus Xenobia bacterium. GTDB lineage: Bacteria > Vulcanimicrobiota > CADAWZ01 > CADAWZ01 > CADAWZ01 > JAVBNT01. The sequence goes on along the minus strand of JAVBNT010000003.1, from coordinate 12,311 downwards.
GCATCCACTCCTAATGAAAAGACAGTGAATTGTGCCCGCATGCGTTGTCAAATTAGATATCGCTCATTCCGGCGTAGTCCCGCTACGCCTCACTCGTCGAAATCTAATTTGCCTTAGCCTTCAGACCCAATTGACTGCCTTTTTGGAATCAATTGAAACCGGCGAAGCTGCGTCGTTGCAGACAAATTCTCTCGCTAGACGTAGATAAGACTACGTCTAGCTCGTAGAATTTGTCTTTGACTTAACATCTCCGCCGGTTTGAATTGATTAAGATTTTAATGAATTCCTCTCCTTTGGAGGGGTGCCGCGGAGCGGCGGGGTGGTTTCCGCTAAGTCAACTTGAATATTCGCCCGCCCATCTTCCGGCGGGATGCCGGGAACATCTGAGATCGCGGCTCGGAAGCCGCAATGACGTATAGTTTTTATATCTGGCATAATGAGGGAATTAAACTTTTATTTTAATTCCCTAAAAAATAAACATTTATATACCTATCGGTAGGTATATAAAAAGGATAAAGATTATGGATTATTGGTATCGGGAGGCAAATTTTTATCATATTTATCCGTTGGGTCTGTGTCATGCTTCGTTTGAAAATAATTATGCTGCCGTGGAAAACCGTCTGGGGGAAATAGGGAAGTGGGTCTCTCATATAAAGGAAATGGGGTGTAATGCCGTTTATTTCGGTCCGGTTTTTAAAGCAAAAACTCATGGTTATGACACAACCGATTATTTTCAGATCGACAACCGTATCGGTGACAATGACGGATTTAAAGAGTTGATTGATTTGTTGCATGCAAATGATATCCGTGTTGTTCTTGACGGTGTATTTAATCATTGCGGCAGAGACTTTTTTGCATTTAGGAATGTCTGTGAGCGCGGTGAACATTCCGAATACTGTTCCTGGTTTTCCGGTGTTGATTTCTCCCGGCGCAGTCCGTTGGGAGATCCTTTTACATACGATACCTGGAACGGATATTATGAACTGGTAAAGTTTAATTTGCGCAATCCTTCGCTCAGAGAATATCTGTTTGCCGCCGTTAAGTATTGGCTGGAATTTTTTAATATTGACGGTTTGCGGCTTGATGCCGCGGATTGCCTCGATTTCGATTTTATGAAGGAACTCAGATGGAGAACGACGGATTTTCAAGCCGATTTTTGGCTAATGGGTGAGGTGGTGCATGGAGATTACAGCCGCTGGGCAAACGGAGAGCTGCTGCATTCCGTGACCAACTATGAATTATATAAAGGTTTGTATTCCAGCCATAATGACAGGAATTTATTTGAGGTAGCTTATTCCCTGAACAGGCAGTTCGCCGCCGATGGCGGTATTTACAGAAATTTTTTGCCGTATAATTTTGTAGATAACCACGATCAGAGCAGGCTGGCAAGCATTGCCGGCAATCCGCATGATCTGTATACAATTTATTTGCTTCTGTATACGGTTCCCGGGATACCGTCTATATATTACGGCAGCGAATGGGGGATAAAAGGAATAAAAGGCGGCGACTCCGACCGCCAGCTCAGGCCGTATCTTGACTTGCATAATATCAGCGGTTCGGAAATGCATTTAAAAGACGTGATCAAAAAGCTGTCGGCGATCAGAAATGAAAATAAGGTATTGTCCAAAGGCAGCTATAAACAGATTTTGGTAACGTATGAGCAGCAGTTTGCCTTTGAAAGAGCATTGGGAAATGAAAAAATTACTGTTGTTATCAATACAGCCGATCAGGAAGCTGCCGTGAAGCTGCCTGGATACGGCGGGAAGTTTTATGATCTGCTGAACGGGGAAAATTTTTCCGGAGAGGAGATACAAGTATCTCCCCACTGGGGGCGCATCCTTAAAATCAATTGAAACGGGCGAATCTGCGTCGTCGCAGACAAATTCTCTCGCTTACCGTAGAGATGACTACGCCTCGCTCGTAGAATTTGTCTTTGACTTAGCATCTCCGCCCGTTTCAATTGATTTTATCTTTATAATGTATGTATTTTATCGGAACTTCTATCTTTTTGAATTAATTTTTTCAATAGAGTTGAAAAGATTTATACCATTATCTTTTCTCCCTCTCCCCTTGCGGGAGAGGGCCGGGGTGAATGGTTCTGATTACAGTAGAGTTTACTCGTTAAAATCCGGCTTGCCTTAGCCTATAGACGCAATTGAGTGCCTCATATTTTTTATCAATAGAATGTTTGAATTGATTTTGATTTTAATGAATTCCCCTCCTCCGGAGGGGTGACGCGGAGCGTCGGGGTGGTTTCCGCATCTCTTTATTTCAACTCAAGATCTTTATCCGTAAGGTGGCATGCAGATAGAAATTCGTCATAACTCAGGAAGGAGTCTTCCTGATTAGCCTTCATTTGATAAAGTTTAGCCATTATCCCGTCCATCTTGTCTTCGCCGCCGATAAGTTCCGCCGCTTTGAGAATTTTAAGCGGCATAACGCAGTATTCATCGACACCCCAGCTTTGAGATTTTATTTTTGAGGAAAACCGTTCCGGCAATATATCTAAGTATTCCGGCCGGCGGTAGTAGAAGTCCCTGTTTCTGTTTTTTAATTCTTTTTTCCACACGTCGATATAGTATTTTTTTGCATAATCGGCTCCAAATTTCTCCTTCATCATTCTGTAAGTAGTAAAGACTGTGAATCCTTCAGAGGTCCACTCATAATTGTTACTGCCCCCGTATGCTCCTTCAAATACAACCCCCAGTCCCCACCACTGATGGGCGATTTCATGAGCCATAACTTCCATTCCCGAAGCTCCGCGCTTAGGGTCTTTTAGGCTGTCTTCTGAAAATGTTATCTCTCCGAAAAAACTTATCCCTTTATCGGCTCCGCCTCCCAGTGATGACTCCTGCAATAAAATCAGCGTATTGTTTTTGGTGTATTCTATGGGGCCGTATTGTTTTGAGCAATAATCAAAAACTTCTTTCAGTGTTTCTGCAAGGCGATACTTGTCCATAACCGGTTTACTTCTGCGGCCGTAATAAAATTCTACCGACATTCCCCGGGAATTAATTTTTTGATGTAAATAATCGGCGGCATATACCCTGATTCTGTCATGGCTTTTGAAATCAAGATGCCATGTTTTTGTGCTGTCTTTATTGCTTTGCAGTAACTTTACATCACCAGTTGTTGTGACCGGAATCATATGGCCGGGAAGCACGATGTCCGCTGTCTGAGAAATTTTTTTGTCCTTATCGGCATTAAATATCGGGCTGAAAGAGCCGCCGGGAAGCTGTATAAACCGGTTGTTTATTTCATTTGCCAGTATATTCGGCATTGATTTTTTCCATATTTGCGGATAGCCGCTATAGGTAATTACCAGTTCTGTAAACTTCCCCCTGGGAAGAGCCAGCGAAATTTGTTTCCATAGAATGTAATCATCGTTCAGGTCGGCGAAGGAGATGGATTTGCCATCTGCGGTAATAGAACTTACTTTATATCCGCAGTCGATTGAGAACTTGCATGTTCGCGGCTCAGATGATTTTCTTGCCAGTTTGATTGTCGTTTTTCCATATTGAATACCGGTAATTGGATTTGGTTTGGCATATGTGTAAGTTGAAAGAATTGTGATGCCTTCATTTTTTGCCCTGCGGACTTCTGTGTCTGAACCGGAGTGGTTTACAAAGGGCTGGAATATGTAAATGCAGAGACCGGAAGCTAATAACAGCGATGATATGAGCGGTATCCGCCAATATCGAATGTTAATGATGAATGAGTCTGTAAGTCCTTTGCCATACCTGCGCAGGCATAGAAAAGACAACAAAAGTGTTCCTGTTAATAGTAGCAACCAAAAGATTCTGTTGTAAGCCGCAAGTCTCAATACATTTGAATTGGAAAAAATATCGTTGAAATAAATTGTAATCGGGTTTATCCATCTAAGAATAAATTCAGGGGCCATAAATTTCCCAAAACAAGGAGCGGCGCAGGCGGCCAGCAGTATAAAGCTTAAATCGGTTCGCTCCGTTATCTGATAAAAAACTGCGGAAAAAAGACATGCAATCCATAACGCCGGAAGAAATATTATCAAAAAACTGCCGAAATAAGTGCCGGCATCGAAGAGATAATCTGTTTTGTAGATTGTATATGGCAGGTAAACAAGCGTTGTCAAAATGCCGGTAACGGTTGCCGCCGTCAGCAGGGAGGTGATTTTGACGGCATTAAGCGTGAATGGGGAAACGATTGAGTCGGTGATGGCGTTAATTTTATTTTCTTGGATTCTGCTGAGTTCATACAATGTCAGGAGTGAAAATAAAATCACACCGCCGATACTGCCGGCCATCACAGGATTGGCGATATATGTGCCGGCTCTGCTGGCGAACACAACTGCTTTATAAAACCAGTATCCGGCCAGCGGGGCGCATATCGTCAGCATCGCCACCACCCATGTTGCCGGTGACAAAAAACAGCGTTTGATTTCCAGGCGTAAAAAATAAAGAAAATTCATTGGCGGTTGCTCCGGTGATTTTAGAGGCAGTATTTATATTTCAGGTTAGGTTGTGCGATTTTTACTTATGATTTCTGCCCGTTTTTTGTATAAAGAATTATCCCCGCCGCTGTAAGAATTATTCCGGCCGCGGCAAATATGACTCTTCCCGTTAAAAAAGATACCGGCAGAATGAACGGCGGATCATTTACTGTCAGAGAGGCAGGGTAGCTGGAATAAAAATTGCTGCCGAAGATGTCGATATGCATGGGGTTGACAAAAAGTAACAGCAGCATCAGGCAGTATAGCACATTTAGATTGAGCCTCCCGGCTATAAGTCCGGTTCCCAGGGTTAATAATGTAGCCGGTATGATGGTGACTATTACCGGCATCAGGAAGTCGCCGAAGCTTGTGAAGCGGAACAGTATTTTATAAAAAATCAGGCTCTCGGCAATGATTACGGCGGTGATAACGGCAAGCCCGGTCAGCATCGCCAGGCATCTGGTGAGCAGATATGCCGCCGGGTTAACCGGCGTTGCGGCAATGATCGTCTGCACCTGTTTTTCCTGTTTTGTAAACAGGAAGGACACCAGGAAGAGCAACGCAATCATCAGCAGCGGCAGTATTTGAGACAAAAACCAGCCGTAACTCCAGCCGGAAAAAGGCGCCGTATAACCGACGCCGAGTATCACTTCACCGCTTAAAACGTAGTAGGAGAAGAATCCGGCGATAAACAAAAGGCCGATAAAAAATTTGTTTAAAAGCAACCGCCGCAGTTCATAGAAAAATAATTTAATCAATTTTCAGATCCTCCTTTGAAAGGCCGCATGCAGATAAGAATTCTTCATATGACAGGTAAGGGTCGTCAGACTCTGTTTTTGTTTTGTAAATTTTTGCCATTACCTGATCCATTTTTTCCTCGCCTCCTAACAGCTCAGCTGCCTTGAGGATTTTCAGTGGCATTAGACTGTATTGATTCACTGAGGTGTTCGTTTCTTTTATTTTTGAAGAGAATCTTTCAGGTAGTCTCTCCATGTATTGCGGATTGCGGTGATAAAAGTTTCTGTTTCTGTCCTGTATAGCTCTTTCCCATTTATCAGTGTAATGCCGTTTTGCATATTCGGGTCCAAATTTTCCCTTCATCATTCTGTACGTTGCAAAAACGGTCGGTCCTTCTGCACTCCACTCCGGGTAAGGTCCGGAGGGATTTTCTTCAATTGCAACACTAAGTCCCCACCATTGGTGAATGAGTTCATGAGCCATAACTTCTATGCCGGAGGCGCCTTTGTTGGTATCCTTGAGGCCATCTTCGGCAAAAGCCAGTTCTCCATATGTGCATACTCCCTTAAAAGGAGCTCCACCGCCTGAACCAGCTGTTTGCAGCAATACAAGCTTGTTGTTGTCAAGGTTGCTTAACACCCCGTAATGTTTTTCACAGAATTCGATTGCTTCCTTAAAAGTACCATTGACATTGTATTTTTCCATTACTGGTTTGCTTTTATGGGCATAATAAAAGTCCATAGACATATTTGCCGTATTGATGCTGCTAATTGTGCGATCGTATGCATACAGATTTATAAATGGAATGTAGTCCGAACTTAGCCGCCAAGTTTTGGTTCCATCATAATTGTCTTTTATTAAATGGCTGTTTCCACACATAACTGTTGGTGTTATTCGTGCCGGCAAGATAATATCGGCTGAGATTATTCTTTTTTTGCTGTGCTTTGCAGATAAACGCGGAGTAAATGAAGTTAGACAAAGTTGTATATAGCGTCCATTGATTTCATTGCCAAAAAAGCGGTATGCGCTGGCACTGTGCATTTGCGGATAGCCGCTGTAATCTATTATTAACTCCACCTTTTCGTCTTCTGGCAGTTTAAAGGATACCTGCTTTGAAACGTATAGATCGTTTTTGAGATCTTTGAAATCTATTTTGTTACCGTTTGCAGTTATATAGTGAACTGTATAGCCGCAGTCGATTTCTAACAGGCATTTTTTTGCTCCCGCTGCTGCCTTGACAATATTAATGGTTGTTTTTCCATGCATAAACCCGGTTAGCATATTAGGCCTTGCCTGGGTATGGGTTGAGGTAACAGTGATGTTTTCGTTTCCTTCTTCATGAAACTTGTATTCCATCGGTGCGTGATTGACAAAGGGCTGGAATAGATACAGGCAGACAGCTGCGGAAATAAGGGTTGCCGATAGCGGTGCCAGCCATATTTTTTTCAGATTGACAATCAGCGAACCGATTATTCCTTTGCCGTACCGACGCATGCAAAGGAATGACAGCAACAGCAGGCCGCTAAGACCAATAATCCAAAAAAGACGATTATAGGCGGCGATGCGCAGCACTCTTGAATTGGAAAAGATATCGGTAAAAAAGTCGATGGTGGGATTAATCCATTTGAGTATGAACTCATATTTCATAAACGCTCCGAAGCAGGGTGCGGCGACAGCGGCCAGCATTATAAAGCTCAAATCGGTCCGCCGCGTTATCTGGTAAAAAGCAGCTGCCATTAGACATGCAATCCACAATACCGGGGTAAAGATGATTAGAAAACTGCCGAAATATGTGCCGGCATCGAAGAGGTAAGCGGTTTTGTAGATTGTGTATGGCAGATAAACAAGCGTTGTCAGAATACCGGTAACTGTTGCCGCCGTCAGCAGGGAAATAATTTTGGCGGTATTGAGCGTGAATGGGGAAACGATTGAGTCGGTAATGGCGTCAATTTTGTTTTCCCGGACTCTGCTTAGTTCATACAGCGTCAGCAGCGCAAATAAAATCACGCCGCCGATGCTGCCGGCAAGGACCGGGTTGGCAATGTATGTGCCGGCCCTGGTGATGGATTGTCCCACAATTCCCACCGGTTTGTAGAACCAGTATCCGGCCAGCGGCGCGCAGACGGTCAGCAGTGAAACCACCCGGGTTACCGGTGATAAAAAACAGCGTTTGATTTCCAGGTGCAAAAAGTAAAGGAAATTCATCAGCTTTTTGCTCCTTTGGTATTGAGCAGATACATATAGGCGTCTTCAAGCGTCGGTTCCGCCGGTGCGGCGAAATCGGGCAGCGTTTGGGCGACGATCCGGCAGGAGACACCTTTGGCCGTATTGATCCTTGAAGTTATGCAAAGCCCGTCAGCTATTGATTTGCCGTCCTGTTCGAGAAAGGTGCCGACGTGCCCCTGAGCGGGGATGATCAGCTCTTCCGGCGGACCGTCAAACAGTATTTGCCCTTTGTGCAGTGCAATCAGGCGGCTGCAGATCGACTGGACGTCTTCGATGATATGGGTTGACAGCAGTACCAGTTTGTTCTGTGATGTCCGGGAAAAAAGGTTGCGGAAATTGATGCGTTCTTCGGGGTCCAGGCCAACTGTCGGCTCATCAAGGATGATAAACTCAGGGTTGCCGATTAATGCCTGGGCGATGCCCACTCTCTGACGCTGTCCTCCCGACAGCGTGCCGATGCGGGCGTTTTTCTTTTCCTGCAGATTGGTCTGCGAGATGATCGTCTCAATCGCTTCCCTGCTGTTTTTGATGCCTTTAAGCGCACATATATAATCAAGAAACTGGTAAACGGTAAGTTCGTCATACAATCCGAACGATTGCGGTAGATAACCGAGCATTGATTTAAGCTTTTTTTCCTGTTCGGTCAGGGGCTTGCCGTCAAGGAGGATGGAGCCTGAAGTTTGTAACAATCCGGCAACCAGCAATTTGATCAAGGTGCTTTTACCGGCGCCATTCGGGCCGACAAGGCCGAGCATATTGGGACTTTGCATTTCCAGATTAATGTCTTTAAGAGCGTCTTTTTTCCCCGGATATGACATCCCGAGATTCTGAACGGAAATTTGCATTTGATCTTCTCCCGTATACGGATATTTTATTCTTAACTTTTCTATGAAACCTTTTGACAGTATATCGCAAAAAAATGTTGTTAGCAATTATGTTTTTAAAATTTCCGATTAATAAAAAAGACCCGGCGTTTACCAATCCGGATCTTTTAATCAATAATTTTATGTTATTTCTATTTTTTCTTTTTAGCCCATGTAATATGAAGGAATTCTGAAAACTCTTTTATGGAATCCTGCGTTAGATCACATTCGGCTACGTATTTGAACAACTGGTAGGGGAGTGTAAAGTTCCTTACGCCTTCCATCAGCAGGTAATACAGTGTCGCCTCTGTTTTTATTGAGGCAACCAGCAATTTTTCCGGCCCGGAAATTGCCATAATCTCTCTTATAGTCTCAATGCCCTGCTTGTCATGCTGATCTATCCTTGAAAAATAGGGGATTACGTATTTAGCGCCGGAAGCGATTGCCAGGTATGCCTGAGCGGCTGTATACACGGCTGTCGCGGCGACGGAAACGCCTTCCTTTGCCATCAGTGATATTGCGTGGAAACCTTCTGCCGTTGCCGGTATTTTGTATACGACAGGCCCTTTGACATTATCTCTTATTTTTGATATTTCATCAATAATATCAGGCTTTTTTTCTGACGTTACCTGAACAAATATTTCCCCGCTGATTATGCTTCTTATTTTCTGGATGTAGTCAAAATACTCATCACATGTCACTTCATTTTTGCCTATTCCCTCGGCAATAAGTTTGGGATTGGTAGTCACACCGCTCAAAAACGGCGCGTTTTTCAAAAGAGCGAGTTCTTCTGTATTTGCAGAGTCAATATATAACTTCACTTTACCCCTCCTCAATATTTATAAGATCAATTATCAAATTTCTATCAATAAATTGCCGTACCCTGCTCATAAATGCGGCGGAAGTTTTTTATTTTTAATCCCTGCCGTTTATTGGCTGGTAATCGTTTCTTAAATCAAGTATTTTTGCTAATGTATCCGGTATTGCAAATGTTTTCGATAATTTTATTTCCACAATACCATTACTATGATTATAATTCTTTATATAGTATGGGCTCAACCTGTCTCGCAGACGGTTTGGTTTGCTTGTTTTCTTGCTAAGACGCTCCGAAATCGACCTTAACTCTCAGTAAATTCAAGAGACAAAATGCGAACTCACTCCTACGCTCACTGCGTTCGGCTCTGTCGCTTCAAACATGCATTTTGATGGAATCAGATCAGAATTTACTGAGTTAAGGTGCCCGATTCCTCCCGCGAAAGGCAAGAAAACAAGCAAACCAAACCAACAGGCCATATCGTAAATATCAAGTCAAAATATTTTTTAGGATTCATACAAACAGCATATTTAAAAACATATACATGCTCAAATTACGGTAAAATAGTTTTGCTTAACATTAAGACAGTTTTTTGTTGGAGAAAAACCATTATACGTTTTGAGAAATTACTAAAATCGGGTTTTTACAGTAACCGAAAAAAATAATACTTATTTCAGCTTTATTTCTGAATACCCGCCGGAGTTTATCCTCGTGAAAACGGGGACCGTATGACATCCTTCTACTTCTTTTCAAAGATTGGTAATAACTGAATTGATACGGATTTTATGTTCAGCGACAATATTTTTATTTATTCTGATTATTTACGAGTTTTAGCGATACTCTTTTTTTCGGAATATCAATATTGATGACTTTTACCTTTACCACATCGCCGACTTTGACGACTTCCGCAGGGTCTTTAATAAAACGGTCTCCCATCTGCGAGATGTGGCATAGCCCGTCGTTGTGAACGCCGATATCGATAAAGGCGCCGAAATTGGTGACGTTGGTGACTCTGCCCTCCATTGTCATTTCCATTTTTAAATCTTCTATTTTATCTACGCCTTCAAGGAATTTGACATTGCGGAATTCTTTTCTGGGATCGCTTGAAGGGTGTATCAGATCGTCGACGATTGATTTCAGCGCCAGCTCTCCGATGTTGTCAGATTCGTATTTTTTTGTTTTGACTGTTGACAGCATGGATTTATTGCCTACAAGGTCGGATATTTTCATATCGTAGTCTTTGGCAATCATGGCAACAATATCATATGACTCCGGGTGTACCCTGGTATTGTCGAGAGGATTTTTTCCGTCCCTGATGCGCAGGAAACCGGAACATTGTTCAAATACTTTCGGTCCCACGCCTTTCACTTTTTTCAGCTCGGCACGGCTTTTGAAAAATCCGTTTGTTTCCCTGTGCTCGACGATGTTTTTTGCTACTTTAGACGCCAGGCCGGAGATATACGTTAGAATGGAGTATGATGCGGTATTGATATCAACGCCGATATTGTTTACGCATATCTGAACAACTCTTTCAAGTGATTCCTTAAGTTTTTTCTGATCCACATCATGCTGATACTGGCCGACTCCGACTGACCTGGGATCGACTTTTACCAGTTCGGCCAGCGGATTTTGCAGCCGTCTGCCGATGCTGATGGCTCCCCTTACGGTCAGATCGAGATTGGGAAATTCTTCCCTGGCAATTTCGGAGGCGGAATAAACCGAAGCTCCCGCTTCGTCGACCAGAGCGACGATTATCTCGCCGTCAGTTTCTTTTACAACAGCCTGAGCAAGCGCAAATGCCTCTTTTGAGCCGGTTCCGGTTCCCACGCCGATGGCGCCGATTTTATGCTTTTTGATCAGGTTCCTCAGAGTCAGGGCGCTTCTGTCCCTGTCAAGCGGTGAATTTATATACAAGACGGTGTCTTCAATATAAGTTCCGTCCTTATCAAGAACGGCTGTTTTTATGCCGGTCCTCAGGCCGGGATCCATACCGATTACGTTTCTGTAAGGTATCGGCGGGGCCATAAACAGCGCCTCAAGATTTTTTGCAAAAACGGAGATTGCCTCAGTCTCGGCAACATCGGTCAGTTCCTGGCGGATACGCGTATCCATGGCCGGCCTTAAATAGTTGGTATAGGCGATTTCCACAGCCTGTTCAAGTTCATCCGTGTAGAAATGCTCTTTTTTGATAAATTTGCTCCGCATGGCAAAGATGTTGGATCCGTCGTCAATTTCTGTTTTTATTGACAGGGCGCCGCATTCCTCACCGCGTTTGATCGCCAGATAACGGTGGGAACTTTTGGGATTTTTAAGGGCCGCCAGATTTTCCGAATATTCATAGTAGTCTTCAAAGCGCCTGTCTTCACCGTCATAGCCTTTCTTTTTTGATACAGAAATTTTGCCGCTGTCGAGTGCCTGTTTAACGAATTGTTCCATAACCTCGACAGATTCCATTACCGTTTGTGAAATGATGTAAAGCGCGCCTTCAAGGACTTTTTCGGCGGTGTCATACCCTTTTTCGGTATTTATGTATGCAGCGGCAAGTTCTATCGGTTTACCGGCGTTTTCACTGCCCATAAGTATGATTGCCAGAGGCTCTATTCCGGCTTCCCTGGCTTTTTCGGCTTTTGTTTTCCTTTTTTCCTTATACGGCAGGTACAGGGCTTCCAGTCTTTTGGGATCATAACAGTTTTCAATACTTTCCCTTAGCTCGTCGGTCAATTTGCCCTTTTTGTCAATCTCTTCCAGTATAAACGCTTTCCTGTCCGCCAATTCCAGATACAGGGCGATGGAATCATAGACTGAAGCAACCTGCAGTTCATCGAGATTGCCGGTCTGATCCTTGCGGTATCTGGACACGAACGGTATGGTGGCCTTTTCATTATAAAAATTTATGAGATTGATCACATATTGTGACTTTACTCCGGTTTTTTCGGCGACAAGGCTTTCCAGTGACATCTGAGGCATATGTTAAATCTCCTTGGGACTTTGTAATTGTAATAAGCGTACAGACTATATGATAACACCGCGCCAGGCTTGCCGCAAGATCTCCGGCCTGCTTTTTCAGGATTCACGCATGAGACACTTATTTTGTCTGCCAACAGACATTTTAGTAAGCTTTCATAAGTTACATGCGACTCATTCCTTCCCGCCGACAGCTTTTGTTTACTTGATTTTTTGCGAAGACGCTCCGGAACCGACC
>JAVBNT010000044.1:0-11104 GCA_031551355.1 Candidatus Xenobia bacterium | reverse complement strand
TCTAGTTTTTTTTTGGTTTTCAGTCGGGTGTGCATGCCGCCTCACCCCACGACAGTCCTTATATTTTATTGTCAGATTGTCCGGGAGAGTTGCATAATTGCCGCTTTTTTTGTGTTTTGCTTGATTATTCGGACCTCTTCTGCTATATTATTCTTTAGATTGTATTTATTGTATTTTATGATTTATTATTGCTTGTCAGTATCTTTATCTGATTTTGAATAGTTGCGGGAGGAATTTTTTATGAAGAAAATATTTGCATTGCTTTTATTGTTCACTGCCGTTTTGCATGGAAACTCTTATTCACAGACAATAAACCTGCCTCCGGCATCCGAAAAAGTTTTAATTGATACGGTTAAGGATGAAAAGGGACTGAATCTTAAGTCGCTTGACGATGTTTTGCTGACCGTTAAGGCTGAATCAGTTTCCAATGTTACCGTTACCGAGCTGTGTAACGGTGCCATCGGTGGGGTGCGTGAATATTTGAAGTCGAAAAAAATGGATGTTTCTTCCATTAAAATGATTGAGGCCGCCGCCACTGATGAGCTTACGCTTGAGCGGTTTAATTCCGTGTACAATGCCTTACTGACAAAATACGTCAAAGCCGACAAGGAGCAGATTTCTTACGCCGCAGCAAGGGGAGCTCTTAAAAAACTGAATGATCCGTATGCTCTTTTTATGGATCCCAAAGAGTATAAAAAGCTTATGGATCAGATGAAGGGCGGTAATTTTGGCGGTGTAGGCATATACCTTGAGATCGATAATAAAGAAAAAGTTATTAAAGTTTTAGGAGTTATGGAAGATACTCCGGCCGAAAGTGCCGGTCTTAAAAAGGGTGATGTAATAATAGGTATTGACGGCAAGCCGCTTAAGGATTTTGTTCCTTTTGATAAAGCCCATGAGAAGCTTCGCGGAGAACCCGGCAGCAAGGTGGTCGTTAAAATTAAGCGGTCAAATCTTGAGCCGTTTGATGTGGAAATGGCAAGAGAAATAATCAAGGCTAAAACTTTGACGTATAAAATGATCGATGACGGTATCGGGTATATCAGACTGAATATTTTTGGTGAGGGTACAAATGATGAGATAAGAAAAGCTCTTGACGAGCTTGAGCGCTCCGGTGCAATCGGTTATATCTTTGATATCAGGGGGAATACCGGCGGCTATGTCAACGCCGCCGTTCATGTAGTGAGCGAATTTGTTGCAACCGGAACGAATGTTGTAACCGTTGTCAGACAGGGACAAAAAAATCTTCCTTATTTAAGCCTGCCCAGTGCGCGTGTCGCTGCCCCTCCGCTGGCAATCCTGATTGACAAGGATTCCGCCAGTTCTTCAGAGATAACCGCCGGCGCGCTTCAGGACTATAAAATTGCGACCGTTGTCGGAACAACCTCCTACGGTAAGGCAAAAATTCAGAAGATTTATCCTCTTCAGGGTGGAACGGCAATGAAATTTACCACCTCCTACTATCTAACGCCTATGGGCCGCGCTATTGATAAAAAAGGAATTAAACCGGACATCGTTTTAAAACAGCCGGATAACAAACCCGCCCTTAATGAAAAGGACGATGTTATTCTTGCAAGGGCCAAAAGTCTGATCGCCGAAAGGGTTATGGCAATTAAGGCCAATGCCAGCGGTGAGAGCACCTCTCAGGCAATACAGACCAGAAGCAATGAAGATATGCTTAGACAGATCGCCAATATGTGCGGTCAGGGATTTGTTATAAAAAATTCATTTCTTGTTTTTGAGAACGGCAATCTTTATGACAAAGTTACGGTTGGCACGGAATACGGAGACAGAGTGCTTTATTTTAACCGTGGGAAGTATTTCAGATAATATTGGGGAAAAATAATATTAGATAAAATGAAAAGATACCATTATTTTATTATTTTATTTTTGATACTTATTGGTGTGTCCGGAGGATTTTATGCAGGCAGCCACTATTCTGCGGGCATAAATCAGGAACTTGAGCCTGTTAAGCAGCAGGATACCGCCGTTAGTCAGGGTAAAGAAAATACATCGTTGTTCCCGCCTCTTTCTTCTTCGGTTGAAGTTGCGTCAAAGAGTAATTTGAATATCAACACCGTGTTCGGCGTTGATATTTTAATTATCGATAAAACGATACAGATGCTGAGGGAAGAGTATCTTGATGAGATTTCCTACGTAAAGCTGATTAACGGAGCGGTTTCGGGGATAAAAAAGCGTCTTGCGCAGAAAAATCTTGATTCGTCTTTTGTCATTCCTCTAAAGAAGATGCCTGAGAAAGAGATGATTGTCGAGCTGCACAAGCTTTATAATAAAGCGATGGCGCTTTACGGCAATAAAATTTCCGAAAGTGATCTTGCCTACGGCGCTCTGATCGGTATGATGGAAAGTCTGCATGATCCTTATTCGGTTGCTCTTGAGCCCAAGGAATATAAACTTTTGAATGAGTTTATGAGCGGCGGAAATTACGGCGGTATCGGGATATATCTTGAAGTGCATAAACAAACGAAGATGCTGACCGTTGTTGATACTATTATTGGCGGTCCGGCTGCCAGAGCCGGCCTTAAAAGCGGCGACGTCGTTGTAAAAATAGACGGTGCTTCGGTTAAGGGTATGGATCTGGAAGTTGCCTCTCAAAAAGTCCGCGGTAAAAAGGGGACGCGTATAACCCTGCTTATCGATCGCGCCTCGGAGGGGCTTCGTGAATATTCGATGATAAGAGACATTATCCATGAAAACAGTGTCATTTCGTCGATGAAGCCGGGGCGTATCGCTTATGTAAAGGTTGGATTCTTTGGTGAGAATACCGGGCAGGAATTTGGTGAAGAACTTGAAAAAATGTATGCCGAAGGTGCAAAAGGACTGATAATTGATCTTAGAAACAATACCGGCGGATATATTTCCGGAGCCATAGACGTCTGCAGTCACTTGCTGGAGAGCGGTTCACTGGTCGTTTCCGTTGTTAATCCGCGTACCGGCAGGAACGAGGTTTACAGGGCTTACGGTTCAAAACAGTCACAGATTCCGATAGCCGTATTAGTCAATGAGAATTCCGCCAGCTCATCGGAAATTGCCGCCGGTGCTTTAAAAGATACCGGCTCGGCTGCCGTCATCGGGACAAAAACATACGGTAAAGGCGTTGTTCAGTCAATAAGAGAGCTCAGGGACGGCGGGGCACTTAAGTTTACCATTGCCAAATATTTGACCCCCAGAGGTATAGATATTAATAAAAAAGGTATTACTCCTGATTATATTGTGGAAATGCCGCCGCAGAATGTAAATACAAAAACGGATGTTCAGAGGGATCGTGCAATTGCAGTCCTTAAAGATAAGCTCAATAAAAAGCCGGAAAAGAAAACAGAGACCCCGGCTGCCGCGCCGAAAGATATCCCCGAACCTGTGATGATCCCGGAACCGGCCGACTAGGAGTATGAAAAAAAATATTAATTCCGGTGCCCTGCCGCAGCGTGTTTCTGCGGTAATATCAACGTTGCCTGACTCAAGCGGTGTTTATCTGATGAAAGACGCCGCCGGCAAAATCATCTATGTAGGCAAAGCACTCAATCTTAAAAACAGGGTTTCAACGTATTTTCATGCCGTTAAAAACTTGCCGGTAAAAACGGCGAGACTCGTTTCGTATGTAGAGGATATTGAGATAATCGTAACAACCAACGAACTTGAAGCCCTTATCCTTGAAGCAAGCCTGATAAAAAAATACCACCCCCGTTTTAATATTGACTTAAAGGATGATAAAAAGTATCCGTTTATAGAAGTTACGACTTGCGAAAATCTGCCGAGGATTTGCTTTTCCAGAAAAAGAGCGTCGAAAAAGAACCGTATGTTCGGACCATATCCCAGCTCGGATTTTGTCAGGAAAATTATCTCGCTGGTAAGACGTTATTTCCGTATAAGAACGTGTAAGGATAAAATCCCCAAACGAATACGTCCCTGCCTTAACTATCAGTTGGGGAAGTGCTCTGCTCCCTGCTGCGCTATGATTAGCCAAAGCGATTATCATGATGCGGTCAGGAATGCGATTTTATTTCTTGAAGGTCATTTTTCCGACGTTATAAGCTCGCTTAAGGACGATATGGAAAAAGAGTCGCAGAAACTCAATTTTGAGCGCTGCGCCTCAATTCTTAAAGATATCCGCGCGGTGGAAAAGATTGCCGGCGAACAGAAAGTCTTTTTTGAAAAAGCAACGGATCGTGACTATATCGCCCTTTATTCTTCAGGCAATGATATTGTTTTTCAGTTGCTGATGATTCGTGAAGGCAAGCTTATTGACAAGCGCCATTATATATTTTCATCATTGAGTGAGGATGCCGATCCGGCGAAGATGAGAGCATTTTTCCTGTATTACTATGATGATTCTCCCTTTATTCCCGCAGAAATTTATGTGTCTTCAGCGGTTGACGACAAAGATGTTCTTTGTCAGTGGCTTTCTATGAA
The DNA here is from genome assembly GCA_031551355.1 of Candidatus Xenobia bacterium. Classification (GTDB taxonomy): domain Bacteria; phylum Vulcanimicrobiota; class CADAWZ01; order CADAWZ01; family CADAWZ01; genus JAVBNT01. Next base: position 6,673 of record JAVBNT010000044.1, on the reverse strand, counting down.
AGCCTGCCGTGCAGTGTCTATCAGAGAAAGTGCCAGAGGCGATAACCGCCGGCTTTTGATGATGGCTTCTGAAAATGCCAGATATAACCTGTCTGTAGCCAGGGCTGTTGATATGCGTGATGAGAAGGAAGCCGTCCTGCAGGAGCTGATGGCGGTTTTGGCGCTGAGCTCCGTGCCAAACAGGATTGAGACTTATGATATTTCCAACATCAGCGGTAAGATGGCTGTCGGTTCAATGGTTGTTTTTTCCCGGGGCAGGCCTGACCGGGCAAATTACCGCAGGTTTAAAATAAAATTTAAGGATACTCCGGATGATTTTGCCATGATGAGAGAGGTGCTTTTAAGGCGCTTTTCCATTACCAAAAAACAGGATGAGTGGAAGAAAAATTATCCCGATCTTATCGTCATTGACGGAGGTAAGGGGCAGCTTTCAAGTGCTGTTGAAATATTATCCGGGCTGGGAATTGAGATTCCCGTTATCGGGCTGGCAAAGAAATATGAAGAAATATTTTTTCCGGAAAATCCCGATCCGCTTTTGCTTGCCAAAACATCGCCGCCACTTAACCTGCTGCGGCATGGACGTGATGAAGCGCACCGTTTTGCGATAACCTATCATCGTAAATTAAGATCGATATCGCTGAAAAAAGAATTTGAAAAGTAGATTTTTGAATAAAAAATGCTTTTGTTTTATTATCCCTTCGCTTTTGGAGGGATAATTTTTTTACAATAGAAATTATTAAAGTTTTATATAATTTTAGAGAAATTTGGAGATCTTGCTTTGAAACCGTCGGAAATAATTACTTTGGCCGCCGCTTTGATTGCTCTTTTCTGGACTATTGTTCAGATAGTTGCCCATGCCCGCGATAAAGATTCAAAGAATATTAAAATTGCCGCGGTAATTTTCATCTTGCTTTTGGGCGCCTGGGCATATTTTTTTGTATTTCAAAAAAATGTTATTCCCGCGGTTCCTGTGCTTCAGGAGAGCCCTGTTCCCTTGCCTAAGGAAAGTCGCGATCTTCCGCCTGCAGTGATAAAGGCGGCTAATCTGAACGCTTCTTTTATTGTTAACATTTCCAGAAATGTTATCGGCGGCGTTGCCGATATTTCCATGGATTGTATTTTTTCCGAAACCGGCGGTGTCGGACTTGAAATAGTCGCTTACAGGGTAGATATTTCCTGGAATGATAAGGGCGAAACTGTTGACCGTTATTTTGATAAGACTCTGCAAAAAAGGATTTATTTGGATCCCAACTCGACTTTGAAGGAAAAATTTATTCTGGATAATGATGTGGGTGACGCTGTCTTTAAGGCCAGGCGTTCAAAGGACAGCGGAAAAATTTCCGTTATCTGGAGCTGTATCGACAGGAATGGAAATAGTATTACTGCCGTATCTGATGGCGCAATTCCAAGGTAGGGAGTTTAATTATGCATATTGTTTTGGCCTCATCTTCACCGAGAAGAAGTGAAATATTAACACAGGTAGGGATACCTTTTACTGTTTTTAAACCGGATGACAATGCGGAAATGGCGCTTCCTGCCGAAAAATGCAGTGAATGTGCGGAAATTGCCAGGCAAAATGCCGTGCTGAAAGCGCAATGGACTGTTTCAAGAGTTGAACCGGACTCCATAGTTTTGGCGGCGGACACAATTGTTGTTGTTGACGGCAGTATTCTCGGCAAACCTGTAGATCAACAGGACGCCGCGCGTATGCTCTCAATGCTTTCGGGACGTGCTCATCAGGTTGTTACGGGAGTTGCCGTTATCAGAAACAGCGATGGTAAAATGGCCTGCGGTTATGAAGTCACCGATGTTGTGCTGAAAGATTTGTCCGACCGGGAAATAAATGATTATGTCGCGACAGGAGAACCTCTCGATAAGGCCGGCGCGTATGCTATTCAGCAAAAAGGTGCGTTTTTTATCAGCTCTATCTCCGGATGCTATTTTAATGTTGTCGGTTTGCCGGTGTTCAGGGTGTCACAATTGCTGCGGGAGATGGATGAGGATTTTGATGTTTTTAAGGTTTTGGTATGATAGACAATCTGTTTGAGCATAAAATATTAAAGCGTTTTTCTCATGATGTCGTAATAGATCTTGGAACGTCTGATTCTTCAGTGATCGTAAGGAGTGCCGGCATTAAGTTCAGCGAACCTTCTTTTGTCGCCTATGATTTGCGGAAAAAATCGGTTATTGCCGTAGGGCATGAAGCTAAAAAAATGCTTGGCAGAACCCCTCCGGAGATAAAAATCGTCAAACCGATTAAAGAGGGGGTCATCGGCAATTTTGAGATGGCATCTGCTTTGATCGATTATTTATTGAAAAAAATTAAGAATTCAGCACTGCTTAAGCCGCGCATAATGGCGGCGATTCCTGTAAACAGTTCGGAAGTAGAGAGAAGGGCTATTCAGGAAGCGTTGCGTATTGCCGGCGCCAGAGTGGTCTATTTGATTGAGCAGGTCGTTGCTGCGGCCATAGGAGCGGATATTCCGGTAATGGACGCTTACGGAGGCCTTGTTGTTGATTTTGGCGCGGCGGCCTGCAGAGTCGCCATTATATCACTTGGCGGTATCGTTATGAACAGAACGACTCCTATTGCCGGGGATTCTGTTGATGACGCCATTGCGGCCATGATGCGGCGTAAGTTTAATCTGCTTATCGGTGATAATTCTGCACAGGAGCTAAAAAAACAGTTGGGATTTGTATTTACGACCGATCAGGAAATGAGTATGCTTGTTAAAGGCCGGGATATTACGAGTGGTTTACCTGCTTGTGTAAGTGTTACTTCGCAGGATGTTTCCGAAGCAATGTCAGATTGTCTTAAAACTATACTTGAACTTGTAAAGAGCTGTATAGAATTGGCGCCGCACGAGTTGATCGGCGATATTATTGAAAAAGGTATAACGATATCAGGCGGAATGTCCTTCCTGCGCGGTCTTGACCGGTTTTTGTCCGAGGGCCTTAACTTAAAATGTAAAATAGCCCCTGATCCTTCTTTTTCCGTAGCTCTTGGTATGGAGCGGATTTTAGCGGATTCGGTTTTGATGAATGCGCTTTTTTCCAATAGAAGAGACAGGGCGAATGAACTTTAATGAAGCGTTTTAAAAAGAATTTAGTATTAATAGCTCTGATATTTTTATTTATTTTGCTGTCGGCTTTTTTATTGAGCCGTATACAAAATCCGCTGTCCGGTTTTCACTCTTCTTTTTCATCCCACTTTGAAGCTTTTTTCAATTCTTTATCATATGTCTGTAAATCAGGCTTTGGCTCCGTCCGTGAGATATTGGGACTTGGTGAGGAGAATGAAAAACTGCGTGAAGAAAATCAAAGACTGAAATCCGAACTTGAAGATTTAAAAATATACCGGCATGAAAACATTGAGCTTAGGGAACTGCTGGAATTTAAAAATAAATATTCTCCGGATGGAGTTCCTGCCGAGGTCATTGGCAGAGATATCAGCAACTGGTTTTACCGCTTTGAAATTAACAAAGGCAGCCGGCATGGAATAACAAAAAATATGATTGTCGTATCACCGGCGGGACTGATAGGTCAGGTGACGGCCGTTTCCGATAGAACCTCTCTGGTGAGGACTATTTTAAACGAGAGAAGTATGATTCCGGTTTACGTTGTGGAGTCGGGGGCTTTTGCAATGCTCTATGGAGAAGGAGGCAATGATGCGTCCCTGAGATATATATATAACGCTTCGCTCCTTCAGGAGGGGCAGCTTGTCGTTACATCCGGTCTGGGAAACATTTTTCCCGGCGGAATCGTGATCGGCAAGACGGTCCGCAGCAAACGTAATAAGTCGGATTTTAGTATTGTGCCGTTTGCCAATATTGAGGCGGTAAGACGCGTAATTGTTTTCGAGAGGAAAAATGAAACATAGAGGCGGTATTTTTTTGTTTGTGTTGTTTTTTTTTCTCGCTGCCGTTTTTCAGTCGGGATTTATTTCCAATCTGGCCGTTTTTGGCTGTAAGCCTGATTTTCTGCTGGCTTTATCCGTCTTTATCGGGTTTTATATCGGCGGAACTTCAATTCCAATGTTTTGCGCCGCGACAGCCGGCATTTTTGCCGGGATGTTTTCCGCTGCGCCTTTTGCTTTTTATTGTGTGATGTATTGCACGGCATGTGCTGTAGGCATTTTATGCCGTCACAGAAGGTTTTCACAGTTAAAGATGGCTCCTTTGATCGTTATTGCCCTGGGAACGCTGTCTTCAATAATATTTTATTTTTTGTATTTTTTACTGTCATCGGGTGTCTCATTTTTGCCGTATTTTTTTAAAACTGCTTTTTTATATTTGCTTTTAAATGCGGTTATTGCATTTCCGGTTGCCGCTCTTGTCAGAGTTTTTTCCGTTGAGCGGAGTAAAATATTTGTTGCCAGGTGATTTTTTAAAAGATTATGCATAAGAACAGATTATTTGCTCTCTATATTTTTTTGTTTTTGCTGTTGTTGTCGCTTGCTGTACGCATATTTTTTATGCAGTTTATCAAGGGAGAATCTTATCAGCAGCTGGCACGCGAAAATACGATCAGAAAAATTCCCATCCGCTCGGAAAGGGGGGAAATATTTACATCTGACGGTGTTATCCTTGTTAAAAACGCCGTTTATTTTAAGCTCAGTCTGCTTAGTTTTGAAATGGAAAATTATCCGGCCGTTCTGTCGGCGATAAACCGTATAGTTCCTTTGTCAAAGCAGGAGACGGGAGCGATAATAAGGGCTTTGCAGCAGAATACGCTTGAACCTGTTTTGGTAAAGGATATGCTTGATTATGAAACCTTTTGCCGTCTGGCAGAGATAAAAAGTGATTACAGCGGCATCTATTTGGAAGCTCAGCCGGTCAGGGATTACCCTTTGCATGAAATCGGCTGCCACTTTTTGGGCTATGACGGTCTTGTTACCGAAGAGGAGCTTGAAGTATTGCCGAAAGAAGTCTATTCCGCAGGTGATATTGTCGGTAAGGACGGCTTGGAAAAGTTTTATGATTTGTCTCTCAAGGGCGTCAAGGGGGCTTCCCGGATTCAGGTGGACGTTGCCGGTAAGATGACTGCTTCCGTAGGCACTGTTTTTCCCAAGCAGGGAAATAACCTTGTATTGACAATTGATTCAACTGTTCAGAAAGCGGCTGAAAAAGCTTTGAAGGAAGCGGTGCTGGAGGTTGAGAGCAAAAATGGCGAAAAATCAGGCGGTGCCGCCGTTGTAATCGATGCCAATACGGGTGAGATCTTGGCGATGGCAAGTTACCCGGCCTATGATCCGAATTTTTTTGCCAGGGGAATCTCTCAGAAAGATTATGATGTTATCATTAAGAACAGGGCGACTCCGCTTTTAAACAGGGTTATTCATGGAGCATATCCGTGCGCTTCGACATTTAAGCTGATAACCGGTTCCGCCGCTCTTCAGCAGGGGCTTTTGTCCGAAAATGACTATTTTTACTGCAGCGGTGCCTACAATTTGGATGGACACATTTTTAACTGTTTTGTCACTTCCGGGCATGGAGCCGTATCTTTCCGGGATTCAATAGCCTATTCCTGTGATGTTGTTTATTATATGCTTGCCGTTAAGTTTCCCCTCGATATTTTTTTAAAGTATATTTCCGAGTTCGGCATCGGTGAGCGCTCAGGGATAGACTTGCCGGGGGAGAACGGCGGTTTGCTGCCCAATCCCAAATGGAAGAAAAAAGTCTATAAAGAGGACTGGTATCCGGGTGACACGGTTAATTTGTCGATAGGGCAGGGGTTTGTTGAGGTCACGCCGCTGCAGGTGGCAAGGTTCACGATGGCTGTTGCCAACGGCGGCTTTTTGTATAAACCGTTTATCGTCAAGCGTGTTCTTTCTCCGGAAGGCGCGCTAATAAAGACTGCCGAGCCGGAAATAGAGCATACGCTTTCAATAGAAGACCGTTATCTCAACGTAATAAGGGAAGGTATGCGGGGAGCTGTGCTTTACGGAACGGCTACTGCCGCCAACAGCCCTAATGTTGAAGTTGCCGGTAAAACCGGCACCGCGGAAAATTTCCCCACCCCCGAGAATCCTTATGGCCGTAATCATACGTGGTTTACGGCTTTTGCTCCTTATAAAAAACCAGAGATTATCGTCACCGTTTTTCTGGAAAAATCCGGTGGCTTTGGCGGTGAGAAAAGTTCGCAGGTGGCACGGAAGATTTTTGAGTCAAAGTTTAAATCGGCAAAGAATTGAAAAGGTTAGTTGAAAAATATAGTAACCGTAAAAAATCCGTATCGATTCAATAGTCCTTGAAAAAGGGCCGATGGCGTCATACCCGTAGGCGGATATCCAAGAAGTTAAGACATGAAACTGTTATTTTATTTTTTCCGGTTACGCGAGTTTGCCGAAGCTGTAGAGCTTTTACCTGTAGAAGAACGCTAATGCCAATAATTTGGCATTAGCGGGATTATGTTATATAAACCGGTTGTATGAGATTTACGGCGAAGATCCGGACAGTGAAGAAAACCGTCAAATCCGCCTTGCAAACCTGAAATTGCATTTGGATAAAATCCGGGAATGGATGAATAAAAAGGAAACGTTACCCAATACGCATAGCGGCCGTGCTGTTCAGTATTTGAAAAATCAATGGTTCAAATTGACTGCCTTTTTGGATAACGAATATATTTTGCTTGACAATAACGCTGCCGAGCGTGCAATCCGTTTGTTTGTAAT
>JAVBNT010000048.1:0-5087 GCA_031551355.1 Candidatus Xenobia bacterium | reverse complement strand
GCCACACAATATCTCCAACCCCACACCACCACCTTTCTTCACTTTTTTGGTGTGTTCAAACGTGCATCCACACAACCTCCCCTTCCCACGACATCCTTTTTAAATTGTTTGATTTTAAGTTTACGGGAATATGCCGCGCTCTTTGTAAACGATTTCAAGTCTCTCAAGAGCAACAATGTAAGCTGCTGTTCTCCAGTCGACTTTGTATTTTTCGACAGCACCCTTAACTCTGTTGTATCCGCCGATAATCTTTTTCAGCAGTTTTCCGTCAACCTCTTCAAGATCCCAGAATTCTGATCTCTTATTCTGAAGCCATTCGAAATAGCTGACGATAACTCCGCCGGAATTGCAAAGGACATCAGGAAGAACCGTTATGCCTTTTTCCGCAAGTATTCTGTCTCCATCAGGATCCGTCGGGCCGTTGGCACCTTCGGCAACGAGCTTTACATTTACTTTATGCGCCGTATCCGCAGTAAGCTGATTTTCAAGAGCAGCCGGAATAAAGATATCTGCCTGAGTGGAAAGGAACTCATCATTGTTCATTGCCTCTGCTTCAGGGTAACCGGCAACGCCTCTGTTTTTCTCAACATAGGCTCCGAGTTTGAAAGGATCTATTCCCTTGGAACATCTTATTGTTCCTGTATGATCCTGAACGGCTATGAGTGTCGAACCGTATTCGGAAAGAAGTTTGGCGGCCCATGAACCGACATTGCCGAAGCCCTGAACGGTATATGTGGCTTTTTTGAGATCAAAAGAAGTATCTTTGGCCCACTGAACGATACAGAAAACGACACCCTGACCGGTTGCCTTGTTTCTGCCGACACTACCGCCGGACTCGATCGGTTTTCCGGTGACAACGTGTATGGAAGAGTGGCGCTGCTGAGGCGGAACGGTTGAAAGGAATGTATCAAGAATCCAGGCCATAATCAGACCGTTTGTATTCACATCGGGAGCGGGAATGTCATATTCAGGGCCAATGTTTGAACCAAGGGCGTATGTAAATCTTCTGGTTATTCTCTCAAGCTCTGCCTGGGAATATTTGGAAGGATCTATCTGTATGCCGCCTTTTGCCCCTCCGTAAGGAATGTCAGCAATAGCCGATTTCCAGGTCATCCATGTTGCAAGGGCTCTAACTTCATCAATATTGACTGCGGGATGGAAGCGAAGTCCTCCTTTATATGGACCTAATGCATTATTATGCTGGACTCTGTATCCGGTCAGCATCTCAACTTTGCCGTTATCTAATTTAACAGGAAAATTAACTACGATCTCATTAGTAGTCTTTGACAAAATCTCCCTGATATCACTATTAAGTTTCATGAGATCTGCTGCACGGTTAAATTGCATTACTACATTTTGGTAAACACTCTGTTTTTCAGCACAGGCTGCCATCACTAAATCTCCCTTCCAAATACATCTTTTATTTTTCAGGTATATCCCTGATAAGGTCTTAATTCCAGATGGCAAAGAAAGTTCCTTCAGATAAAAAAATAACCGCAATAAAACCGGGGAATGGCAATAACGCGCAGGAAAAACCCGGTAGCGAAAAAGAAAACTATACCAATACAAACACTGTGCCGCCGGCTTCATGCCAGCAGGCCTTAATAAATATTAATAATGAATAAACAAAACGCTCAAAAGCAAAACCAAATACATTTGCGGACGGCACCGGCATTAATTATTCTCCTGATCTGCGCCGCATTATCCATACCCTCATTGTCCGGATGCAAAAGGACCAAACTTCCGGATGGATTCCTGACGGTCGCCCTGCGCTCCGATCCGCTTTATCTCAATCCGGTTCTGGCATCGGAAATGTCGTCGCAAACAGTAAATTCACTAATATTTAATTCACTCGTAAAATATAATGAAAATCTTGAAATAATCCCGGATTTAGCCGAAAACTGGGAAACAAATGAGCAGGGAAATATTTGGATTTTTCATCTGAGAAAAGATGTAAAATGGCACGACGGCAATCAATTAACGTCCCGGGACGTTAAATTCACCTTCGAAAAACTTTTCGATAAATCCACAAACACATTTAACCGGGGACTGTTCCAGATAGACGGAAAAAATCCATCCATTGAAACGCCTGATATGTATACGGTAAAATTTACCCTCCCCCGTCCTTTTGCGCCTTTCATATCTAATATCGCACAAATGGGGATAATTCCCGAACATCTGATGAGCGGCAGAGATATCAACAGGGATCCGTTTAACTCACATCCCGTAGGGACGGGACCGTTCGTTTTCAAGGAATGGAAAAGTTCCGAAAAAGTATACCTGAAAGCAAACGATGCATACTTCAGGGGCAAACCCAGGTTAAAAGGAGTTGTTTTCATAATAATACCGTCATCCGAATCAAGACGGATCGCTCTGATGACAAACAGTGTTGATATAAGCGATATCACCCCGGAGGATCTGCCTTTGCTTGAAAAAGGAAAAAACATCACGATTTACAGATGGGATCAGTTTGTATACTATTATCTGGGATTTGATCTCACACAGCAGCCTTTCGCCGACAAAAAAGTAAGGCAGGCGATAAACTATGCAATCGACAAGAATACGATAATAAGCGCAATCTTTAAAAACAACGCCGTCAGAGCGACCGGCCCAATTCCCAAAGCATCGTCTTTTTACAGCGGACAAATTGAAACTTATGATATAAATACCGATTATGCTAAACAACTGCTGGCAGAGTCAGGATGGGGAAAAAATAAGGACGGACTGTTGGAAAAGGACGGAAAAAAGCTTGAATTCGAAACAATATATCCGTCAGGAAACGCACCCTGCGAAAAGGCTGCCGTATTTATTCAGGCTCAGTTAAAAAGCGCAGGCATAAAAATGAATCTCAAGGCAATGGAGTTTTCCGCTTTGATAAACAATTGCTATCCGGGAAAATTTCAGGCAATAATATTGAATTGGGTTGAAAATATAGATCCCGACTGCTATACCGAATGGCATTCTTCACAAATGGGGGATCTCGGCATGAATTTTATGAGTTACAGCGATTCCAAAACGGATAAACTGCTTGAAGAAGGAAGGCTTAATACAAATACTGATAGAAGAAAGGCAATATACGGAGAACTGCAAAAACAGATCACTGATGATTCGCCTTACGTATTTTTATGGACTCCCAAGGGCCTTGCGGCCATTAACAACAGAGTAAAAGGCAACACAGTTCCCGGTCCTGCAGGCATTTTACTGTCTCCGGAAAAAATTTACATAGAACATAATAATCAATAAAAATTTACATAAAATTAAAAAAGAAAGAGGTAATTTATGACGACACTGCACGAACTTTATGAACAAGGCCAAAGCCCATGGCTGGATTATATCAGCAAAAAAATACTTAACGACGGCACCCTGGCCGAACTTATCGATAAGGGCGTAGTTGGCCTGACTTCAAATCCGTCAATATTTGACAATGCCATCAGCAAAACCGGCGACTACGATGCCGAGATGCTGGAATTATCGAAAAAGGGCTGCAGCATTTTTGAAATTTATGATGAGCTGACCGTTGCCGACATACAAAAAGCAGCCGATATGTTCCTGCCGGTATACGAAAAAACAAATAAAAAAGACGGATATGTCAGTCTGGAAATAAATCCCAAGCTGGCAAGAAGTTTGGAAGAAACAATTGCCGAAGGAAAAAGGCTTTATGCAAAAGTAAACCGCCCCAACCTCATGCTGAAGGTTCCTGCTACCGCGGAGTGTATGCCGGCGATAGAAGAGTTTATTTCCTCAGGAATGAACGTTAACGTAACGCTCATATTTTCGCAAAAACAATATGTTGACACGGCGCACGCATACATAAACGGAATCAAAAAGCGTAAACAAAGCAGTTCGGACACACAGTCGATACATTCCGTCGCCAGTGTCTTTATAAGCAGGATCGATACATCGGCGGATAAACAGCTGGGACAAAATGAACTCAAAGGATGCGCAGCCTGTGCCAACGCTGAACTTATATACGAAAAATTCAGGGAAATCTTTGCTGATTTCAAAGACGGCAATCCGCAAAGACCGCTTTGGGCTTCAACGGGGACAAAAAATCCCGATTACAGCGATGTTAAGTATATAGAGGAGCTAATCCGTCCCCAGACAGTAAATACAATTCCGGAGTCCACTCTAAGGGCATTTATTGAAAAAGGGAAAGTAAGCGGCTGTGAATGTAATTTGGAGAAAGCAAAAGATAATCTGGAAAAACTGTCGTGTTCGGGAGTCGATATTGATAAAATATGCTCACAGCTTCTCGAAGAAGGACTGGTTGCTTTTGAAAGCGCTTTCGATTCACTGATGAACAGTATTGAAAACAAAATAAGTTCTCTCAAAAACAAATAAGGAGTAAGTATGATTACCAACCATATCGTCATCGGTTCAGACCATGCAGGTTTCGAGTTAAAAGAACATATAATCGGCTATTTGAAATCCATAAATATAAAAGTAGATGACAAAGGCACTTACTCGGCTTCGGCAAGCGTTGATTACCCCGATTATGCAAAAGCGGTAGCCGATGAAGTTACCGCCAACAAAGATCGTTTGGGAATCCTGATATGCGGTTCCGGAATAGGAATAAGCATTGCGGCAAACAAGATTAAAGGCATAAGGGCAGCTCTTGCCTGCGATGCGGAAGCGGCCAAAATGTCACGAATGCATAATGATGCAAACATACTTGTGATGGCCGGCAGGCCTTTTGATCCGCAAAGGGCTAAAAAAGCGGAAGAAATGGTCAAGTCGTGGCTGGATACGGAATTCGAAGGCGGCAGACACCAGCAAAGAATTGATAAAATCCATGATTTAGAATAGGCTGCAGGATAAAAAAGACATGATAAAAGGGGCGTCGTGCTAAGTGGGCCTTTCTAGCCCCATTTAGCACGACAGAAAATGGCGAAAAATAGCTTGCTTTATAGCCTTTTGCTATTCTTTTCTTAATTTTTCACCATTTGTACAATTATAGTCAGTACCACCCGTAAAACGGGTGGCTTGCTCGAGGCTATAAGCCTCTTTTACTGGCCAAGGGCTAAAGCCCTTGGCTTTCACATTCGTTCAAGCCACATTGCCATTGATTACAAGCAGCCCCTAAAGGG
>JAVBNT010000015.1:0-42912 GCA_031551355.1 Candidatus Xenobia bacterium | reverse complement strand
TACTTACATTCCCACATTGTATGTGCTAAACTATTTTTGTCCATTGGACTACCTCCTTTGTTTATGATGTGGTCGGCAAACCTTCATCATTTTAACATTGGAGGTATTTTACTTAAAGCTAAAGCTCTCTGACATTCCCCCAGCATAGCTGGGGGTTTATTTGTTTTTTGAAAACCTGCGGTATCGCGGCCAAAACCATCGTCAGAGGAATCAGCAAAAACATATAAAGAGGGACAAAAATGTAAAACATGACCATCCAGTTACAATAAATAAGCAGCATCTGGCAAAAAAAATCGTAATCCGGTCGGTATCTCTTTTGGGGGCTAAGGACAGAAACTCTTTCAATGCGAGAAAACTTATCAGCGTAATCAGAGCGAATGCGGTTACCTTGGTGCCGACAAGAGCAACCGTAAAAAGAACTATCACCATCCAAAACGATTTCAGGCGCTGCAAAAAGTTTCCGGCAAAGCTCTGCATGGATTCCTTACGGCAAAACAGTTTAAGCATATATGTCACAATTGTAAAAAAAGACATTATGGCATATATTACAATAAAAAAAAGCCTGACATTTTCAGTAAGCAGTAAACGTTCCATAATGAAACTCTTTGTTATATTTTAATATTGCACGACTATGTGATGATGACAAATTTTGACAACTTAAACGGCTCTTCCTCCCGATTAATCCGCAAATTTCCTGCTGAGCAGCTCAAGTTCGGTCGTCTTTTTAAAAACCATGTAAAACTCACCGGTCTGCAGCTCCATATTCAGTCTGCGCCGGAGCTTGGAAATAACGCCGCTCTTATACTCATAACTATAAGTGCCTTTACCTAAATCATAATCATTTGTGTCTGCAACTTTGTATCCTTCAATTTTAAAATCTTTGCTGCCCAGCCTCTCCTCAAAAAACTTACGAATGCCGCTGACCCTGGTAACATGAAACTCCTCACTGACAACGGCACATCCCGTTTTACGATCATAAGAAACAAAATGCGACTTGATGGTCACATAAATTCTTAATTTCAATCCGCCTTCAGCTTCTTCAGCCTGGGGAAACATTTCAAACTCCTGCTGAACAAGGGTTTCCCAGCTATCACCGGCCTTTTTCGTGCCGTCAGGAAGAATCACCGGCAAAAAAAGAGGCTGCAAAGATTTTTCTACCGCTCCTCCGCGACTCTCAAGAATCTGTCCCTTGGGACTGATTTTCAAAATCAAAGGGTCCTGGCTTTCAGGCCTGGCCAGCGGCGGCAAAAAACGTTTTACTCCGTTTACGGTCAAAACCGATTCGATATTGTCGGCAGTCAGCTCAGCAGTAATCTCCCCTGACTCGGAAACTTGCATGTTTCTTAAATTGACGACGGCATCGTTACGTTTTTCCGCCTTGAAAGTATTACCGTCAAAATTACTCTCAAGGAAATCACCGGTCTCCATCTTATAGACAAAACTTGCAGACGGAGAGTCCGCCCTTACCTGATTGTCAAAACGAGACATACTATTTTTTACAGGACTATATTTAAAATTAGCAGGTTCCAGGCCGGGAAAAAACATATATATTATATTCGGCAAAAAAATAACAGCTATCACAAAAATAAACGGCAACATCTTAAAAATACTTTTCTTATTACTATTCATCTTCTCCACCTCGTGAAAATATGCAGAAAAATCAAATTTATTGATTCTAGAAGAACTTTTGACGATCGGCTTAGCAGATTTGGCAGCTTTTTTACGTCTCAAATTTAAACCTCGGGCAATATCATGAACTTCTTACAGGATTAAAGCCAATCTATCACGGCTGCGGCTTGAGCAGCTCAAGCTTGGTAGTATTTATTAAATTCACATAAAACTCGCCGGAACGCACTTCATAATTCAACCTGCGGTCAAGTTTTATAATGACTCCTGTCTTAGAGTTATAGCGGTAATTCCCGCATAAACCCTTTCCGCCTTCTTCAGAATAGGCACGGAAATCAAACCCTTCGCTGTTCAGTCTTTCCTTAAAAAATTTGCGGACTCCGGTGATTCTGGTTACCGTATAGCCCTCTCTTACTACAGCGTCTCCGGTCTGAGCGTCATATGAAACCAATTCCGAGTCAATGAGAACATGAAAGACTATTTTCCAGCCGCCTTCAGCCTCCGTTGTCTGAGGAAAAACCTCAAACTCCTGCTGTACAGGTGTTTCCCAGACATCGCCAACCATCTTCTCCCCCTCGGGAAAGATGACCGGAAAAAAAAGCGGCTGAAGTCCTTTTTCGACAGTTCCTCCGGAACGTTCAATAAGCTGCCCCTGAGGGTTTACCCTGACTTTCAGGGGATTCTGTTTTTCAGGACGGGATACCGATGGCAGGCAGCGTTTTTCACTGTTTAAACTCAAAACAGATTCTATACTGTCGGCTGTCAGTTCGGCCGTAATGTAACCGGCGAATAAATTCCTTTTTTCAACAGAAATCAAGGCATTGGTAAATTTTTCAACTCTAAAATCTTTGCCGTCAAAATTATTTTTAACGAAATGCGCCGTTTCCAGTTTATAGACAAATTTTGCATCGTCAGCAGCATTTGTAACCGGTATATAGCTGAATTTTACAGGAACATTCGCTGATTCCTCAGATGAATGGCGGTGATTATCAATTGCGTCAAGAACAGACATAATTATGATAAACACAATAAAAAAGCATATAAAGATATATGTAACAAAATCAACCATGCTAAATGTAACAGAGGGTTTAACGGACGGTCTGCCGGATTTATCAGATTTATTGCGGCTCAAATAAAACCTCCCGGTATAAAATAAAAGTCCTGATAAAGTATATGATACCATATAAAAGTGAAAAATTTAATCCCCGCCGAAAGGACATAATTCCTGTTAAATAGAAAATTTTTTATGAATACAATAAAAAAGGAGACTAATAATGATTATAAAAACCTGGATGAAAACAGATTTAATAACCGCATCTCCTGATATAACAATAAACGAAGCTATCAATATATTTCTCGAAAAAAAAGTCGGAGTCTTGCCGGTGGTTGACCAAGACGGCAACTTTCTGGGAGCGCTGCGGCTCAAAAGCATCATGAAAAAATTCATGCCCTCCTATTTTGAATTAATCTACAATATTGAAAATCTGATTGAAAATATTGAGGATTACGGCGAAATAGAATATCCGGATACGGAATCAAAGTCAATACTAAACAAAAAAATTACCGAAATAATGGATAAAAACCTGACGACAGTATCGGAAAACTGCTCGGTTTTCGGCGCTGTAACCGTCATGTCACACTTTAAAATGCAGGATCTTCTGATCGTCAACGACGGAAAGCTTAAAGGTCTGGTGTCAATGGTCGATCTTGGAGTGGCATTCCTCAACTGGCTGCAGGCAAAGCCCAATGATACCGATTGACAATTGTGACGGCAAAGAACCTTAATTTTTAAATCATTACAATAAGCTAAAAAAAGCACTTCAAAATAAATACCGCCTACACAGCAGCAAACAAATAATTTACAAAAAGCTCCATAGGAGGAATATATCCAAATATCTGGAGTTTTTTTGTTTATAATCAAAGCGGCACTAAAAACCACTTGACAAAACGTCCGTTTAGTATTATTATATTAGTGTATTAAGCACGTAATACAGAAAGTCATTATCAAAAGGAGGGAAATTATGATACTAAAGTTATTAAAATACGATTTCCTGCTGACATATAAAAAATTCGCCGCCATTGCCGGGGCGATAATACTCCTCTCAATCGTAACAAGGTTTCTCGCTGAAATCCCGGCCATTACGATATTTTTTATACTAACAACCATTGTCTTAATAACTGCCTCCGTAATTTTGCTGTTAAGCCACTATCAAAATAATATTTTTTCCAAAGGCGGTTATTTCACCAATACATTGCCGGCCACTAAAACGCAAATATTTATTTCCAAAACCGCCGTCTCAATGTTTTGGATAAACGTAATATTTTTCGTATCGGCAGCAGGTTGCAAAATTGCTTTTCATGATAAGATCGGCCTTGATGTACACGGAGCGGTTGCTTTTTTCACTTGGATAAAGATAAACATATATTTGCTAAATATAATAATACTGATTTTTTTGGCAATAAACGCAATTTTTTGCAGCGAAACCGTTAAATGGAAAATCATCAACTTTCTCGTTCCGCTGACAATTATTCCCGTACAAATATTAACGGCAAGCTATTTTTCGGCAATAACGCCGCTTATTATGATTGAAAGCCACGGGGGCTTAACAATAAATCCGTCATACTGGCCCGGCGTCTGGTATACAAACATTCACATAAAATTCTTTGAAATTAATACAAAACTGAACGGCACCTTTGATTTCAATATACTGATGTTTATCACACTGTTCTCCATTGCCGCCTATATCATCAACATAAACCTGCTTGAAAAACACGCAAAAACATCATAAAGGAGAATAAATTCAATGATAAAACAACTTAAAAAACATCCATTTGCATATACCCTGTTTATAACAATAGCGGCAATACTTACAGCAAATTTTTTCATTCAAAACATTATTATTCTCCGCACTGAAAAAGAACTCAGTCAACTGATGCATCATGCCAAAATTTCAAAAATAAAAACGGATGATTTATTCATAAAAGCAGATATACAAAAGTCCGAGGATAACGGAACATATTTCTATAAAAAAGCATACGACGAAATTACCGGCAGCAATCCCGACGTGAAAAAAATCAGCGAACTTATAAAAACGGGGAATATGAAAAACAAATTCTATCCTTATGATGTTTTCAATAAATCCGGCAAACCCAAAGCACTTGGACTGCAAAAATCCTACGCTGAGAAATCCTTTTTTCACGCAAATATTTCCTGGGATAACATGCAAATAAAAACAAACAGAAAAATAGGGGAATATTACAGAAAAATTATTTATAAACAAATCAACAACGATGAAGTTAAACAGGCATATGGAAATATCAGGGACTGGATCCGCTTTATCAACCAGTCATACCGCAACGACAATATAAAAGACAATGGAAAAAATGTGGTCAAAGCACTTGAACAGGTATCGGAGCTGGATGATGCAAATGAAGTCCTTACACTAATAATGCAGCGGGCTCCTATCTATGACGGAGAACTTTTACAGGAGATAGAAGATACTATCGCAGATCTTGAAAAGATTCCGGACAGCTCTAAAAAAATAACTTTAATAAACCAGCTAAATAGTTTAGACAGAGAAGCTGACGCAGAGAAAGTAAGCACACAATATCAGCTTTTGCTCGCAAAAACAGGGTTAATAAAAAGATATCTGCGAGAAATGAGATCCGTCGAGGAATACCGCAAAATACAAAAATTAAAAAAGGAAATTACCGAGGATTATTCCGGTGATATGGACATGGCCGATCTGAACTTTAAAGAATACCGATGCAAAAGAGAAATGGGCTCCGTAAGTGAAGCATTCCGCTCAAAGGCCGACTGGATAAATACTTTAAAATGGCTGGAATCGTTTAAAAAACTCGAGCAAAAAAATAAAACCAATCAGAGCTGAACTTTAAAATTTACCAAATAAAGAATAAGCCGCAGGCCTGCGGCTTATTCTTTATTTCTATATAAAAATCTTTACTATACAGTTTTTTCGCCCAAAGTCTTTTCTATTTTTCTCTTCACTCTCTGCAGGGCATTGTCAATAGATTTGACATGACGGCTGAGTTCTTTGGCCATCTCCTGATAGCTCTTTCCTTCGAGATAGGAAAGAAGAACCTGTGATTCGAGTTCGCTCAAGTTCTCCTGAATTCTCTCTCTGAGATCATCGGAGAGTTCATGACTTATAAAAACTTCCTCAGGATCGGTAATTTTTGTTCCGGACAGTATGTCGAGCATAGTTCTGTCCGAATCTTCGTCATAAATCGGTTTGTTAAGGGATATATAGGAGTTCAGGGGAATATGCTTCTGTCTTGTCGCTGTTTTGATTGCCGTAATTATCTGTCTGGTTATACAAAGTTCAGCAAAAGCTCTGAAAGACGAAAGTTTATCAGCCCTGAAATCTCTTATCGCTTTATAGAGGCCAATCATGCCCTCCTGTATTATGTCTTCTCTGTCAGCACCTACAAGAAAGTAAGATTTTGCTTTTACTCTTACAAAGTTCTTATATTTGTTGATCAGATACTCCGTTGCAAACTCTTCCCCGCTCTTTGCAAGTTTGACAATTTCCTCGTCAGATTCCTGACTAAAATTAAACGTAGCCTGAGATGATATTTTTAACAAATTGTGGTCCTCCGAAATCAAGTTTCCAGACACCTATTTTTTTATTATATAAACGTAATGATAAGCTGTCAAGTTATTTTTGAATTAGACCTGTATAAATTGCAATTATCGGGTTCTTTTTCTCGACCACATTGCTTCATAAAGCACGAGAGCCCCGGCAACACCGGCATTTAAGGAATCTATCGTTCCGAACAGCGGTATTTTTATTTTCTCATCACATACTGATAAAAGTCTCTTGTCGAGTCCTCTTCCTTCCGCTCCCAAAAGAATACAGGCAGGGACATTATAGTCCGCTTCACGGTAATGAGTTCCCTCATAAGGACACATTCCAAATATACGAATACCTCTTTGCTTCATGTCTAAAACCGCGTCATAGAGGCTGTTTACCTTACTAACCGGCACATAAGCATCAGCACCTGAAGCCACCTTACTGACCACGGAAGTGATGCCAACCGATTTATTTTTAGGTATTATGACGCCATGAACACCTGAGGCGTCACAAGTCCTCAAAAGCGACCCCAGGTTGTGCGGATCCTGTATTTGAAAGCAGCCCAGGAAAAAAGGATCTTCTTTTTTTGAGGCAGGAATTTTCATAAGTTCTTCATAGTCATAATAACTTCTAGCAGAAACCCTCAAAACTGCTCCCTGGTGATTTCCTCCATGGGAAAGAAGATCCAGTTTGCGTTTGTCGGCAGATTTACATGTTATCCCTTTCTGCTCCGCAAGCCGCCTCAACTGGGCAAGAGCAGGATCTACACCGCTCTCGGGAATATAAAATTTCTCAATCGGAATTTTTCCTGAAAGTAATGCTTCTTTTACGGCATTACGGCCGTATATAACATCTTTGAAAGACTCTACATTTTTTTCCATACAACCCCCTGTGGAGTATCCTGAAGAATAATGCCCCTGGCAGACAATAAATCCCTTATTTCATCGGAACGCTTAAAATCTTTTGCTTTTCTCGCAGACTGCCTCTCTTCTATAAGCTTCTCTATATCCTCGGGCACAATATCGTCTTCAAGAGCCTGTCCGAGATTAAGGGCGAGTATTGCATCTATCTTCATAAAATAGTCAATTACAGAAACGGCCTGCTGCTGCGGCAGACAGTTTTTATCCATCATAATGTTCAGATGAGATATCATTGAGAATATACATGACAATGCCTGAGGCATATTCATGTCAGTATAAATCTTCTCATCAAAAGTAGCTTTTGCTCTGGCAAAAAGCTCTGCAAACTCAGCGTCTTCAATCAATTCGTTCTTAACTCTGGAAAGACGTTTCAGAAAATCATACAAGCCGTTAAGAGTATTGGCAGCACTGTCGAGCGCTTTTAATGTAAAATTTAATTTTGAGCGGTAATGGTTGGCAATGTATAAATAGCGCAGTGCTATAGGGGAATAGCCTTTTTCAACCAGATCCCTCAGGGTAAAAAAATTACCTAGAGATTTGCTCATCTTTCTGCCGTCGGATAGAAGATGTTCGCAGTGAACCCAATAATTGACGAATTTTTTCCCGGTAGAAGCTTCGGACTGGGCGATCTCATTTTCGTGGTGGGGAAAGATATTATCAACACCACCCATATGTATATCAATCGTCTCGCCAAGATACTTAATACTCATGGCACTGCATTCCATATGCCATCCCGGCCGTCCCTTGCCGATTTCCGTTTCCCAGAAAATATCGCCGTCGCCCTCATCCCAGGCTTTCCACAGGGCAAAGTCAGACAAGTGCTCTTTATCATATTCGTCATGACAAATCCTGGCTCCGGCCCTCAAATCCTGCTTATCAAGCCTTGCCAGTTTTCCATAGTCGGAAAATCTTTCGATGGAAAAATAATAGCTGCCGTCATCACCTTTGTAAGCTATTTCACGCTTACAAAGCTCTTTAATAATATCAACAATTTCATTAATATGTTCGGATGCTTTTGGATAAAACGCCGCCGGCTTTACATTTAAAGAGGCTATATCCTCTTTGAAAGCTTTTATGTAAGGTTCGGTAAAGCCGTTCAAAGTCATTTTTTCCGCCAGACAAGCCTTAATAATTTTATCCTCAACATCAGTTATATTCATAACATGAAGAACGTCATACCCTGAATACTCAAGTATTCTTCTAAAAAGATCTTCAGCACAATAGGACCGCAAATTACCGATATGCGCATAATTATAAACAGTGGGCCCGCAGGTATAAAAGGTTACCTTCGGAGCCGCCAGCGGCACAAACGGATCAACAGTTCTTGTCATCGTATTGTAAAAAGAAACGTTCATAAATATTCACCACACTATTAAAAAATTATTAGGACATACCAAATTATAACGCAAAACGTCATACGGCAGTCCTAATCAAAATAATTAACAATAAAATCAATCAAGCTGTTTTTTTATGGAATCAGGTAAAGAAGAAGGGTCCAACTGTCCGGCGGCAAAAGACTGATCCCCGGAAATGCTATTAAGAAGATCTCCTGTGGAATAATCCTGCGGCAAAGAACCGGACTCCAGTTTACTCATCAGATTATTGGTAGACGGAGCCGAATCTTCTGTAAATGAAGACTCCCCTAAAATAGATTCATCAAAAAGCTTTTCTCTGCCGGCGTCAGGCAAGCCGGCATTGACAAGACTGGATGTTTCTCCGGAAGCAACCTGCTGAGCGTCTTTTGACTCCTCAAAACCTTTTTCTGCACTTCCGAAGGAAGGTTCTTCGTTAACGGCTGCTGATTCAGCGGCTTCAGGACCGTTTTTTTCATCTTCCACACCGGTTTCGGAAGAAAAACCGGTCTCAGCATCTGCAGCAAAACTTTGCGCTTCTTCTGTGGTGACAGTTTTATTAATTAAATCAGGTTGAAGCAAAAACTTTATACCTGCTCCGATACTGAAGGTACTGAATGGTTTTAGTAAAGTCATAAAATAATTATCATTTTCAAATACCGGCGGATGTTGTTCCCTTGTATGAAGCAACAAAAAAGAGACCGGTTCGGAAAAAGGAAGCGCTCTCAGAGAATTATAAAGTTCCGTGTCCGCAGGGGCATCGGAAGAGGAAGCTATAACAACGTCCGGTTTGTCTGCAGAAACCATATCAATAACCTCTGAAGGAGAACCGGCATATATAAATTCCCATGGATAATCGGAAAAAACTATGTCCATGAGTTTTCTTGTAACTTCATCCTGCTCCGCCAAGAGGATTTTTTTCATGGTGCGATCAATCGTTCCTTTCAAAAGTTCGTTTATGTGCATAAATCTAAATAAAGCCTGTTTCCAGTCGGACCTAAGATAATTATACCTATTACCACTTTTTTCCTTCTTGAAAAATTAAACAACTTATACAGCCTGACTTAAACAGCCTATTTTTCGAAAATTCTCTATATTATTATTAAATTAACAAATCAGTAACAAAACGTCCATTGTAGTCGTGTTTGTTTTGTGATATTATTAGTCTTGTAGTAAAAGTATAAAGGGGTGTTAACAATGCAACAGCATTCAACAGGCAGAAAAAATAAGGTATCTCAAAACTCTTCTGCAAAAAGCATGCATAAAAGAGAGTGTCTTGTCGTTCCCGTTTTAGCGGCACCAAAGACAAATGAAAACATGAGAGAAGTCTCAATAAAGCTTATGGCCATCATGAAAGCAAAAAAAGAATGCAACATCACATAACAGTGAAGGCTGATTCAGATATAATGTGCTAGTACCGTATTTGAAATTTCAAATACGGTATTCTTCTTTGAGTGGGTTATAACACGATAGATTGTGTTACTTACTAAAAACATTAACAGGAGCCGGACCGCAATGAATAAAAAAGTCATCACCATTAGTTTGGAAGCCCTGATATCTCTGGCGATAATATTATTCTCACTTCACTTAACACCTGTTTTCGCAAATGAAGAAGTAATCAAAGATGTTGTGTCGGGTCATATAAAAGGGGAAATTGTTATTGATTTCAAAGACAACATTGATGAAAACAGTGAGGCTTTTCATAAAATAATCACCGACTACAAAATCAGGCCCTACTATAACAGTGCTTATTCAAAAGACTCAAAACTAATGTTGGCAGACGTTGACGAACAGCACATGGATGAAATACTGCAGGCGCTGAACAAAGAGAGCTTTGTAGAATCCGCAGAACCTAACTATGTAATGTTTTCATTCAAGGCCCCGAACGATCCGCTCTATAAGTATCAGTGGAACATGAAAAAAATAAATCTCCCGGCTGCCTGGAAGTACAGCACCGGAAAAAATGTAACAGTCGCCGTCATTGATACCGGAATTGCCCATGAAAATTACGGCGGGTTTCACAGACTGCAGGATCTGTCGCAGACTAAGTTTGTGTCTCCTTACAATTTTGTTAATAATTCCGAGCACGCAAATGATGATAACGGACATGGTTCTCATGTGGCCGGAACGATAGCACAAACAACGAATAACGGCAAGGGAGTTGTCGGAATCGCATATAACGCATCGCTGATGCCGATAAAAGTATTAAACCGCAGCGGACAGGGAAGATCTTCAGATATTGCCGATGCCATCAGATACGCTGCCGACAAAAAAGCCAAGATAATAAACCTGAGCCTTGGTTCTCCATTCAACAGTAAAATAATGGAAGATGCCTGTAAATATGCCGCTTCAAAGGGAGTTTTGATCGTTTGTGCCGCCGGCAATGACAACAGCAAAAAACCGACATATCCGGCCGGTTATAAAGAATGTATCTCAGTATCCGCTATCAGGGACGACAACGCTCTGACCTTTTATTCGAACAAATACAAGGATAATTTTATCGCTGCTCCCGGAGGCGATATGAAAGTAGATCAAAACGGGGACGGGTACATGGACGGCATTTTGCAAAACACCATAAAAGACGGGAATCCTGAAAAAGAAGACTACATATTGTTTCAGGGGACGTCAATGGCGGCACCTCATGTCTCCGGAGTGGCGGCACTGATGATGTCAAGAGGCTGCAAAAACCCGGCGACCATCAAAAAAATACTGCAAAAAACAGCCTATAAAAAAAATCTCAAACTTGAAGACGGATACGGGGCAGGAATCCTCGACGCGGGAAAAGCCATGTCATATGTATGCGGAGATAAAGAACAAATATTTTCTCAGGAAACCGGCTGTGCAAAAAAAACAGGCACTGGCAGCCTGATAAAATTAATAAGTCTTATTGCCGTAACAATGTTCTTCCGTAAAAAACTTAAAAATACCGTAAAAAATCCGGGATTCACGTCCAGTGCCATTTTTATAATCGGACTTATCATCGGCGGATGCGGGCTATTTCTGATTCCCAATCAGTTAAAAGAAAATTCAACAGCTTTCAGGCTGTTGGCTGAAAGTATAACCGAATGGCATACAATACTGCTTCCCTGCTTCGCATATGCGGCGTTTATTTTTCAAAGTGCCGCCATTCCGGTTTTGATGATGTTTATAAGCATGCCTTTCAAACTGCTGAAAAGATTGGCAACCGGTATTTCCGTAGGAACAGCCTCGGCACTTTTGGCAAGCTGTTTCACGGCAAATTCCGGTATGGCGGCAATTCCCATACCGCTACACCTGAAAGCAGCATGGTTCATAATCAATGCATTTATCTGTCTGTTTATAGCCTACGGTATGATAAAATACGTTCCCGATCCTAAAAATACAAAAATATAAAATTAAGGGAGAAACTATCCATGAAAAAGTTTAAAGGAACAATAACAAAAAGCGAATTGGAAGGCGGAGTATGGCTGTTAAATGAAGATTCCGGCCAAACATATCAGCTGGACAGCAGTGACGAATCAATTTACAAAGAAGGACAGAAAGTATCTATCGACGGAGAAGTCGACGAAGAAATAATGACTTTTGCAATGATGGGCCCTGTCCTAAAAGTAAGAAAATATACAAAAATGTAAAAAAGGAGACCACATAGATTATGAGAAAAAATTGTTTTTTAGCGGTATTATTTGCTTTTATATTCACATTTTCCCAATTACTCCCCCAGCAGGCGGCATACGCCTCCGGTCAATATACGTCGCAAACGGAAAATAAGGACGGCAAGCCATCGGATGACAAAAAAGAAGACAAGTACCCGGATTATAAAAAATATCTCACGGATGCAAATGAACTCAGCATCGAACCGGAACCTTATCTGTTCGGCCAGCTTGTAAACGTATTGAAAAATCAGTTTTACGGCAATGTAACCGAAGAAGGCCTGATAACATCGGTAAAATCCGAAATTGCCCGGCTTTATAAAGCTGCCGGAAAAACAAACCCGATTGAAAACCGGACATTCACATCCATAAATCAGATTTATGAAGAAACATTAAAAACAGGCGACGGTATCATCCCCGGAAACCTTCTTGTCTACGCCTCTATTTCCGGTCTTTTAAAAGGCACAGGCGATCCCTACACGACATATCTGACTCCCAAGGAATTCAAACAAATGCAGGAAAGCCTGCAGTCATCGTCATTTGCCGGTATCGGTATCGTTATAGAGCTTGATAAGGATCATGACAATGCCCTTACGATCATTGAGCCGATAGAAGACACGCCGGCCTGGAAAGCCGGACTGAAATCGGGCGATGTAATTGCCGAAATAGACGGCAGCCACACAAAGGGCATGGACATAGAACTCTGCAGTTCAAAATTACGCGGCCCGAAAGACTCAACAGTAATACTAACCATAAAAAGAAAAGGCATCACCGGAACACGCAAGTACACGTTGCAAAGGGATACCATCACAATGAAATCCATCGCTTCAAAAACGCTTGATTCGGACATTGGTTACATAAAGCTAAGAACTTTCGGCGAGAGAACAGGCAAAGAATTTGAGACGGCGCTGAACAGTCTTCAGGAAAGCGGAATTAAAGGACTTATTATCGACCTGAGAAACAATGGCGGAGGATACGTTAACGCCGCGATCAACATATCAAACATATTTCTTCCCAAAGACGAAAAAATCGTGTCGGTCAAAAATAAACAGGGAAAAGAAGCTCCCAAGCTATCAAGAAACAGTTCCCCGAACACGCTGCCATTGGTTATACTTGTAAACAAATACTCGGCCAGTGCCTCGGAAATAACGGCAGGGGCGTTAAAAGATCATAAAAGGGCTGTGCTTGTCGGAGCAAAGACATTCGGCAAAGGCTCGGTACAGCAGGTCGTTCCAATGAAAGACGGTTCGGCAATGAAGATAACCGTCGCCCATTATACGACACCTGACGGCAGTGACATAGATAAAAAAGGTCTTGAACCTGATTATCCGGTAGAGCTTGATCCCAAAAATATGGGGACGGACAAGGATGAACAAATGCAAAAGGCCGTCGATATACTGAAGAAAAATATCGCAATAAAATAAATATGGAGAAAAAATGTTAAAACAGATTACCGCGTTCGTATTTATATTACTTATAACGCAAATTACGCCCGTATTCGCTGAAGCTCAAAAAAGGCCGGCAGAACTCTTTCCTGCAAAAACTTTCTTTTTTGCTAACGTTGCCTGTGAAAAAGACTTCATAACCGATCCATCCCTGCCGTTAAAATTACAAAACTATTTTGTATTTAAAGAAATCATCAATTATATCGGTATGGACTTTCTTACCATGACAATGATAGCGTCACTTGCTCCTCCGTCGGTAAGCTTCGGGCTTTTGGACATAACACCCGGACAAAACAACACCGATACCGCTCGCAATGCAGATCTGAATATGGAAGAAGAAAAACCGGAAAATAACGAAAAAATGCCTTTTGTAATAATAATGCCAATCTCCGACAACGTCAAAGCGATGAGACTATCCGCGCTTTTAGGCATCATCAAAGAACAAAACAGGGACGGGTATGTAATATTTCAATCCGAAACGTATAGCAGCGAAATGTATGCCGGACTGGGGAAAACCAACCTCATCCTCAGCAACAATACGGCAGCATTGGACGAAACGATAAAAACAATATCCGGAAAAGCGGAGTCGCTGGCTAAAAACAGGGCTTATACAAGAGTAGCGGATAATAGCGGCGCCAATATTCTCGAGTTGTTTGCCGATGTTGAAAAAATAAAAAATATCAAAGAATATGACACAGACGAGATTTTCGACACCGCCAGCGAAATGCTGACAATGACCGATACCGACAAATCGATCATAAAAGCCATGGAGTCTATGGAATCATTTTATATAACGGCAGCCAGAGACAAAAACGGAATAACCGTATCATCGGAAATCAGAACCAAAGAAGAAACAATGAAGGCCTTTAAACAGAACGCAAAACAATTGGTCAGAGAATTGGAGACTTCACCTGACATAACGACCAACTTGTGCTCATACACCTCTTCAGATGACAGCATCTCCGGCAGGGTATTTTCCACACTCCTCGACACCGCCTACACAGAGCTGTTCGGTATAGACTGGGGTAAAAACGTAAGGCCGGTCTGCCATGACACGGTAACTACATTCTATGAAATAACCGAAGTAAACCTCGATACGGTTTACAGCATCTTTTCCGGCAGAGCATACAGCTATTATCAGAATGATGAATACGAAGCTGATCTCAGAGGCTCTGAAGAAGAAACCTCTGATGACGGCCGGACTCCCGAAGAAGTGAAAAAGACCGCCGGGCAAAAAAAATCTAAATATATGTTTAAATATCCGGTTATGGTTGCAGTGGAGCTAAAAAATCCGCAAAAAATTGCGGAAATAATTCCCCAGGACTTCAGAAAAAGGTTTATTGACGGACATGATATGTACCAGAGCCAGGACGGCACCGTCGTAATATGCGCATACGAAAACAAATTGCTTTTTGAGAAAACTCCGTATGCTCCCAATAAAATAAAAAAATATTTACAGACAAATAATAAAACCCTGGCAAAAAACAAAAACATCAAAAATATCAAAAAATTTATTAATGAAAATACCGTCATGGTAACACATGACAAAATAGACGCTTATACGTCCATGATGAAGGGATTTATACTTGTTTGGGGCGAAGATTTTCGGGCTTGTGCCGAAAAAATAGGTGCAATGGAAGATGTCTGGACCGCAACTTCAATAGAAAAAGACAGAGTTGTAGTAAAAACAGTCATCTCTGCAAAATAAACAAGCTGATTTTTCAAATCTAAAAAACCGGATTTGCCTATGCGAAACATCAATTTTCAACATAGACGTCCGGTTTTTGCAATATATAACCGCCTTCAATTTGTAATGATACAGGTTCAGAATATTTTATACCGAACTGCCGACAGATAGGAATAAACGCCACGACAAAGGAAATTAATTAAGGTCTGTTTATATAAAACCAACAGGCCCCAGACAAATAGACAACCGGAGCCGCCCAATATGACAATAAATCCCAGTGATTTTGTAAAGAAATGCCTTCTTACAGCTGAAAAAAAGTCAAAAGAACATGAAAACGGCTTTGTCGGCACAGAACATTTTCTATGGGCTATTTTGCATGAGAAAGGCAGTATCTATGATGTTCTGCGCGAAATGGCAATAGATACGGAAGCCATTATGTCAAAACTTGAGACTTTTATGGATGATTACAAGGGGCTTTCATTGGAATCGGCGGCAAAAACTCCAAGAATAATATCCATCCTTGAAAACGCCGAAAAAAATGCACAGTCCTCAAACAGTATTTCCATATCCGAAAAAGACATCTGGCATGCGCTTGTAAACGCCGGACCCGGCTGTGCAATGAGAACATTGTCCGAGCAGACATGTGCTTTTGAAGAGATTGAACATCAAATAAAAAATGAGGGTCAGGATTTTCAAAAAACATACGACAGCGACGTGAAACCGGCCAGGGTACACACAATCTCCAACCCTGTTCCTATTGCCGTGCAATTTATGCAGCAGGGCTTTCCGTTTGCGCAGCCGCAAATATCATCACCGGTAGCAACTGAAAAACAGTCCGGCATTTCCGGCACACAGTTTTTTGATCGTGATCTAAGCGCACTCGGAGCCGCAAAAAAAACGGCTCTTCCTTACGGCAGAGATAATGAATTGCGTGAAATAAGTCAGACTCTGGTAAAAACGAAAGCTAACTGCCCGGTGATTATCGGTGAAAGAGGAACAGGCAGAACAAGCCTAGCCGAGGGTATTGCAATCTATTTAAAAACAGACGGGCCGGCATCAATAAAACATACGAGAGTTCTTGAAATCTCCAGAAATAAAATCATGCAGATACTGGGAGATACAAAAAAAGATGCTGATAACCGCTTTAAAAACTTTCTGAAAACATCAGCTTTCCCGGGGCATATACTCGTTTTTGATTCAGTAATGGAAATTTACGACGAAGAGCGTGTAACCTGGAATATGCTGTCGATGGTAAACGAAATAAAGAAACTCGTTGACGAACAAATTATCAGGGCAATATTCATAACAACACCTGCGGATTTCGAAAAAATATATGCCAAAGACCCGGTACTTTCAGGAAATTGCGAAAAAATAATTCTCAAGGAATTAAATCAGCAAGACACCAGGGAAGTGCTCAAAAAAGAGAGTAAGCGCCTGGCCGCACATCACAGAATATCAATAGAAAACGATATTCTGGACTCAGCGGCAGAACTGGCTTATGAATTCATAAAAGAAGGCTACTTCCCTGCCAAAGCAATAGATCTTATAGACGAATCATGTGCGATAGCCCTTATGGAAAAAAAGAGCAGTCTTTCACTGGCAGATCTGGAGAAAGCAGTTTCAAAACGCTCCGGACTGCCGATCGAAAAAATCGCCAAAAAGGGAGTTTCGTTAAAGTCCATCGAAGCCGCATTAAAATCCCAAATAATAGGTCAGGACGAAGCAATAGAAAAAGTATGTGACCGCATAAGACTTTTCATGGCCGGACTGAATAATGAAAACAGGCCCTTAGGCGTATTTTTCTTTGCCGGACCCACCGGAGTCGGCAAAACGGAACTGGCCCGTGTTCTTGCCAAAGAAGTTTTTGGCGGAGAAGAAAATTTCCACCGGTTTGACATGTCGGAATACAGTCAATCACATGAAATAGCCCGGCTGATAGGAGCTCCTCCCGGATACGTCGGTTACAATGAAGAAGGCCAGCTTACGGGAGCGGTAAGAAAAAATCCGCATTCGCTCATTTTGCTTGATGAATTTGAAAAGTCACACGAAAGGATATTCAACATCTTTCTCCAGGTTTTCGATGCCGGCAGGCTTACAGACGGCAAAGGAGAGCTCGTTGATTTTAGAAATACACTAATAATAATGACTTCCAATCTGGGAGCTTCAATTGCCGCCAACAATTATAATGCGGAGTCCAGATTATCTGTAAATGAGATAAAAGACGCTCTTGTGACAATACTTAGACAGAGATTTTCGATGGAGTTCATAAACAGAATAGACGAACTAATACTGTTTAATACCCTATCGGTAGAGAATATAAGAAATATTTGCAGCATGGTTATAGATGAATGGGCTGCAAAAATACAAAAAAATAAAAACAGACTTGAGATAGACCAACAGGTTATAAATCATCTCTGTGATAAAAGTTATGACCCGCAGTTCGGCGTCAGAAATATGAGAAGAATAATAGAAAATGCCCTGATCATACCAATCTCAAGAAAACTCGTAGACGAAGAGGTTCAGGATGGAGCAGTCATAAGAGCCTTTATTGAAAACGATGCGATAAATATCAAAATAGAAAAACAATTACCTGCAGCAAAAAACAGCATTACGGAAATAGGCATTACGCAAATATAACCCGGGAAGATTAAAAATGAACTATAACAGCTATATAAAGCAATACCCCGACCTGAACGGCTATTTTGGAAATTACGGCGGAGCAGTATTACCGGAAGAATTAAAGTCGGCTTTTGAAGAAATATCGGTGGCATACCGGACAATATGCCATTCCGCTCAATTTATAAATGAACTCAGGCGGATCAGAAAAGAGTTTCAAGGACGGCCAACTCCTGTTTATCACTGCGAGAGACTGTCAAGACGTCTTGGAATGTGTCAGATATATCTAAAACGTGAAGATCTGAACCACACCGGCGCCCACAAAATAAACCATTGTATGGGTGAAGCACTGCTGGCAAAATTTATGGGTAAAAAAAGACTGATTGCCGAAACCGGAGCAGGGCAGCATGGGGTTGCACTGGCAACAGCGGCCGCTTTTTTTGGCCTTGAATGTGAAATACACATGGGTGAAGTAGATATACGCAAACAGGCGGCCAATGTCGGGCGCATGAAAATATTGGGAGCCAGAATAATAACGGTAACCCATGGACTAAAAACACTTAAAGAAGCCGTTGATTCGGCATTTGAATCGTATCTTAAAAATTATAAAGACTCCATTTACTGTATAGGCTCGGCTGTAGGGCCGCACCCGTTTCCTCTGATGGTTCGGGATTTTCAGACAATAATAGGAATCGAATCGAGAGAACAATTCCAGGAAATGACGGGACTACTGCCGGACGCAGTATGTGCCTGTGTCGGCGGAGGCAGCAATGCCATTGGAATGTTTACACCTTTTGTAGCCGATCCTGTAGAACTTTACGGAGTTGAACCGATGGGCAAGGGAGTAAATCCGGGAGAACACGCTGCTTCAATGACATTCGGTAAAAAAGGCTGCCTGCATGGTTTTGAAAGTTATTTGCTGCAGGATGAAAAAGGCGAGCCGCTGCCGGTATACTCCATTGCCAGCGGACTCGACTATCCGGCAACAGGTCCGGAACATGCGCTGCTTAAGGATATCGGCAGAGTCAATTATGTCTCGGCAACGGACGATGAAGCTGTAGACGCATTCTTTACACTGTCAAAATGTGAAGGAATCATTCCTGCACTGGAAAGTGCACACGCTGTCGCTTTTGCCATGAAACTGGCCAAACAAATGAAGCTCGGCTCAATACTCGTAAACCTTAGCGGGCGCGGAGACAAGGATGTAGACTATATACTGGAAAACTATGGTGACAGGTTAAAATAAAGTGAAAAACTTAACATTAAAGATATTTACCTGTAATTAAAAACTTAAAAAATCCGCATCCCGTAATGGGCAGCAGATTTTTTTGACGGTTCTATAATTTCCGTAAAATATACAAAAGAACTAATAGACAAACACCTCAAACAAAATAAAATCATATATTTGCATTAGAGACAGGAGGCAAGCCCTGAAACAACGAAACAAAAAGCAAATAAGAAAGTAAAAGGGGAAATAAAATGGCAAATGAGTTATTAAGAAAACCGTTAACGCCAGGAGGTGGCAATTGATATGGCTACCTACAAACAACCCTGTATTCACTGCAGAGAATTAATTGAGCGCAGCTGCAGAATTTGCACCAACTGCCAAAGCCACAGCCCTTTCGGATACCAATGTCCCTCCTGTCTGCTTACCATAGACAAAAATCATACGGTATGCGGCGGTTGCGGCCGCACTCTCTATGTATTCTGCCCGTCCTGCCATCAGCAAACGTTTACAGATGAAAAGTGCGGTTCCTGCGGTGCAGATTTAACAATCCGCTGCAATAATTCCCGCTGTGGTGAATTACAGTTTTTCGAAAACATTAAATGCACTGCCTGTGGCAGCAAACTAAGTAAAAAATAGGAGAAAAAAATCAATGCTTCAGGAATTCACCAGAAACCATGAGAACAATTCTACCGAGGCCGGTTTCCAATTCACTTTTTACTGCGATATCTGTCAGGATGGATATAAATCAAGCTTTATAGAGAGCGAGACCTATAAAAAAGGCAAGGGACTTCGCTGGCTTGCGCAGGGAGCAAGCATTCTGGGAAACTTTGTCGGCGGCAGGGCCGGCACAATCGGCAACATTGCACAGCGGGGAACAGACATACTCTCAGAGCGTTTTGAAGGCAAAAGCCCCGAATGGCAAAAGGAGCATGAACAAGCGTTTATGCGGGCACAAAACGAGGCAAAGCAGCATTTTCACCGTTGTCCGTCCTGCAACCATTATGTTTGTGACAACTGTCAAAATGAAGATGAAGGTTTATGTGTATCATGTGCGCCACGCCAGGAAATTTATGTTGCACGTACACGGGCAGATGCAATGAAGCGGAATATAGACGACGCCGGACAATCTGCCACCGTCTGGCAGGGCAAAATAGAGAGTAAAACGACAATCTGCCCTTCATGTGCCAAACCGGCGGGAATAGGCAAATTCTGCAATAACTGCGGAGCAAGTCTCGGTTTAAAAGAATGCCCAAAATGTGGAGCGGAAAATGCACAGACAGTACGTTTCTGCAATAACTGCGGCCTGAATCTCACCGAAGCGAACGCTTCCGCAAAATGCCGGGCCTGCGGAGATGATAATCCTCCCGGAACAAAATTCTGCGGTGGATGCGGAACAAAGATGGGATAATCATTTTCTTCAATCAATAAGAGAACGCATAGTTACACAATGTCATTAAGTTAGTATTTTTTATAACCGGTTTTGACATCTTTGGTTCTCTGAGGCCACGGAGGATAAATGCCGGTTAAAACCTCTCTTGCTCTCCTCTTCCCTGTGAGAAACCCTTTTCTCTTTAACTTAATGACATTGGTCGTTACAGCGCCTCATCCCAGACGGGCTCTGTAACACTTGGACAAAAAACTGCACACAAAAACACGGAGACAGTAAAATGAATATACCGTCTATTACAAACAGCGGCAATACTGAAAATATTGAATACAAAGCCCACTCAGCTTCCTCTCTTATCAACGGAGAAGTCAATCTAAAAATTGACGAACAGATTCTGTCGGTAACAGGACTCTTCGATGCGGTGGAGATACTTTTTGCCGACATAAATGTTATGACGCAGAGAGATTATACAATAACCGTAAAGTCTGACGGTGGCAACTATACTTTCTCACGTATGGGAAGCCTGCTCCAGCCGTTTTATGACTCACTGAGTAAGGCATACGGCAAAGCCGCTCTAAGAGCACTGTTTATTTCCGGTTCTCCGTTGGTTACGGCTCACGGTAATTTCCTTTTTGCTGAAAATGGAGTTACTCTAGGCGGCTCCGCTGCTTTTCAGATACACGAAAACTGCGTAGCGGTTTTGCCGGACGATACAAGCCCGCAGCGTATACCGCTGTGTTTTGTTACCGGTATAAGCAAATCTGATTATGAACTTACTTTGAATATGGATACGGGTGAGAGCTATACTTTTTCAAAACTGGGTTACGCCACCTCACTTTTTATGGAAGCGGTGGAAAAACAAATCCGCAAAATACGTGAAAAATCACTTTCGGCAGTAAAAGAGATAGAACCATCCATGACAGTTCCGCAGGCATCGGAAGTTGCCAAACTGATGCCGGAAGGTGCAGCCGCTTCTATTGCACTGTTAGCAGAAAAGTCCAAGCCATTTGCAGAAGCCATCAAAGCCAAAATATCTAAAACCAGAGCCGGAGACAGCTATAAAACATTCAGCAGTTTATGTTGTCCGGAACATATTTATATGGGCTTCAAAAAAAATTATAATTCTAAAGAGACATTTGAATCAGAAAAATCTTTTGCCGGAGCAGACATTCCCAAGAGCAGCACCTCACCGCCCGACCCGTATGCAATTTGGCTGATTGCATCATCTCCCGACGGACAATTTGCAGCCGTAGAATTTGCCGAAACCGACAGTGCGACCTTCGTATATCATACCAGCGGCAATTTTTTCCGGTTTGCCGGATATCTTAACCGGGCTTTGGAAGCCATCAGTTTCAAACGCGAGATAATTAGTTATACAGACAAGGAACTTTGTAAACCTGAAAATGCCGGCTATCGTATGGCAGTCAAACTTACGCCAAGCCTGAAATTTATACGTGCAAATTTTGCCGGAAGAATAATTCACACAAATCAGCAGGCCTGGGAAAAAAAGCTTCAGGAATTGTGGCACACACAGGAAGAGATATCAGGCAATGGCGCGGACGTGTTCAATAAAAACAGTTCGCCTAAATAAAAAACATAAACTATTTCCGCATCATCAGGCGGACAGCAGCTTTAACCTCATCAGAAACACGATTTGATTCGATTATTTTCTGCAGGGCTTTATTACAGGTAAAATCATCAATGGTGCTGCGCTTCAAATACGCCGCAGTTTCTTCAGGGAAGCGAATAAAACATAGCGACAGCGCCCAGGCAACAGCCATTTTAACGTAATACCCGTCATGTCCTATCGACTCAAAAATTTCAAAAACATCAGCAAGATGATATTTATCTATAAAAAAATCAATAATAATTATCACAGCAAAACGAACCTCAAATTCCTTTTCGGAAAAAAGATAAGCCTTTATAAAATCCCAAACTCTCTGCCTGTTTTTTTTAACAATCTTCAGCCCGCTGCAAAAAGAGTCGCAAACAGCCCAGCTCTGTATCTTCGGAACAAATTTCTCTATATAAAAAATAGCTTCTTCAATATCGGCCCTGATAAAACCGATCACAAGTCCCTGAAGCATTATTTCCTCAAAATAATCGCCGTCCGCCGTCCCAAGAAAGCCCCTCCAATCAGACTGGGAAATCTCTTTTGCCAGTTTTTTGATAATTGGTACCCTCACACCGATTATTTTATCAATTCCGGGATTCAGCTTTTCCGAAAAAGCCCTGTATTTGGCATCCGCCATCTCAAAAAGTTTTTGTCTGACATTTTCATATCCGCTCATAAACTAAATAACATCCTTATAGGCTTTTTTGAGCATAGCAATTTCTCTCGCATAACCGCTTAATTCATTTGGTGTTTCAAGATAAAAAGGAATTTCCCGCAATTTGGGGTGATTTATAATTCTGACAACAGCATCAAAGCCAATAAAACCCTCCCCAAGCTTCTGATGGCGGTCTTTATGATGGGCAATTGGATTCATGCTGTCGTTTATGTGAATGGCCTGCAATCTGTCCAAGCCGATAATACTGTCAAACTCATCCAATACGCCGTCAAGATCGTTTACTATATCATAACCGGCATCATAAACATGGCAGGTATCAAGACAGACTCCCATTTTATCTTTCAAAACAACGCCGTCAATAACGCAGCGTATCTCCTCAAAACGGCTGCCGACCTCACTGCCTTTACCGGACATCGTCTCAAGCAGAACAGTAGTGGACTGCAATGGGAATAAAACCGAGTTTAAAAGTGAAATAATTTGTGAAACCCCGGCTCCAACTCCCTGCCCCACATGACTTCCAGGATGAAAATTATAAAAACATCCGGGCAAATATTCCATTCTTTGCAAATCATCGGCCATAGTCTCAAACGCAAATTCCCTTGTTCGTTGATCCGCGGAACACGCATTTAACGTATAAGGAGCATGTGCTAAAACAGGCGCAAAATTATTATCCTCTGAAAGCTTTAAAAAACGGCTGATATCCTCAGGATCTATCGGCTTTGCCCTGCTTCCCCTGGGATTTCTCGTAAAAAACTGAAAGGTATTGGCACCAATCTTAAGGGCATCCTTTCCCATGGAATAAAACCCTTTGGCGACCGATAAATGGCACCCTATCTTGAACATTTAACCACCTCAATACATGTGTCCTTTTATAGCAAATAATATTGCCGATATCTTCAGGCCGGAAAAAAACGAAAAAATTCAATCTTTAATTCTGGCCATCATAAGCTCATCCACATATTCACCGTTACGTATCACCGACTGTTTTTTGACACCCTCAGCGATAAAACCAAATTTTTTATATAAATGAATAGCTCTTTTATTGTCGGCAAAAACGCCCAGCTCAATTCTCTTCAGCATAAGCCAGTTATCGGCAACACTCAGTAATTTTTTCAGAAGCAAAGTGCCCACGCCCTTGTTCTGAAAAGCACTGCGAACCATCATCCCGACACTTGCGCAGTGTCTCCTGCGAAGAACCGGATCAATGTTCAGCCCGGCCATCCCGAGAATCATCCCATGTTTAAGAGTGTTGCCACCATCTCGAGCCTCTTCTGCTTCATCATCAGCTTCTTCGGCGTATTCCCCTTCTTCCGACATATTAACGGCAACCAATATGTGAGCTTCTTTACCAAGT
The DNA here is from genome assembly GCA_031551355.1 of Candidatus Xenobia bacterium. Lineage (GTDB taxonomy): Bacteria > Vulcanimicrobiota > CADAWZ01 > CADAWZ01 > CADAWZ01 > JAVBNT01. The sequence goes on along the minus strand of JAVBNT010000015.1, from coordinate 18,782 downwards.
CCGGACAAATACTTCTCATTAAAATCAACACGCTCAGACGGAAGTCCAAGAATATTTTCAAAAACTCCGGGCATCCTTCTCAGCGTATTTATTTCCGCAGCATCACTAATGGAAACGGGACGAACCTGTACAATCATATAAAAACCTCTAAATACCTTGTAAAATAAGAAAAAACATGGAGATTTTTTAATTTTCTTTACAGCACAGATAAAAACCTGCGGGAATACACAACACACAACATTGATTATATTTGTCCGGCAAATGCCGGAATTAGGCGCACTACACCATTATCTTTTATCATACAAAAGGAGCCGCCGTTATGCACGACAGCCCCTTTTATATATATCAAACTTAATTAGTTTGGAGTCGCTTGATTGAGCCAACATTAAAACTCTATTAAATTTTAATTCAAATATCTCCCCCCGGAATATTTGAGCCAACGTCTTAAGTGTCTCTAGGAAAACAGCTTAAGGAAACGGCTTCCGGCAAAAATCAAGCGACACCTCCCCCTCCTAGACCTGTATAATTTTTTTCAAAAAACTAGGTTTCCTGTTCAAACAAACGGGCATTACCCAGACCGCGGGCAAAAAGTTCAATTCCTTCTACATACCTACGTTCAATTTCTTTTTTAGAAACTCCGTCCAAAAAGGCCATTGAAAACAACATATGGGTAAATCCCATAAACTGAAACGATACCGCTTCATAATTAAACGGCTTAACCTTGCCGGACTTAATCAGTTCCGTAAACACAGTATGCAGATAATCAGTCGCTTCATCAAAAAAAACAGTCTTATAAAGCTTCTGAGCCTCTTTATTTTCAAATCTCAAATCCACAACTATGCGAGAGATTTTCATCATAAAACCCTGCTCGCTCTCAGTTCCGAAGTAAAAAAACAGCATCGGAATAATTTCCAGAAAATCTTTAGACTCTGCCGCTTCCAAAACCTTCTCTATCGGAGTTCTGTATTTATTGAAGTTTATCTTATAATACTCAAAAATTTCATGCAGAATCTCTTCTTTATTTTTAAAATGCTTATATAGGCTGGAAGCCCGTATACCCACAACAGCAGCAAGCTCATTCATCGAACACTGTTTATACCCTTTAGAGGAGAAACAATTCACTGCGGCAATAAATATTTTTTTCTTAGTTGAAGATTTTTCTAACATATTTTAGCAACTAGGCTAACAATCATTCGCCTAAAAATAATTATAGCACCTCTGCAAAAAAAAGTCAACAACCGCAAAAAAAACAATAAAAATAACTTTACAAAGCCATTTTTATTTACAATCGACAATATTAGTTTTAAAAGTAAGCTAATAAGTATTCGCTTTATTTTTTTTAAAAAACCCGATAATACCAGGGTTTTTATCTGATAAAATTAGTCATGACAACCTCTTCATATCTCGGTTTGGCAACATCATATTTAGCCCCCAGTTCTATGCATTTTAAAAGCCAGGACATATTTTTACCCAAAGTCCGCATCGTCTGCAGCCCCTCTTCATCCTGCATTACCTGAGCCGGCATATGGCCATGAACCTGATTCCAATACTGTGATGAAATCACATGCATACTGCTGATCGTAAAATAGTGATTCATCTGATCAAAAGCCGCGCTGGCTCCTCCCCTTCTGCAACTCACAACAGACGATGCCAGTTTGTTTTCAAAACCGCGTCCGGCAAAAAAAACTCTGTCCATAAATGATTTTATTTGCCCGGAAATTCCAGCGTAATAGACAGGAGAACCAATAATCAGTGCGTCCGAAGCACGTATTTTATCAATAACCACGTTAACCGGATCATCATCAAAAACACAATATCCTTCCTGGGATTTAACACAAGCCATGCAGGCAATACATCCGCGGATTGGCTGTTTGCCTATATGAAAAATTTCAAAATCAATACCTTCTTTTACAAATTCTTTCGTAACTTCATTTAATGCCGTATATGTACAACCTTTGGGATGCGGACTTCCATTAACCAGCAATACCTTCATAACAATAATTACACTCCTTATTCTCTTACGTAAAACAATTATTCGTTTCAAACATTATAATACGCATCACTTTAAAGCCTCATCAAAGACATTTCTGACAGCATCTTTTGTCGCTACACCCTCATGACGTTTTTCATCCCCCACATAAAAAGTAGGTACATAATAATAATCATATCGTTCCGCAATATCACAGTTTTTCTCTTCATCGATCTTTTCCAGCTCCAACTCCTTATAAGCAGGATTTTCCAGATAGAGCTCATCAATCCACTTAAGTGCTTCACGGCAATAGGGACACGACTCCAGCAAAAACATTTTAATCTTTTTCATCAAACCCACCCCCTCTTTCTCATAATATAATCAGCAAGTCAGCAAAATTCTCTCCGCACATATAAAATCCATTTTACCAACATTCCGCAAAAAAAACTCACATGCTACTTTCCATAAGACTGAGACTCAGTCTTCATAAAAAGAACAACATTCATCACCGCCAACAGGGAAACACCAACATCTGCAAAGACAGCTTCCCACATTGTCGCCACACCAAATGCGCCCAATAACAAAAATATCATTTTTACAATCAGTACAAAAACAATATTCTGCCAGACAACTCTCCTGGTTTTATCGGCAATTTCCACAGCTTTAACAAGCTTGGAAGGCTCATCAGTCATAATAACGATATCTGAAGCTTCAATAGCTGCATCCGCCCCCAGTCCGCCCATCGCAACACCGATATCGGCCCTCGCAAGAACAGGAGCGTCATTAATCCCATCACCGACAAAGACTATTTTCCCGGCGGATTTTTTTTCCTTATCAAATTTTTCAAACATTGCCACTTTCTGCTCCGGCAAAAGATGGGCGTATACTTCGTCCAGTTCAAGCAAAGTACCGATTCTCTCGGCAACGGCCCTGTTGTCGCCGGTCAGCATCACTATCCTTCGAACACCAAGCTCTCTAAGTTTCTTAACAGTATAGGCGGAATCTTCCTTAAGCTCATCCGATATAAGAATATTGCCGGCATACTTCCCGTCTACGGCAATATAAACGACGGTCCCGGGAAATTCAACCCGGCGGAAATCCATTTGATACTTAAGCATTAATCCGGCGTTGCCAATCAACACCGGCCTGCCTTTGATCAAAACTTTTATACCAAGACCGGGAATCTCCTGATAATCCTTTATTCCATCCTCTTCAATCTCACCATGATAAGACGACAAAATAGATTTTGCGATGGGATGATTGGAGTAATACTCGGCATAAGCGGCACACTTAAGAAGGGAATCCTCCGGAAAACCTTTCTCGGCATTTATAGCCGTCACATTAAAAACTCCTTTGGTAAGCGTTCCGGTTTTATCAAAAACGACAGTGTCTATATGCGCCAATGCTTCCAAAAAATTACCGCCTTTTATTAAAACACCATTTCGTGACGCCTTTCCTATACCTCCAAAAAAACCAATCGGAACCGATAATACTAAAGCACATGGGCAGGAAATCACCAGAAAAACAAGAGCCCTGTAAGCCCATTGAGAAAATGTTTCACCGGAAAAAAGCAACGGAGGAATCAAGGCCAGCAATACAGCAATAAAAATAACTGCCGGAGTATAAATTCTGGAAAATTTAGTTATAAATTTTTCAGTAACAGATTTACTTTCCGAAGCATTTTGAACGAGTTCAAGGATTCTGGAGACCGATGATTCACTGAAATACTTTGTAACTCTGACGGACAGCAAACCGGAAATATTCACAGCCCCGCTTAAAATCTCATCATCAACGGTTATTTTTTTGGAGACCGACTCACCGGTCAGCACAGAATAATCCACCATAGATTCACCGTTAATAACAACGCCGTCAAGGGGAACCCGTTCGCCGGCTTTTATTAAAATAATATCCCCTACTCTAACCTTTTCAGGAGAAACAATTTCAAAACCGTCTCCCGATTTAAGATTGGCAAAATCAGGACGTATATTCATAAGAGCCGCAATTGATTTTCTCGAATGCCCGACAGAAAGCTCCTGAAAAAACTCACCAATCTGATAAAAAATCATCACCGCTGCGCCTTCGGCAGGCTGACCGAGAATAAACGCTCCTATCGTGGCAATACTCATCAAAAAATTTTCATCAAAAAAATCACCCTTGAACATATTCCGGACAGCCTTGAAAACAACTTGTCCGCCGGCCAAAATATAACTCAGCAGAAACAGAAAAAAAGAAATATCCGCAGACACTTTCAAAACCAAAGCAATAACAAATAAAATCAAGGCAAAAATACTCAACAGATTTTTTCCGTTAAAACGCACGTCCTTATATTGTATAAATGAGAACTCCACCGTTTCGCGAATTTCTATCTCCGGCTCTATATCCTTGACAATTTTTTCCATTCTATCAAGCAAAATGCCAAAATCGGCGGAGATATCAAACTCCAAAACAAGTCTTTTTGTCACAAAATCAACAGATGCAAAAACAACTCCCTCAAGCCCGCTCAGCTCCTGTTCTATTTTTGCTGCGCAGGAAGCGCAGGAAAGGTTTTCCAACACAAATTTTTTCTTTTTAAATGGAACGCAGTCTGAAGAAGCCTGTTTTTCAAGATTATTATCTGTATCTGTTTTTACTTCATTCTTTATAACTTCCGGCATAGCGTCTTCTTCCCCCAAACGATAAAAATATTTATTCGCTTATATGAACCATACTCTGTTCCAATATAGAGCCGACATGTTCATCCGCAAGCGAATAAAAAACAATCTTGCCGTTTTTTCGGAACGATACCAGATTTGCGTCACGCAGTAGCTTAAGCTGATGTGAAATTGCCGATTTAGTTATATTCAAGAGTACGGCCAAATCACATACACACATCTCATTGATGCTAAGCGCCCACATTATCCTAACCCTAGTAAAGTCACCGAACAGCTTTAAAAAAAGTGCAAGCTCCGCAAGCCTTTCACCCGAAGGCATAAATTCATTGACCTTTTCGAGAACTTCAGGATGAATTACTTCACAATCACATGCAAAATCCCCACTATTCATAACATAAATGCCCCTTTTGCCAAACGGTTGAACAAGCATTCAACTATATTTCCATTATAATTGAACAGCCGCTCAACTGTCAAGACCAAATATCACCAGAAACTCATATTTAATAAATGATTCCGGCTATTAAAAATAAAAACTATAACCAGATTTTCTTTAAGCAACGCCAGCCGGGATAAAGCTTATCCATACAGTCATGGAATTTTTTACCATGGTTTGCCACGACCAAATGCAGCAGTTCATGTATTATTACGTATTTAAGACATTCCACAGGCTTGGCAGAAAGACGTAAATTCAGGCAAATACGCTTGTCTACAATGTTGCAGGAACCCCAGCGGGTCTTCATATCTCTTATTTTGTATTCACCGGCGCTTACACCGACAAGTTCCTCACAGCGAGGAGCTAATTCTCTAAGCTTTTCCAATAACTCTGTACGTAAAAACTCATCAAGTATTTTTTTTCTGCAGCTCAGCGGAGCTTTTTCGTCGAGATGCAAAGTGATAAAGTCTCCGGTAATAGAGACCTTTTTTTCCAATGGTGAATGATTTAGTTTCAACTTATATTTTTTGCCCCATAAAGAATAGCAATCGCCCTGACAATAATTTTGCCAAAGAGCCGCGGTTTTCTCCGCCAATAAATTTTTACGCTCCCGGATCCAGTCCATCCTTGACAATACAAATTCTCTGATAACAGAATCAGGCATCCCAACAGGAGCACTCACCCTTACCTCCAGGTTTCTGCCGGCAATGCGCAGATACATATTTTTTATTCTTTTTCTAACAACCGTTACCGGAAACTCTTCAAAAAACATAAAGACTCTCCTTAAAAAAAACGAACAAAAGTAATTATTAATTGATTTATTTTTAAAATACAAATAAAACAGTTTTAACTATTTTATTTAACCATAACAAAAATACTTTTCATCCATAAACAATAATATAAGTTACAAATATTTCAGAGAAAAATTAAATATATTATAAAAAAAATAAAAAATATACTTTATTCAGATAATAATCAAAATATTAAACTGATTAGATAATCATTTACGACAAGCAAAAAAAATCAATTATATTCTAAAAAACAATAATATTTACAAAAAAATTACCATATCTCAGAAAAAAAATAACAACATTTTTTCTTATCGGAACAAATGAATAAAGTCAAAAAATTATTACTCTATCCATAAAAATATATAAATCAAGAAAAAATTATACTACAACAAAAAAAATCAATCACCGGTCGGCATAACAGAATCAGCTTCGACCATTAAAACTACAGTCGGTTCTTTTACAAAGGGTCTGTGCATAGCGCCTTTAGGTACATTAACGCCCTGATGAGAATGCAGTTCCAATGTTTCATTCTCAAACTCTATGAATAATTCTCCCAATATTACGAAAAAAAATTCATCCTCAAGTTCATGTTTATGCCAATGAAACTCTCCTTCATTAAAAATACCAAGTCTCACCAAACTGTTATTTACTCTGCAAAGCGTCCTGTTATACCATTTCTCCCGGCAATTTTTTATCATTGCCGGAATATCGATCAATTTTAAGAAATCAAAAGCTTCTTCCATATCAATTACATATTCCTGTCTGTTTTCCATAATAAAAAAACCTCCAAAACAAAATTAACCGCTGTCAAAAAGCGCATCAAAAACCGGCAGCTTTATAGCCCGTAAAAAGCATACCGATTTTATTTTTATAATTAACCGCAAAAGCCTTCTTAAACTCAGGAAGGACTCAGGTTATTTTATACCCAATCATTTAAAGTAATTGCTGAATTTCTGTAAAAAACATTGACATAATAAGAAATAAAGGATACCGCTCTAATAAAACCTTATGAATAAGGCTATAATAAATATGAAAAAAAAACAGAAGATTATAATTTTTTCATTAATTGCCGGTTTCCTGATTTTTACAATAATAGTAGCGGCAACATCTCCTGATATAACGGCATTACTTCTTCGCAAGATATTTGAAACATCACCAAAGACCAAGCCTTACGGATACGATTCCATAAAAAAATCAGTAACGGTAATTGAAAACGTCACATACCCTTCGACAAACAAATTAAATCAGATGGATCTGTATCTGCCTAAAAACAAAAATATAAAACCCCCTCTGATAATATGGATACACGGGGGAGGTTTTGTCGGCGGCGATAAAAAAGACGCGGAATTTCTCTCAACGGCTCTGGCAGCCAACGGTTATGCCGTAGCATCCATAAATTATGAACTGGCTCCGGAAGCAAAATACCCTGTGCCTCTAAGACAATTGTCTAAATCATATGTTTTTTTGAAAAAAGAACAGGACAGGTACAATATTGATGCTTCACAAACCTTTCTGGCCGGAGATTCTGCCGGAGCACAAATAGCCGCACAATTTTCGGTAATCCAGACATCGGAAAAATATGCCCGTAAAATGAAAATGCAAAAAACAATACCTGAAGAAAACATGAAAGCTCTCTTACTGTATTGCGGTCCGTATGAAATGAAAAAAATTGAAAAATATAATAAAATACTGGGCATATTTCGGCATTAAAAACTGGAAAGACATTTACGGCGATGAAGCCACGCCAACTTACCATGCAACAAAAAATTATCCGCCGGCATTCATTACCGACAGCAACACGATTTCATTTGAAAAAGACGGAAAAGAGTTTGCCGACACCCTGAGAAAGAAACAAGTGGCGGTAGACGAATATTTTATACCCTTAACGGAAGGCAGAGCAGGCCATGAGTATCAATTCAAAATGAACAAACCGGTTGCTATGGAGTCATTTAAAAAAGCGCTTGACTTTTTAAAAAAGAACAGCAACCAAGTGTTCTCTAAAAAGCAGTGAAGCGCCACTCCTGAGAAAAAATAAATTATTAAAAATATGAAACACCGGTTGCCAAGAAAATTACCGGACTTACACAAATGGAAAAAACATCCAATCTAAAAAAAATAAATATCGCATTTTTTTCCGGAACAGGCTGCACAAAAATGTCGGCGGAATTACTGGCCGATTTTCTTAAAAAAAATGCATTAACAGTGAATGTTGAAGAAATTTGCCGGAAAAATTTGCCGGAAAACAAAGAATACGACCTTTTTATATTAATGTTCCCCGTACACGCATTCAATGCTCCGCGGCCTGTTGTTAGATGGATAAAAAATATTCGACCCGGCAAGAAATCATCTGCAGCCGTAATATCCGTTTCCGGAGGAGGGGAAGTTTTCCCCAATAGGGCCTGCCGCCTCACGGCAATACGTGAGTTATCGAAAAAAGGCTATGATGTCACATATCAAAAAATGCTTGTAATGCCGTCAAACTGCATCACCGTAACTCCTGATGAGATATTGTATAAACTTATAAAAATCATGCCGGAAAAAATATCTAAAATAGCACAGGATATAACAGAAGGTAAAATATTATCCGCATCACCATCAGCCATAGACAAAGCGGCATCCTCAATTGCAGGGTTCGGACAAATGTTTTTCGGATATATCGGCAAAATAAAAATATCAGAAAAATGCAGCAAATGCGGATGGTGTTCCGATAACTGCCCAACCGAAAACATCGCGTTCACCCACGGGAAAGCAATCATTAACAACAGATGCTGCCTATGTCTAAAATGCCTATACGGATGTCCGGAAAAAGCCGTCAAATTAAAATTCCTCAATTTCTTAATATTCAAAGAAGGTTTTGACATAAATAATATGCGGAAAAAGGCGTTTGTACCAGTGAAAAGCAAAACCGGCCAACCAAGTGTAGGATACGTCTGGAAAGGAGCTGTAAAGTATCTGTCGGACGTATAGCCGCACATTGATTAAGCTAGTATTTTTCATGCCGATTTTAACATCGAATGTTCACGGGTCGTTCCTATCTGTCCCTCACAGAGGACACAGAGGCGGCGGAGAATAAATACCGGTTAAAACTCTCTGTGTTCTCCTCTTTTCTGTGAGAAACCCTTTTCCGTAACATCTCAGAAAACCACTATACCACAATAAAAACAAAGCTTCGGGTCACTGATATGCAAAAAAACATATGGCCCGAAGTTTTGTTTTTATTTTATTACACAAAAAAATGACATAGTTTAATTATGTTAAACACATATCTTATTATGTCATATTCAAATATTTTTGACTTATTCAATCCGCTCTTATATAATTAATGTATATAGTATATTAGGAAAAAGGTGGAATTTATGAATATGCCGTCAAACAAAAAAACAAAAGGTATTTTCTTGATAACCACAATGCTTATACTGACAATTATTATAATGATTGCTTTGCTTGTAACCAATTCCGCCTGCAACGGACTGAAACTAGGCAACGCCTACAGTGAAAAGGAGCAGGCTTACTACGCCGCTGTTTCAGGCATAGAATATGCAAGGGCACGCCTGTACAGAGACTCAGGCTGGATGCAATTCAGAAAAGAGATTCCCAATACGTCAGCCAACATAGGTTCAACCGAGCCTGTCAAAGTATATGAAGAAAATGGAATCGTCACCGGCTATATCGGCGGAGATGCAAAAAATTACCGCTCAAAATTTACGATAGCATTTCTGGATATCCGCGAATACGAGAAAAACGGTAAAGATTATCTGACCGCCCTTTCTCAGAAAATTCCCACCGGCTTAACGTACGTGTCCTGCAACAACCTCTTCAACCTTTCACAATCCGAGACAGTAAGACTGGATAAAAACAAAAATTTTGAAAAATACAAGACCGTGCCGGAAAATTCAATATATATAGTTGTGCAGGGAGTGGCAAACAATTCGACTCAATACGCCGAAGCGTTTATAGAAACAACCGATATAAAAGACTTAGGAGCCTCATCAATTGCCAGAGGCGATATCGAAGTCAGCCTAAAGGGTTCCAATTCCACATTTTTAGTAGATACAAAATCCGAAGATCCGCCGGCAATACGTTCGCTTGAGAATATAGCGGTCTCATCAACTTCCGGTGGAAAAAATTGCTTTGTATTAAAAAACAACGGCACTGCTTATGCCTCTGCAATCAAAGTAAACGACAAGCTGCTGTCTGCGGACAATGTGGGAAAATACGGCATCAATATAGACACGGATGTAGAAAAAACAAAAACCATGCTTAGCAGCGGCAATTCATTAACCTGGGACTCTCTTTCATCGGAAAACAGCGAAAACCTGCCGGGAGGAGCTTATATATACGATTGCAGCAACAACAAATGGCTGTTTTTTGACAAACAGAACATCACGCTCTCCGAGAGCGACGTGATTTTACGAGGCAATCCGTCCTCGCCCTCCACCGACGGCAGATATACGTTCAAGCCGGTTGAAGGCACAGGAACAAATCCACAATTGCTTATAAACGGAGAAGTAAAGGCCTCTTCAAATCTTGTTGTGGCAGTCGTCGACAGTCTGGACTCTCTGCCTCCTCTGGAAGACGGCAAACGATTAAACACTGACAGTATCTCTCAAAACAAAAGAGCCGAACTTTTTTTCAGCGGCAGCTGGCCTTCACTTGAGGTAGGACCTGCAAAGTCAACGGCAGACACGGAGTCTTCCAGTCTGATAGTATACGGCGAACTTACAGGACAGGGGAAAGTTTATGCAAAAGGCGATATATCCTTTCAGGGAGGATCCTTTTTTGACACTGAAAAAAACAGCGGTGTTTCCGTCTATGCAGAGGAAAATGTCAGAATAATCCCGGCAACAGGTACGGCTCTTTCCGAACTGGATGCAGCCTGCCTGCAATACTGGCAGGCTTTTTACAATACACAAACAAGCTCACCTTATACAAAAATGAAAGACGCGGTAGACGGTTTACTGGAAACAAAAATAGATGGCAAGGATTTTTCAGACGTTTTATACGAGCTTGGCTGTAAAAAAAGCAAAGATCAAAAACAGTTTGCCGAGACCTTTATCGCACAAAACAGTGCCTTTTTTGGAGGGGGCCGAGACAATGGCCAAGGCGAAAGCACAGAACAAACCTTTGAAACCGTAGTTCCTGCACCTGGACTTTTTTATGATCCAACCGGTTTGGATGCCTATGATCCATACTGTAACTTACCGGCAAAGGTAATAGATCTGGGCGACAACACCACTATGTCCATACAAAAAATAAAAAACAATATAAATTACCTTGATACAGACGCAACAGGAGTCGCCCTTAAAGAAAGTCCATCCGCAAACTTTTTGCAGCTATGGATACACGACAAAGGAGAGGGCAGCGGTGAAAGTCCCAATGATTTGTTCATATATATAAACACAAGTTCAACAGCCGAAAACGGAATCGCAAACTTCAAAATATTTACCCGGTTTGGCGTCGGCAAATATTTTCCTGGCAGAGGAAAAAACTATGCGCAGGAAACTTTCAAAAATATTTCTTTCGGCAGCGAATCGGATTTCTTAACGACAAATTCCGACGGCTCAGTCTCACTAAATATATCATCAATACTTAATAAACTTAAGCCTGATGACACCAATATATACACAAAGAAATACGACAGCAACTATGAGCTTGAAACAGTCGAAAGCAACAAAAATAATTTAAAAAAAGTCTGGAATAATATTATTGAAAAATTGGACGAAAAAGGCGTCGCGGATCTGAGTGTCGTCGAAACCGACCGTTCACATGATCTAAGTATTTCTTCAACATTTAACAGTGCCCAACAACCGGATTCTATTACTGTCAGCAGGGAAGATCCCAATAGACTCATCTGCAGCTGCACAAATACAAAGGCACATATGCATCTAAATCAATTCCCCGACAAAACCAATACAACACCGAACTCCAACGACACAATCGTCAGAGGAATGATCTTCACGCGCAACGGCAATTTCAGTGTAAATATTCCAAACGGTTCTCTTACCGTAAGGGGCGGGATAATCTCCTACGGTGAAAGAAAAAAGAATAATTCCGCAACAGACGGCGGAGGAATTGATGTAAAGGCAAAATCTTTTAATCTTTGCTACGATCCCGATTATATGCAATTTTTCTACGGAAGAGGCGTAATTACACGTTACCTATACAGAGGTACGTTCAGCTAAATATAAATAAAAAACCAACAGACAAGCCAGGGTAAAATTAAAGCTTTTCTCCAAGTTCCCTGGCTTTTTTCATGACTTCAAGGAGTTTAGAGCAACTTGATTTAACATAGCCGACACTCATCATGTAAAAACCATCCGGCATTTCTTGCAGTGATGATTCTTTTAGTAAATCATTTTATAATGGCCACGGCATATTTATATCCTTAACGTCAATTATAGTAACATCAAAAAATAATCATCATTTCAGCTTATTAACTCTTTGGATCTCCACGCTGTTCTTGCGAGACAGTTCTTTATTTTTATATTAGAGCAATTTGCATTCTATATGTCACTAAAATCCGGTAAACATTTTTGGAAAAGACAGCGTAGCCGTCATCGCGAGTGTAGCGCGGCGAACCAGTATTTTATGGATTGGCCGATGTCGGTTGTTTGGCAGAAGTATGACAGTTCAATTGCAAACTGCTCTAGTTGAATCGGGACTAATTTTTTGATGTTACTATATACAGTATTGTCTACATTTGTGCAGGTTGCTCTAAGTTTTTTGCTTTGTTTCTAATGATCAAAACCTTCTATCAATTCGTCACATAACAAATTCGAATTACCGCCGATTCTCGGACTGGATGATAAAACTAAAATTTTCTTCAAATAAAAACCTCCGGCACAAAAGCTAAAACCATCTAAAAGGAAAAAATATCGATTATTATAAAGTCTGAGGATTGATAAAAACTTAAAACACATATAAAATATAATAAAAAAACCAAGGAATACGACAAGATTATGAAACATTTAAAAACGGCTGTTATTACAGGCGGAGCAAACGGTATCGGATGGTGTATTTGTGATAAATTCCTAAAACACGGCATAAATACAGCCGTAATTGATATTGACGGCATATCAGGGAACAGGCTGAAGGAGCAGTATGGAGAAGAGCAGTTTTACTATTATAACGGGGATATCTCAGACAAAAACACGATCGAAATTTTTGTAGAAAATGTAATACAAAAATTCGGCAAAATCAGTTTTCTGATAAACAACGCCTGTATCAGCAAAAAGGGCATTTTATCGGCATGCTCATATGAAGATTTTATGACGGTAATGAAAATAGGCGTAGCGGCGCCCTATTATATATCAAAACTGCTGCTTCCCCACTTTACAAAAAATGCATCGATAATTAACATATCCTCAACGAGAGCATATATGTCACAACCCGACACGGAAAGTTATTCCGCGGCAAAAGGCGGGATCAGTTCACTGACCCATGCTTTAAGCATAAGCCTATCGGGGAAAGTACGGGTAAATTCAGTAAGTCCCGGATGGATAGACACGGGTGCCTATCAGCACGACGAAAACTATACCCCCGGCGACTCCGCAGAGGACAGACTTCAGCATCCTTCCGGACGCATAGGCATCCCTGACGACATTGCCGAAATGGTCATGTATCTTTGCAGCGAAAAGGCAGGGTTTATCAACGGAGAAAACATCATTATTGACGGCGGAATCAGCCGTCAGATGGTATATCATAATGACAATGGGTGGAAATTTAAAAATGTTTGAAACAAAAATTGAACGGATCAGCGAGCCCAACGAAAAAGAAGAAAATCAGATAATGGATGTATGGGAACAATCGGTAAGAGCAACTCACACGTTTCTTGCCGAAAAAGATATCATTTCGCTGCGGCCGCTGGTAAGGGAAGCCATAAAAAGTGTTTCCTTTCTTGCATGCATAAAAAAAGACCAGGAAAACATATGTGCATTCATCGGAGTTGAAAACGGTAAAATCGAAATGCTGTTTGTTGCTCCGGAAACGGCAGGCGCGGGGCTTGGCAAGCAGCTCTGCCTCTATGCAATCAATGAATTGGGGGCTAAATATGTAGACGTAAATGAACAAAACCCCCAGGCCATCGGTTTTTACGAACATATAGGGTTCAAAAAATCAGGACGCTCGGAGCTGGACGGCCAGGGAAACCCCTTCCCCATTCTGCATATGGAGCTCAAGTAAAAAAAGCCTCAGCGGAGCCATCCGTGAAGAATATTAATAGCGATCTCCTTGGCTTTTTTACCTGTAACCAAATCGTCCTCAAGTCTGACGGCAAAATAATATTTACGGTTTTCCTTTACGGCAAAGCCGACAAACCAGGCATTTTTTTTATGGCCGGTCCCGGTTTTGCCGTAAATTTCAATCCCGCCCGCATTTTCCGTCAGCATAATATTTTTAAGAATCTCCACATGCTCTTTACTCTGAGTTGTTTTTTCCTCAAAAATCCGGTTTAGAGCGCGAACCTGTTCAAATGGGGAAATTTCAAGCGAAGATTCCAGCCAAAAACCACTAAGCTCCGGATCCGCACCGTTATAACTTCCTTCCCGGTTGCCGATATCACAATTTCCATAGGATAGCTGCGTAAGTATCTTTTCAATTATAAGCCTGTCGGAGTGGTCGATAACATTTCTAAAAAACCACACGCAGGAAACCTTAAAAGCATGCTCCAGTGTCTGATCGCTTTGCCATTCGGCAAAAGGATATTTGTTTCCGTTCCATTTTATAACTGTCTCCTCCGACCGCAGTACTTTTGACTCCAGTCCAATCAGAGTCGCGGGAATTTTAAAAGTGGAACATGGCGAAGCTCTTTTTTCGGCAAGAACCCTGTTATAAAAAGAATACCTTCTTTCTCTACGGTCATAAATCACGGCACAGCCGTTTATCTCCTGAAAATATTTTTTAAGATCAACATCGGCAAAACAATAGCCGTTATCATCCTCCTTGGGATAAGATAGATAAGATTTTTTATTCTCAGCATCATTTTTACCGTTTGATAATGCGGACGAAGAGCTGCAAACGGAATAACCGGGCTGAATCATAAAAAATAATATCAGCAATAAACCGTATGAAACGAAAAACTTCATAAAAAACTCCCTGTTATACTATAACGAATTAGAATTCGGCGGCGATCCTGTTAAAAGCGTCCTTAAGCAATGATCTTCTGGTAGGCAGGCAAGCCCTTTCAAATCCACCTCCATTGCCGGGGTCAAACATAACCCCTCCTTCAAGAACCACATTAGCCCTGTTATAAATCCGCTCATGAATCTGCTCCGGTGTTAAACCGTAATCCCTGAAATCCATCCAGATTATATAAGTGGCATCAGGCCGGCGGCATTTAACGAGCGGCATTTTTTCCTTAAGGAAACTGAGAGTCCAGTCAATATTGCCGTCGATATATTCATTCACCTGCGCAAGCCAGTCCCCGCCATTGGTATACGCGGCAATCACCGCCGCAATCGTAAAGGGCGTCGGCAAAATAAAACCGATGCTTTTGGCAAAGTGTTCGCGCATGGACTTATTGGCGATAACGACATTTGTACAATGCAGCCCGGCGAGGTTAAAAGTCTTATTAACGGCGGTGCATGTGACGATCCCGTCATAGTCGGTCAGGGATGCCAGCGGATAAAATTTCTGCCCGCGTCTGATGAGATCTCCATGGATCTCATCAGACAAAATAATAACACCGTTACGGCGGCAGATGTCGGCCAGCCGCTTCAATTCCCCGGGAGACCATATCCTGCCTACAGGGTTATGAGGGCTGCATAAAATCAAAAGCTTCGTGCCCGGACAACTTGCCTTGGATTCCAAATCTTCAAAATCCATCGTATAATAACCGTCATTGTTTATAAGCTGATTATTCATCAGCGTCCTGCCGGTATTCTCTACAACACTGGAAAAAGGACTATACACCGGCCTTTGAATAATAACTCCGTCACCCGGGTTGGAAAAGGCAAGAACGGAAAGTTTCAGGGCTTCAACTGTTCCGTCAACATATACAATATGCTCTTTGTGTATTTCCCAATCATTCCTTTTCCGGAACCAGTCCATTATTGAAGTGAAGTATTCCTCACAGCATAAATGAGCGCTGTAGCCGTACATGCCATGCCTTACAACCCTGTGAAGCGCGTCTATCACCGGCTGCGGACAGCGAAAGTCCATATCAGCGGTAAAA
Organism: Candidatus Xenobia bacterium; assembly: GCA_031551355.1. GTDB lineage: Bacteria > Vulcanimicrobiota > CADAWZ01 > CADAWZ01 > CADAWZ01 > JAVBNT01. The sequence continues at coordinate 2,767 of JAVBNT010000015.1, read as the reverse complement.
AGAGGTATCGTACCGGCATCAAAACGTTCGGTCAAACCGGCGGTTTTCAAAAAATCAGGACAATCCCACTTGAGACTGTAAGTACCTTTACGGTCTATTATCTCATCAAAATCATATTGCATGCAAACACCGTCCTATTTTTACAAATTCGGCAAAAACACTGAAAATTCTATACAAACATTCCTTTCGTATAGGTCGGCAAAAGTCCTGCGGGTAAAAACTCCGGCAGGACTATAGCGATTGCGGTACGGTACGGCAATTTTGCCGGAAATCAAACCACAAATTCACCCCCATACCCAAAGCGACAAAAATTCCCCCGATAAAAATTTTCATGGGAAAATATCCCGTCAGTAGAAAATCAATAAGCAGTCCGGAGAAAATCTGTCCTGAAAAAACAAGTAATGTAACATAAAAAGAAGGTATTTTGGTAACCGTCAAATTAGAAAAAACAACAATCACAGTGCCCAGAACTCCGCCCAGGTAAATCCAAAAATATTCCGTAATTCCAGGCAACTGAGGCCAGGGCGCGAGCGGCAGCAAAAGCATAACGGCAAACGATACCAAAAGACCGGAAAGATAATTATACAGGGTACTTTTAAGCACACTGGTTTCTTTTGCCAAATCCGCATTAAAAGTCCGGGCAAGCACGATTGTAATACCGGACAGAAAAGAAATTAATATGGGAACGGCGGCATCCCTTTGACTGCCGGAGAGCATAAATAAAATACCGCACAAACAAAAAATAACCCCCCACCACTTTCTTGCATAAAAAGGACATTTAGCCATCTTAAACAAACCATAATTGTCAATAATAATGGAGGATATGCTCTGTCCCAGGAGAATCAGGGCAAGAATAGCGGAAACACTGATTCTCCCGAAGGCAATATTATTAAAAACCGTTGTTGCAACGCCGATCGGCCCTCCCAGATAAATATATAACCGCAGCTTACGGCTATGAAAAAACGCCTCTCTTTTCAGCAACATTAAAAAAGAAACAAACACAAGGCCGGTAATATGTATGACAACCGACGCCTGATACGGACCGTAAAAAGAAGTCAGTCCCCCGTTAACGGCAATCATAACGCTAATAAGAACACCGGTTACGACCGAAATTAGATAATACATAACGGCCTCCTTTACATTAAAGTCTAGTAAAATAAATTTATATTTCATATGACGCATGTCACATTCTTATATTTTTAGGCCCGGAAATATGATCAAGAAAAATCTGCAAAAACAACCGATAAACTATACCGACATTTTCAGGGAATACGGACTTGACGATATAGATGAGGAAGGAATCCTATACCTGGAATTCGAGCAAAATGAAACACTTTGCTGTGAAGGGCAGCAAATAGAATATCTTATATTCCTGCTTAACGGCAAGGCAAAGGTTTTAAAAAATGCCGGCAACGGAAAAATCCTCCTGGTAAACTTCTACATTTCCCAAGGTATTATCGGAGATGTTGAATTGATGACCGGCAAACAGGCCAGCACTACGGTACAGGCGATAAACAGGCTCATCTGCATAGGCATTCCTCTCAAAAAATATGAAAGTTATTTAAAAAATAATTTAAAATTTATGAAATGTGTCGGAACCGGCCTTGCTCAAAAATTATACCGCATTACACTGAACAGCACCACAAACATGCTTCATCTACTGGAAGACAGGCTATGCGCCTACATCTATCTGATAAATAAAGAGGGTTTCTTCAATGAAAAACTTACAGAACTGTCCGAACAACTGGGTTGCAGTTACAGACACTTACTGAGAACTCTTGAAAAATTGTGCAAACTGGGGGTACTTGAAAAATTACCGAAAGGATATGCAGTAAAAGACTTAAACGCAATAAAATACAGGGCATCGGCCGCCAGTTACTGGCAACCGTAAAAAACTTCTTCACTTATCTCAACCGATCCTGGAAGAAATTTGACAAAAAAAAGTGCATGGGCTATAATTTGAAAACATTTTTCAATAATAAAATCAAGGATGGAGAATCGAAAAAATGAAAAAACAAATCACAACAATTCTGGCAGCTGCTCTGGCAATATTTGTATACTGCAGCTCAAACGCAATGGCTGCCGCAGGCCCGAATCTGTCAAAGACTTTTGCCGATAAAATGAAAAGCGGCAATTATTTTATGAAATATACCGTCGAGACCGATATGGGCGGACAAAAGATAGTAACGAAAATGACCATGGGCAGCAAAGGCAAGGTAATCGGCTCCGAAAGCATCATGGAGTCAATGAACATGAAAATGAGAAGCCTTATTAAAGACAACAAAATGTATACAATTGACGACGCGGCCAAAACTTACAGAGTTATGGATATGCCCAAACAGCAAGGCGGCGAACAGGCCGGTTATGACAGTCTCAAATTTGTCGGCAGCGGAACAGACAAAGTCGGCGGCAAGTCACTCCCCTACGAAGAATACCAGAACGGCGGCACAACAATCCGCTACTTCTTTGAAGGCAATAAACTTTTCGCAATCGTAACGAAAGCAGCCGGAGCCACTACAACAATGCTCATAACAGAGTTCTCCGACAATCCGCCGGCAAGCCTTATGGAAATTCCTCAGGATTACAAAGCACTCTAAATTATAAGCCGCATAAAAAGACAGGGCCGTGGGGGGGGGGGGGGGGGGGGGGGGCACACCCCCACCACCACCCAAAAAAAGCAACAAAAAATTTGAGATGTATTTGGTGTGTGTTTATTTTTTTTTTTAGTAAAATATGTAAATTATAATATAAGAAGATAGGACAGACG
>JAVBNT010000045.1:0-12040 GCA_031551355.1 Candidatus Xenobia bacterium | reverse complement strand
TAAACGGGTCTACATATTCACGTAAATTTATTTGATCTGCTACTGTATCTTCTTGTAGTTGCTTACGAATATATTCTTGTATTTTTTTTGCATTTTTGCCAACAGTATCGACATAATATCCTCTACACCAAAAATGCCGGTTACTGTATTTATATTTCAAATTTGCATGACGATCAAATATTATCAGTGAGCTTTTGCCTTTCAAATATCCCATTATCTCAGACACACTATATTTCGGCGGAATTCTTAACAACATATGTACATGATCAGGGCATAACTCAGCCTCGATTATCTCTATACCCTTACGTTCGCATAATTCTCTCAGGATTTTACCTATATCTCTCTTCAAATCCCCATATATTACTTGCCTTCTAAACTTTGGGGCAAATACTATATGATACTTACATTCCCACATTGTATGTGCTAAACTATTTTTGTCCATTGGACTACCTCCTTTGTTTATGATGTGGTCGGCAAACCTTCATCATTTTAACATTGGAGATATTTTACTTAAAGCTAAAGCTCTCTGACATTCCCCCAGCATAGCTGGGGGTTTATTTGTTTTTTGAACACTTCATATTCAAAAAACACACTAAAGTGTACAAGACAAATAAAAAAGGGCCAAGCGCCCTTTTTTATTTGTATACTCAAAGCTTATTCGGTAAAAAACAAGTCCACCCAATACTAAATTACGGTTCTTTTACTTCTTCTACCGACAGCTTGTAGGTCAGTGTTTGTGACGCGGAAGGATTGGTGGTGTAAAAAACAACACGCCTGATCTCCCCCGCTTTCAAATCTTCCAAAAAGACGGTATCTTCATAATGAACGGCGCCGTCAGGATAGGAAAAAACACAACGTGCGACAACTTTCTTTGAGTCGCGCTTAAAAGTATTTATCACATCTGCCTTTATCCTTACGGCAACAACACTTTCCATTACGTTTTTTATAAAATCCTCATGGAACAGAGAGATTACAATGCCCCTGTTCCTGCGTTTTCTTTGTGGTTCCTGCTGGCCGTCATCGGAAAAGGTGGCAATTGTTTGAGCAGGTTTTTCTTTCAATATAACGGAAATTATTTTTTTGCCGTAATCCCAGGAGACCTGATATTTCAGTTCACGGCAAATAGCAAGAAAGGGATAATAAGGTTTACCTTCATAAGTTATTATCCTTGATGATATAGCCCTGTCGCCGACAATGACGGCAAGGGTTGCGCCATCCCAGGAAATGTCTTTTCTTCTTAAAATATTCTCAATGGCCGTTTCCGGAATATATACTTCATCAAAATCAACGACAAACGTCCCCTTATATTGGACTTCATCGATAAACAATTTCTCAAACCCTGAAGAAAAAGGCCATGATACGGCGGGCAAGAGAGTAAAAAATAACAAAAGAATTAAAAATTTTCTATACATAAAAACTATAAATCCTCATCATCCAGTAAGCCGTCAAGCACATTTAAACCCTCAGGAAGGATACTATCGTCATCTTCATCATCTTCAGTTTCACCGGCGGCTTCCGCTTCCTCACTCATTATATCATCCAAATCCAAATCAATATCAATATCAATATCAACCTCTACGTCATGCTCCATATCCTGCCCGATTTCATCGCCGGACTCATCCCTACCTAACATCCGATCAATTTCGTCACGCTGCTCAGGCGAAAGTTCACACTTTCTCAAAGAATCAAAAAAATGTTCAAATTCTTCATATTCTTCCGGAGCAAAAACCGACAAAGATGTAATTACCGAGCCGGCGCCCGAGGGACAAAGCTCAATATATCTGTCAAAAGCTTTAATTGCCGCTTTCAAATTTTTCATTTTGACGTAACTATAGCCAAGCAGGAAATTAAGTTCCGGCTTTTTATTATTACGCATAATCTTCTGATACTGCAGGGCCGCCAGCGAATGACGATCCGTAGAGGAGTAAATTTTTGCCAACAGCAAGGAAATATCCTCGTTACCGGGATATTCCGCCGATGAACGTTTACACTCATTTATTGCATTTTTAGAATACCCGCTGTCAATAAGCGCAAAACACAGTTTTTCAAGTATATCAGGAGGGCAAGGCGCAAGCTCTGCGATTCCTTCAACCACTCCATCCAATTTTTCCTTATGTTTTTCTTTTCGGTATTTATCAAGCTGTTCTATACGTTCAAGATACTCGTCTTCGATTGATTTTAAGGACGGAGCAGGCTCTTCACCGGCGGATTTATCATCGGCAGGAATGTCTGAGGATTCTTCCGTTACTTTATCTATCGTTTCTGAAAAAGATTTATCGGATTTTCTTTTGGCCCAATCGCCAAGATCTACACTCTCAAGCTCTTCATCAAGATCCAGTTCCGACAAAACATCCGGTATGCTCTCTTCGTCGGCAGTAAACTCCAGAGCTTCGCCGATTTCTTTTGCAAAGGAACTTTCAGGGTTATTCTTCGCCCAGTCACCTAAATCGACGCTTTTAAGCTCTTCCGATATATTCAAATCAGACAAAAGACCGGAGGGAGAGCCGCCATCAGAGGGCATTTCAAGGGCTTCACCGATTTCTTTTGCAAAGGAGCTTTCAGGGTTGTTCTTCGCCCAATCGCCCAAATCGACGCTTTTAAGCTCTTCCGATATATTCAAATCAGACAAAAGACCGGAGGGAGAACTCACGTCAGAGGGCATTTCGAGAGCTTCCAGAATCTCCTTCGCAAGAGAACTGTCATTACTTTTTTTAGACCAATCACTGAGATCTACGCTTGCCAGACCGCTGTCAACATGCAGTTTTGATAGTAATCCTGATTGCGTCCGATCGTCGGAGGCCATCTCCGAGCTGTTATCGGCCGGCTTGGAAAAAGCCATCTTTGCTTTTTCAGCCCAATCGCCCAGATCTACGCTTGCCAGGCCTCCGTCAACATGCAATCTTGACAGCAAACCGGACTGCGTTCCTTCATCAGAAGGCATTTCAGAGCCGCTCTCGGCAGGTTTAGGAAAAGAAGCGTTAGCCTTTTGCGCCCAATCACTCAAATCTACACTTGCAAAGCCGCTATCGTCATGCAATTTCGACAGTAAACCGGACTGAGTTCCCTCATCCGCAGGAGCACTCTTTTCGGATTCATCAGCATTTATATTTTCAGAAACGGAAATCCCCGGCAGATCAATCTTTGGCAGCAGCGCTGAGGAACTTGGAGAAGACGAAACATCATCCATAGCCATTAAACCTGAATCAAGAAGTCCTGACTCCAAATTCAATTCCGGCAAAAACTCTTTTTTAAGTGACGATTCCGCGGAAGAAGACAATTCGTCCTGAGGCTCATAAACGACTTTTGCCTCTGCCACCGGCTTCGGCGGTTCAGATTCGGCAACTTCAGTGCCGACATCAGGAGAATCCGTTTCCGGAGTGTCAAAAATAAATTTTCCGTCATCCTCATCCTGAGCCGGCAGTCCCAATTTATCCTTGAAGATGGAGGCCAGAGCCCTTTGTGCCGCCGTATGTGTCGGATATACTTTTATAATTGCATAATAAGCACTTTTCGCGGCGTCAACATCGCCCTGCGAGAGATACAATTCACCGAGAGCCATATTGTAATCCGGATTTAAGGGCTCCAGTATAATTGCCCTGTTCAGCTCTTCAACAGCCAGTTCTATATCTCCCGACCTTTCACAGGCTTTGGCAAATCTGAAGTGAACATCAGGATCGTCCGGTTTTTCAAGCAGAACTTTACGGAATTCTTCAACACCCTCGTTTTTACGTTCGGTCAGCATCATGGCCGTAGCATAGCGCATTTTTGTATAAATAAGCTCATCCCCGGAAACTTTTTCCAAGGCCAGCTTATAATTTTCAAAGGCTTTTTCGATATCGCCTTCCTCAATAAACATATCGGCAATATCACAAATTGCCGGAACATAATTAGGATCCAATGTAAGCGCCTGAGTAAACCATTCCATAGCTGCAGGCCGCTGTTTTGCATAACGGAGCAAAACCTCGCCTTTCAGATGGATTGCCGGAACATAGTTCGGATCTATTGACAGCGCTTTTTCGAAAGAATCCTTAGCAATAGAGGGCTCGTCAAGAGCAATATATGCCTTGCCGATTGTCGTGTAAACCGGAGCCGAGTTCGGGTTTATATGAATAAAATTATTCATATCTTCCACCACAAGATCATAACGAAGCTTTTTAAAGAATATCGCAGCCAACTTCATCCTGTAATCCACTTCCGTGGGCTTAAGGGAAACTGCTTTACGCATATCCTCTTCAGCGGCAGTCCAGTCGTTTCTCTGGGCATTAATGTTACTTCTCTGGTAATAATAAGACGGCTCATCCGGAGATATCTTTATGGCTTTAGACAGATAATCTATCGCCATTGTATAGTCTTTGAGGTTATATGAACATTGACTCATTATATAGTAGGTGTTGGCGTCAGAGGGTCTGAGAGCCGCCAGTTTGGCCAGGCGCTCCAAAGCTGCCTGATATTCACCCATTTTAAAATATGCAAGTCCAAGCTGATAATAAGCGTATGTATCATCGGGAGACATCGAAAGAACCTGCTCAAACCTGGAGACAGCCTTGGTATAGTCTCCCATCTGAATCAGCAGAACTCCCAGGTCGTAATATGCCTCAGAAAAACCGGGCTCATACTTTATCGCCCTCTCAAGCTCAATGATGGCATAGTCCGGCCGGTACATGGCTTCGCAGGATTTTGCCAGATTATAGTGAACCTGAGCACTCGCGGGATCTATGTCAAGTGACTTCTGGTATTGCTGGATGGCCATTTTGAAATTGGCCTGATTAAAATAAATTTTACCAAGAACATTGTAAGCTTTAGCATTTCTGTCATCAAGCGAGATTGCCATTTCCATCTGCTTAAGTGCCAGGCCAAGCATGTTCTCAAGAAGATACAGTTCCGCCAGGGCAATATAAGGAACCGGATCCCTGCTGTTGGTCTTGATTGCATATTTATACTGTTCAATTGCCAACTTAGGTTGAGAAAGGAGAATATATGTATCTCCGCATCTCATGTAAGCTTCCCAAAGATTGGGATTATATTGAGTAGCCGTTTTAAAACACTGAAGAGCAAGCTCATATCTATCAAAATAGCGGTAAGCCGCCCCCAAAAGGTAATGCGAATGCGCATTTTCCTTATGTGTCTGCAGAGGCTTGGAAAAAGCCACGATTGCTTCCTCTATACGACTTCTGTATATCGGAGCGGTAAGGGAATCCTTAAAAAATCTCGAAACTCGCGGATCTGTCTCAAAAGCCTGATCCCATAAATCAATCGCTACCGAAAGACTACCCTTTCTAACCTGAATAAACCCCATATGAACTTTTGCTCTGGCATATTTAGGGTTAAGCCGTAAAATCTGTTCATATGTTTTATATGCTTCATCAAAATTTCCGACATCTTCATATGCCATTGCCAAATTAAAATGTGCATCCAGATCATCAGGATTCAGTTTTACGTTGGTAAGAAATTTCTGAACAGCCAGACTCATCGCTTCAGGCATCGTTCCACCGTCCTCATAGAACTATAATCAATTAAGTTAACATCTTGTTAATATTTGCCAATGCCATCAAATAAGTATAATCTAGAATATACATCCGGGGCAGTTAGCGCATAAAACCTGCAACTACTAATAGAATTATGTTAGATTACTATTTTCGAAACTCCTACTCAAATTTCACATTAAAATATCTTTTTCCTTCTGAAAATGTTAAAAAAAATAACAATTTTAAAAAAATGTTAACAAAATATAAACATTTTTTTTAAAATATCAGGAAGAGGTTAACACTAAACTCCGTAGAAAAGTGTAATCTCCAAGTCTTTCCAAATTATTAAAAAACAACAGATCGGGGCTAGTCAATGAAACAGATAGAATGGAATAACAATATACTTTATTTATTGGACCAGCGCAAACTGCCCGCTGAAACCGCCATACTGGAATGTAAAAACCATCATGACGTATGCATGGCAATAAAGACACTTGCCGTCAGAGGGGCACCGCTGATCGGCGTAGCCGCCGCTATGGGCCTGGTATTATCAAGTATTGCCAATGAATTTGAAACGGCGGAAGAACTGAGAAATTACGTAGAGTCAGCGGAAAAAGAGCTGAGAAGTACAAGACCGACGGCAGTAAACTTGATGTGGGCACTGGACAGGATGCTGACGGCGATAGACAAACCGGGCTATTTAACTGCTGAATCCCTCAGAAAGTTGATTCTCGAAGAAGCCATGGCTATATGGGAAGAAGACTGTGAGCTGTGCCGTCTTATGGGAATAAACGGAGCAGCCGTAATCCCCGACAATGCCAATATAATCACGCACTGCAACACAGGAAGTCTGGCCGCCTCGGGAGACGGAACGGCATTAAGCGTGATCCGGCAGGCACACCGCGACGGGAAAAAAATCCATGTATTTGTAGATGAAACACGGCCTTTGCTTCAGGGGGCAAGACTAACGGCATGGGAGCTTTCAAAGGACGGCATTCCCTACACACTGATTACCGACAATATGGCTGCACATGTAATGAAAGAAAAAAAGATTGATCTTGCAATAACCGGGGCCGACCGCATTGCCGCCAATGGCGACAGTGCCAACAAAATCGGCACTTACGGACTTGCCGTAATCGCCAAAGCACATAATGTTCCTTTCTATATTGCAGCACCCTACTCAACGATAGATCTCGGTATTAAATCAGGAAAAGAGATCGTTATCGAACAAAGAGACCCTGATGAAGTTAGATTTTTCGGCAGCAGGCAAACGGCTCCGGAGAACTGTAACGTTTATAATCCGGCATTTGACGTAACACCGGCTGAATTGATCAGGGCCATAATAACCGACAGAGGCATAATAGAACAGCCGTTTGCCACCAATCTGAAACAAACGCTGTGCGGAGTATAAAAAATGGCGCAGCATCATTTCTCATTAACGGCAATGCCGGGTGAAAATGAATTTTACCCGCTATATTTTCTCGAAGGGGAAGACGAATATTTACTAAAAGAGGGGGTCGGTCTGATAACCTCAAAATATCCGGACGCGGCAGGCTCCGATTTCAATTTTACCAGAATAAACGTTTCCAAGAGTGTCGGGGCTTCATACGTATATGCCGCCTGCAGAGAACTGCCTTTTCTATCGGATGTGAAAATAATACTTGTGGAGAACTATCAGAAACTTCCGTCTTCCGAAAAGGAAAAACTATACGGCTACCTTTCGGGGGGAATACCGAAGACAAGTATTATCATCATACTCAACAATACTCAGGGGGTCAGGGGGAAATCCTCCGTTTCCGGAAAAAAAAGCGAAGCTTCGGTAAAATCGCTCGGGGCCTTTATAGAGTGCAGAATCGATGAAAAAAAACTCGAACAGTGGCTTATTGAAACGCTTAAACAATCAGGATGGAAAATGAACCGGGACGCTGCGGCAGCGTTAAAAAGCAGGCTTGGAAACGATTTCTGGATGGTGCATGGCGAAATAAACAAGCTAAAGGCCTACTGCAGCGGCAAGTCGGAAATAACAAGGCATGATGTGGAAACCATATGTTCGGCAACTTCCGGGGCGCATATATATCAGATAACCGACTCCATCATAAAAGGCGATCCTTCGGCAGCGATAACGGCAATGTACAATTTTACCGGTAATGAAGACCCGCCGCTTTCACTTTTGGGATATATAAAAAAATATTTCACAGGCATTGCCGAAACGGATATGACGTTCCAAAACACCAAAAATACCGGCGATACGGCAAAAATACTTAAAAAACACGAGTTCGTCGTCAGAAAAAACATCGAAGCGGCAGCAAGGCTTTCAGACGAATCATACGCAAAAATATCCGACATTCTGGTTCAGACCGATTACAGTTTCAAAAAAAGCGCCAACAAAAAGCTTATCTTTGAAAAGATGATTATCGATCTTTGTAATCTGTTCAGAACGGGCAAGAGGCGAAAATGAAAATAGTCAGCGCCGAAAATATGCGCAAAATAGATCTGGACGCGATCAATGATTTCGGCATTCCCTCAATCATGCTGATGGAAACGGCAGGCATGTGCTGTTTTAAAGCCATAAATGAGAACTACGGAAAAAACATTAAAATCTTCGTCGTCTGCGGCAAAGGCAACAACGGTGGCGACGGACTTGTAATCGCCAGGCTTTTGAAAAAATCAGGATATGATGTCAAAGCGGTTCTGCCGGCAAATGAAAGCGAGCTCTCACAGGAGTCAAAAACAAATTACCGGATACTAAAACGGCAATATCCCAATGTCATTGAACATGTGGAAACTTCCGGGGAGTGCCTGCGAAGTTTGGATTCTTCGCAGCTGATAGTAGATGCCTTGCTGGGTACCGGTATATCCAAAGAAGTAACGGGCATGACCGCTGAAATGATAAATCTAATCAATAGCAGCGGTAAAGACGTTTTATCGGTTGATGTTCCTTCCGGAATAAACTGTAATACCGGACAGATTATGGGCTGTGCGATAAAAGCTAACTTTACGGTTACAATAGGCGCGGCAAAACAGGGATTACTGTTACACCCGGGCTCTGAATACTCGGGCAAAATCTATATTGCCGATATCGGTTTTCCCGAGCTGCTTTTAAACTCGCCGGCTATAAAATGCAGTTACGCGTCTGCTGAAGAATTGTGCGCCTGGCTTCCCCAAAAACAGAAAAACGCCCAAAAAAATTCCAATGGCAGGCTGCTGATCATTGCCGGCAGTAAAAAATATACCGGCGCCCCTTACCTGTCCTCGCTAGCAGCGATGAAATCCGGAGCGGGACTGGTTTACTTAGCCGTACCGGAAGAAATACACGGCATACTGGCCTCAAAACTAAACGAAGCGATAATAATTCCCTATCAAAAAGATAGCATTGAAAAATCACTTGGCAATATAATTCCCAAAACCGACGCCATGTTAATCGGTCCGGGTATCGGGCTTGCTCCGCAGACGCATGTTTCAATAAAAAAAATTATCTCCGAAAACCGGGTTCCGGCCGTTATTGACGCCGACGCGCTTCAAAAAGAAATTTTGACGGCAAATCCAAATGGAAATTTTGTGATAACGCCGCATGCCGGAGAAATGGCAAGAATCCTTAAAACAGAGCCCAAACTGGTAGAATCAGACAGAATTTTTCATGCTCAAAAGGCCGCGGAAAGCTTTAATACGGTAACAATACTTAAAGGGCCTAATTCTATAATATCCGCTCCCTCGGGACAATGCTATTTTAATACCAGCGGCAACGAAGCCATGGCGTCAGCCGGTATGGGAGACGCACTGGCAGGCATAACGGCGGCGGTGCTGGCCAAAGGCGGCGGCAATTTTGAAGCGGCGGTGCTTTCCGCATTCATTCACGGCGCTGCCGGAGACATGGCGGCAAAAAACAGTTCTTACGGAATAACCGCAACCGATCTCATAGAAAAAATACCCTGCGTGATAGATGCCATTGCGAAAAAGGATTTACAATTAATTGAAAGTATGCAACAATTTAAAAACATCTCTGTCTGGTAAAAAGACAGCATAAAACGGAGGAAATTAATGAAAGAAAACAGCAATGATTTTGTAAAAGAAATTCCCAAAAAAAGTGAAAATATCTCCGAGTGGTATACCTCGGTAATACTGAAAGGGGAACTTGCCGACTATTCTCCGGTAAGAGGCTGTATGGTGATAAGGCCATACGGATATTCGATATGGGAAACAATCCAGAAATTCCTCAATAAAAGCTTTGCGGAAACAGGTCATAAAAATGCCTATTTCCCGCTTTTCATTCCGGAAAGTTTCCTTAAAAAGGAAGCGGAGCATGTTGAAGGCTTTGCTCCTCAGGTGGCAGTTGTTACTAAAGGCGGCAATGAGGTTCTGACCGAGCCGCTGGTAGTCAGGCCTACTTCGGAGTCAATTATTTGCAGCATGTATTCCAAATGGATTAGAAGTTACAGGGATTTGCCGGTATTAATCAATCAGTGGTGCAATGTCGTCAGATGGGAAAAATCAACAAGACTTTTTCTGAGAAGCACAGAGTTTCTTTGGCAGGAAGGGCATACGGCTCACCGGACAGCTCAGGAAGCCGAAGAAGAAACATTGCAAATGCTTAAAATATACAGCGATTTTGCCGAAAAAGTTTTGGCCGTCCCTGTCCTTTGCGGCAAAAAAACAGAGGGGGAAAAATTTGCCGGGGCCGTACACACTTACACAATAGAAGCACTAATGCCTGACGGACAGGCACTGCAGTCAGGAACATCGCATAACCTCGGCGATCATTTTGCCAAAGCTTTTGACATTAAGTTTCTTGACAGTGACAACGTTGAGAAACACGTATGGCAAACATCGTGGGGAATCTCTACCCGCATAATGGGCGCAATCATAATGACACATGGAGATGACAGGGGTTTGGCTTTCCCGCCGCTGATTGCCCCGACACAAATAGTAATTGTGCCTATTTTTTACGGTGATAAAGATGTTGTTCTGGATAAGGCTCATGAGATAAAAAGAGAACTTGCCCAAAAATTCAGAGTGGAAATTGATGACCGCGACGGATACAAGCCGGGATGGAAATTCAACGAATGGGAGATGAAAGGAGTTCCGCTGAGAATCGAAATCGGCCCCAAAGATCTGGAGAAAAATCAGGTAACGGTAGCTTCAAGAGTCGGCGCAGGTAAGCAACAGGTGGCGCTTGACAATCTTTCCGGCACCATAGAAAAAATGCTTGAAGACATACAGAGCGATTTCTATAAAAGAGCGAGAGACTACCGGGACAGCCACATCTTTGATGCGGCAAATGCCGACGAAATCAAAAAACATATGGAAGAAGACAGAAAAGGCTTCTATAAAACATTATGGTGCGGAAGCGAGGAGTGCGCCGACAAAGTTGCCGACGAAACGAAAACAACTCCCAGATGTATTGACATGGACGAGACCGGCAGCGGTAAATGTGTCTGCTGCGGCAAGGAAGCGACGAAGTATATATACTTCGCCCGCGCCTATTAAAAACATGCAGTGAATTGCATCCGTATGCGTCGCCAAACCGGATATTCGCTCGTTACGCCGTAGCCAACTACGCCTCTCGTCGAAATCCGGTTTGTCTTAGCCTCCGAACGCAATTGACTGCATGCTAAGCGTTTACTCATGGACTTTCGGCTTGTTTCCGTTGCGTTGATTTTTTAATCACTTATAATATTTACCGACAAACACAGTAAAAACAGTAAAATCGTGTTTGCCATAGGTATTCCATCGATTTGACCGCCTTTTAATATCATCTCACTCAATCAATCCTGCTCGTCAAAACGGATTGCGCTCATTCCGGCGTAGAAAAATGCCTCACTCGTCGCAATCCGTTTTGCCTTCACATCTCCACCTGTTTGAGTCGATTCAAAGTCTATAAGTAACATCAAAAAATCCGTAATGATTCAATGATATTAAGATGTCATACCCGCGGAGGCGGGTATCCATATTTAGATCAACTTGATTTAACATAGCCTATGTCAATCAGGTAAAAGCCATCCGGCAATATCCGTAGGTATAATAGATTTGATAATGGTCACGGCATATTTGTAAAGTATTATCTACATTTCTACAAGTTGCTCTAATTTGAAAAACAATACTGCAATTAAGGTTTGATATTACTTTTTTCATCAAACTCACGTTATTTAGGAATCTAAGCTCTGGGTATTTCAATTTGATATTTGCGATATGGCCTGTTGATTTGGTTTACTTGTTTTCTTGCCTTTCGCGGGAGGATTCGGGCACCTTAACTCAGCAAACTCTGATCTGATTCCATCAAAATGCATGTCCGAAGCAACGGAGCCGAACGTCCAAATGCTGATACGGCGAAGCCGCAGCACGAATATTATAAAAATCATCCGTTAGGATGCCAGTGTTGTGTTCATTACACAACACTGTAGGAGTGAGTTCGCATTTTGTCTCTTGAATTTGCTGAGATTAGAGCAAACTGCACAAATGTAGACAATACTTTATAATGCACGTGAAGAATACAAATATGCCGTGGCCATTATCAAATGATTTGCAAAAAAGAATTATCACTGTAAAAATACCGGATAGTTTTTATATGATGGGTATCA
>JAVBNT010000012.1:0-131040 GCA_031551355.1 Candidatus Xenobia bacterium | reverse complement strand
CAATACTTTATAATGCACGTGAAGAATACAAATATGCCGTGGCCATTATCAAATGATTTGCAAAAAAGAATTATCACTGTAAAAATACCGGATAGTTTTTATATGATGGGTATCAGCTATGTTAAATCAAGTTGCTCTAAGGTCGATTCCGGAGCGTCTTAGCAAGAAAACAAGTAAACCAAACCAGTCGCAAGATAGGTATAAGTCGTATGTAAGGCCATTAGAGCAACTTGATTTAACTTTCAATATTTTTAGAGTGAATCAAAAAACAAGCCGTGCGGCTAATTATCGCTAACGGCTTGTTTTTTGATTGGAAAATTTTACACAAAGGTTTACATGTCAACGGCCTCGCCGCTTTTGACGTCGCTGCCGCCCTGATCACCGTCAATCGAAGGTTCCTCGATCGCCGGCTGCGGTTTTGTCGGTGAGGAAAAAACTTCACCGGAAGAATTTCCTTCCTGCGGCTCTCCGCTAAGCGGATCCTGAACAGGGGGAGCCGGAACAGGGGCGGAAGTGCCGCCGGGGGCCGGAGTTGCCGACGGGCCCGAAGAAGGACTGTCTTTTTCCGCAGGAGCTGAAGGCGGAGGGGCATCCTGAGAGCCCTCGTCACCTTCCCCGGACGTTGCCGGTGAAGAAGGTTTGGGAGCCGGGGGCTGAACTGCTTCCGTGCGTTTCAGAATTTTATCAAATCCCTTAAAGCGTTCCATTTTGAGAATTCGGTTATTACCCGCATCGGCAAGATAAAAATCTTCTTCAGGGGAGACAAAAAGTGAATTGGGATTTGTGAACTGAAGCGCCCCGCTGCCTGCAGTTCCCCAATCAAAAAGAAACTCTCCGCCGGAAGTAAATTTTGAAATACGGGACAGGGCGGTATCCACAACATACACATAATCTTTCTCGTCTTTTGAATAAAGGGCCAATGCTACCGGCTGATTGAACTGGCCTTTTCCATCTCCATATGTGCCCCATCTTGTAATATAACCGCCTTCATGGTTAAACTTCTGAACCCTGAAATTCCCGGAGTCAGCCACGTAAATATTGCCGACGGAATCGACAAGCACATCAGAGGGATTTTTCATCTGACCAGAACCGGAGCCACCTTCCCCAAACGTAAACATAAAGCCTCCGTCAGGAGTATACGCCTGAATCCTGTTATTGCCGGTATCGGCAACATAGATAACGCCTTTTTTGTCGACAAATATTCCCGTGGGCCTTGCCAACTGACCTGTCTCCTGTCCCAGAGAGCCGATCTCCGTCAGAAATTTGCCGTCGCCGGAAAACCTTTGTATACGGCTGTTTGAAGTATCTACAACCAAAACATCGCCATTCGGAGCAAGCGCTATATCTGAAGGATTGTCAAAATGTCCGACATCACTGCCCCTCTGTCCCCAAAGACAAATCAAATTCATTTTGGAATCGTATTTCTGAATCCTGTTATTACCGGAGTCTACAACATACATATTACCCTCGTCATCCATAACAATTCCTTTAGGGGCCATCAACTCTCCGGGAGAATTCCCCGCTTTCCCGATCGTCTTTCCCGCAGAAGGAGCGTGTTCGTCGCCGCTGAGAACCACAAGATATCCAACCCCGCCGACAATTGCAATTATTACTATAAGGATAATTATATTGGTAATATTTTTCTGCATAAAACATTCCTCTCAGACTATTTTGAAATCCATACTCCCGTCATATCAAGCACACCGGAAGGATATACCCTGAAGCCACGGACATTTCTCAGGTAAGCGAAAGACTGATTCGTATAAAAAACAGGAACAGCGGGCATATCTCCAATTAAAATCTGATCTATACGCCGATACATCGCCAGACGCTGCGAATCTTTTTTTGCCGCCCTCGACTTTGCAAGAAGCTCTTCAATTGAAGAGTTTGTGTAAAATGATAAATTCCTGCCATGTTTCAGTGCTTTTGCCGTCCACATGGAACTCACAGACATATCCGTATTCCCTGAAAAATCAACATTCATATAAACGGCAAAATCGTAAGTTCCAAGAGACAGTGCCCGTTCAAAATCACCGGCGGACATTTTTTTCATTACTATCCTTATTCCACCTTTTCTCAAACAATCCCTCATCTTCATGGCTACCTCTTCAGGTTCCATCATATGTGAAACCGGCTCAGAGGGATATATCAGAGTGAATGTTTTTGCCTGCAAATCAGGAATATTCCTGATAATGGCTTCCGCCGCTTCAGGAGAATAACGGAGTTGAGGTTGCTTTGAATAAGCCGTTCTATATAAAAAAGAATCTGCCGTTTCACCGTCAAAAAGAAGGGAAAGCTCCTTCCTGTTAATCAAATAACCGACAGCCTTGCGAAATTTTGCATTTTTCAAATCTTTACTGCGGCAATTCATCAAAAGCAGGCAGAGATCAGAAGTATTAAAAGATTTGCAAACAATTTCACTTCCCGAAGCTCCCCACTTTATCTGCTTCATGGAAAGCTCTGCGGCAATGTCGATATTGCCTCGGGATAGCTGGCGGACGCATGATTCAAAATCAAAGTAAGTTTCAAAAACAAGACGATCCAGATAAGGCGGAGCGGGCCTGCTATAATCTGAGTTGGCAGCAAGTATAATCCTGCCGGGCTTTCTCCATTCCACAAAACGGTATGGTCCGGTGCCGACAGGTTTTTCGGCAAAAAGATTTCCATAGCTCTTTACAGCAAGCGGACTTACAATAAAAGCGGATACATGTGCCATTTTATTCAGGAACGTAGCGTCCGGCTTCGCAAGCACAATTCTGATCTTATCCGGCTGAGGTGCTTCCACTTTCAGGATCGATTCCCCGTAAACACCGAAAAAACTTTGCATGGAAGAAAATTTTCCGTAGGAAGGTTTATTATATGGATGAGAAGGATTCAGCTGCCGGTCAAAATTAAATTTAACAGCTGCGGCGTTACATTTTGAACCGTCATGAAAAAATACATCGTCACGAAGAAAAAAAGTCCACACAACATTGTCCTGTGAATGCCATTTTCTCGCAATTACCGGCTGAATTTTAAGCGAAGAAGGATCATATTTTACAAGTCCCTCAAAAACTGACGAACAGATCTGAAAAGCATTCCTGTCTTTTACAACAGCCGGGTCCAGCAAAGGAACATCGCCGACAAAAGAAAAAATAAGCGAGCCCCCTCTTTTGGGAGTCTCCCCTTCATATGAATGTTGTGCAAAAACACTTTCCTGACAAAATACATTACAACTTGCAAAAAATAAAAAAACAAACAGGAAAAGTAATTCCCGCGAAAGCGAACAAAGGAAAACTTTTATAGCTTAGCCCTCCCCGCACACGTTCTCTTTCATCGATATTTTGCCTTCAGCAATCTCTTCAAGTGCAACGGTAACAGGTTTTAAATTCTTAGATTCAACCAATGATTCCCAACCGGAATTCAACTGACGTACTCTCTTGGAAACCATCGAAATCAAACTAAACTTACTGTCGACTCTTGAAAGAAGTGTCTCTAGACTGGGTTTTATAAGCATGTAAATCTCCTCTCAAATGAACGGAACCGAATCTACCTGACCCTGCGCCGTTCGGCATTTATAATTGACTGCAAATCATAAACTGCTTTAAACAAATCATCATTTAAGATAATATAGTTATATTTATGTGAATGGGAAAGCTCCCATTCCGCCCGGGCAATACGTTTTTCAACCTTTTCCATAGTTTCGGTATTGCGCTTCAAAAGCCTGTTTTTAAGCTCTTTTATATCCGGAGGAGCTATGAATACATACACGGCGGCAACTTCCTTGGACAACAAAGTGTTTACACCGTTGACCTCAATATCCAGAACAACATCAACGCCTTCGTCCAGTTTATCAAAAACCGGTTTTCTGAGTGTTCCGTAATACTGGTCATAATGCTGCGACCATTCTAAAAACTCATCATTATCAATTTTAGCTTTAAAATCATCTTTGTCAAGAAAATAATAATGGACGCCGTCAATTTCCCCCGGACGCGGTTGTCTTGTAGTGGCGGAAATAGAAAAATTCAAAGCCGGATCACCGGCAAAGACTTCACTCAGTATCGTACCTTTACCAACGCCTGACGGGCCGGATACAACAAATAAGATGCCTCGCTTCACAGAATTCAACGTCCTCCCATCTTTTCAACTATCGTTTCCGGAAGATTAGCCGAAACAAGAATCTGGTTGTTAAGCAAAATAACAACCGATCGCGTTTTATGTCCGGAAGTGGCATCAATCAGGCGATTTTCCTTTTTAGCTTCACGAACAAGCCGTTTTACAGGGGCAGATTCAAAACCGATAACCGCGACTATTTTATCAGCAACAACGTAATTGCCGTACCCGATACCAATAAGCATGAAAGCCTGTTCCCCTCATCAGATAGTCCGCTAGTTTTCTAGTTTACAAACCGTTTTTCCTCCAGGCAGAATAATCCGTAACCACCGTAAATCTAGATTATAAACATTGCATCGCCAAAACTATACATACGGTAACGCTCTTTGATGGCTTCCTCATATGCCCGGAACAGAAAATCTTTACCGGCAAAAGCACTTGCCAGCATGATCAAAGTAGATTTGGGAAGGTGAAAATTAGTAATAAGTCCGTTCACCATTGCAAACGAATATCCCGGATAAATGAATAACCTTGTAGAACCGACGGGAGAAGACAAATTACCGTCCCTGTCATACGCCGACTCGAGAGTCCTTACTGAAGTAGTTCCCACTGCGATTATTTTACGGCCGCTCTTCCATGCCTCATCTATTATTGCCGCCGATTCCTGAGGCACAGAGTAAAATTCCTCATCCATAATATGCTCCCTTATATCATCACACTGGACCGGACGGAATGTCCCTGGCCCCACATGTAAAGTTACAAACGCATGGCCGATTCCCCTGGATGAAAGCTCTTTCAACAATTCGGGAGTAAAATGAAGACCTGCAGTAGGGGCGGCAACAGAGCCCTTTTCCGTGGCATAAACGGTTTGATACCGTTCCGGATCGGAAAGCTTTCCCTTTATATAAGGAGGAATAGGCGTTTTTCCGTTTCTGGCCAGAACACCCCAAAAATCTCCTGAATAAATAAGTTCGACCGACGCAAAGCCGGAATCCGATTTCTTTTTAACAAAAATCTTCAAGCTGCCGTCGTTTACCGCCAACTCTGTACCATCAGCAACTCTTTTTGCCGGTTTAAGCATACATTCCCAATCATTTCCGCCGGTATTCCGTATCAAAAAAACCTCAATCTCAGCTCCCGTTTTCTTGTAGCAGATGATTCTGGCAGGAATAACACGCGTATTATTCAGAACCAGAAGGCTGCCGGCAGGAATAAGGTCCGCTATTTTTGAAAATTTATGATGAGAAAAAGAATTTTCAGATCTGTCTAAAAACATCAGCCTGGAATCACAGCGGCTTTCGATCGGGTGCTGTGCGATCAATTCAGAAGGTAAAACATAATCAAAATCATTCAAATGCATTGTGTTTTCTCAAGTTCCATAAAATATTTTTTATTGGGTGGAAGTCTAACATAATATTGATTTTTTTGCAACTTCCGCATAAAGGAGCCTGGTATGAAAGAATTGATGAAAAAAATAAAAAGCGGAAATTTCCGGGCAGGCATCTACAATCTAAGCCGTTCGGGAATTACTATTGCCATAAAACTTGCTTCAAAAAATATTCCGGTGACGGCTTTCGACATCAGTGAACAAAAACTAAGAACTTTGAGCAATGGAACAATGCCGTACAAAGAGCCCGGAACAGAAGGGCTGCTCAAGGAAGTTCTCAAAAACAATAAAATAGAATTTACAGCTCATGAAGACAAACTGTCTTCTGCCGACGTAATTTTCATCTGTGTGGACGTTTCTCTGGATGAAGATATTCTTCCGGATTACACCGCATTCATATCCTGCCTGAAATCGCTTAAACATGCACTGAGAAGGAACCAGTTACTGATCATAAGGGGACTCGTATCTCCCGGGGGCTATAATAACATTATTAAGCCTTTTATAGAAGACATGCTCTCGCTGGCTGTGGGCAAGGAGATTTTTTTAACGGTATGTCCCGAACGCATGATGGGCGGCAGTATTATGACGGATCTGGAAACACTGCCGCAAATAATCGGCGGCAACGACGAATTCAGTCTGGAACTGTCAAGACACGTATTCGATAAAATAGGCATAAAATGCAGCCTGACCACGGACCCTGTAAGCGCCGAACTGGCAAAGCTCTTTTCAGACGTATCACGTTATGTAAACTTTGCATTGGCAAATGAATATGCCATCCTTGCCGAACATTACGGTGTCGATGTCCACAATATAATAAATATGCTTAACCACGATTATCCAAGAGAGAAAATTGCCATACCGGGACCATGCGGCGGACCCAATTTTTCAAAAAACGGACTTATTCTTCTCGGCAATACACCGCATCCCGATTTTATCCTTAATGCCTGGAAATTAAATGAAAACGTGCCGGCATATCTATTTACAAAATTAAAGGCAAGGCTCGTATACAAGGGAAAACAAATAGAAAACTGTAAAATAGGGGTCCTTGGCATGGCCTACAAAGCCGACGTTGAAGATCTCAGGCAATCACCTGCAATCAGACTTATAGATATATTGAAACAAAGCGGGGCAAAAGTATACGCTTACGATCCTATGTGCAGTTCGGACGGCCTTGACACGCTTTTAAACGAAGCCGACGCAGTCATTGCCATGACAAACCACAGCGAATTCGAAAAATTCAAACCGGAGACAATGCTCGGCAGCGTGAAACAGGACTGCATCTTTCTGGATGTATGGGGTATTTGGAGAGATGAGGAATGGAGACAATCCGGCATGGATATAATAACATTCGGCTCGCCTTCACCGAGTATTTAAGCGGGCACTTTTTTCTTTGCCGCTTCCAGCAGCTCTTCCAATGAAATGGAATCACCGTCACAGGCCTTTCTAAAAAAGTCAAACGCCGACATCTTATCACCTTCAACCAAAGCCATTTCTCCATAGGCAAAATAAATCTCAGGAAATTTTGAAAATTTATCTATCGCTTTTGCAAAAAAATCACGTGATTTTGCAAAGCATCCCATGTTCTGAAAAATCTTTCCCAGATAGAACATTACTTCCGGAGTTTCCCCATCTTCCTGCAAAGATATTTCAAGCTCTTTTAGTGATTCGTCATACTGCTTGTCAAAAAGCAATGCCTCTCCATAAGAAAAATGGAGTCTTCTAATACCGGGATCCAATTCACATGCTCTGGCAAACAAGGGAATTGCCTTTTTCATATTTTCCCTGCCCAGTTCATGGCTAGCTCTCAGAAAGTAGAAAAAACCGATAATGGAATCAAGCATATTTTTTTTGTGAACATCCTTTTTTTCCGGCAGCTCCGTTGGTAAGGAATCAGCATGTTCAGCTTCTTCCCGGTCCCCATCACCGGCATTTTCCGATTCACCGCTCTCTGCGCAGGCAGTATCACTATTTTCCGCTTCTTCCTTAACTTTATCTCTAAGTGACTGAAGCTCGTCAGTGTATACATAGCTGTAGAGAGCAACATATAACAACGCGGCAAATGTCGTATTGCCATGCAGAATTTTAAATTGAAAATTCTTCACGGCCGATTCGTCTCCCGACAAAAAACGACAAAGAGTCAAATAATTAGCTGCCAGCACATTTTCCGGAGATTTTTCAAGACACTTTTCAAAACAATCGGACGCTTTTGCCGGTTCATCCAAAAAAATAAATACCGTTCCCAGATATATCAAAGCAACCGGTGAGTCCGGCTGTTCGGCAAGGTAAGATTCAAGTAACTTCACCGCCGGCAAATACTCTCTGGAATCAAGAAGCATTCTTGCCTTCACAAAAACAGTAGCTGAATCTTTGCCGAAAAGCTCAAACGCCTGCTCCAGATAACCTTCGGCAGTCTCGTACTGCCGGGATGAAAAGGCCCGTTCCGCTTTTGCAAGTAGTGAATCTTTTAAAAAAACGCTGCTCATAAATAAAAATCTCCGTAAAAATTACTCACCGATAATTTTAACCAAAACCCTCTTGTCTCTCCTGCCGTCAAACTCCGCATAAAAAATCTGCTCCCAGGGACCGAAATCAAGACGGCCGCCGGTAACGGCAACAACAACTTCCCTGCCCATTATCTGACGTTTAAGATGAGCGTCACCGTTATCTTCACCGGTACGGTTGTGAAGGTAACGGCTTACAGGTTCATGCGGAGCCAGTTCTTCTAGCCAGGAATCATAGTCCTGTAGCAAACCGCTTTCATTGTCATTTATATAAACGCTGGCAGTAATATGCATGGCATTTACCAGACAAAGCCCCTCCCTAATACCGCTTTTCTTAAGCAATTCCGAAATCATGGACGTTATATTGATATAATCCCTTCGTTTCGGAATATTAAGTGTAAGATACTCCGTAAAAGATTTCACTCCGTTATCTCCTCTTTAATCCAATTATTATTTTCTAAAGTGAAATACTATTCCCGGGCACTAAAAACCTTTACTGATTTTTATGCAAGAAGGTAGACCGCCGTAACAGAGAGAATTTCATGTAAAAAATTTTAGATTAGAATGCAAAACTTTATGACCAGACTAATATTAACATTCATATCACTGGCAATAATCGGCGGGGCGGTTTCTTATCTGGGCAACCAGCTGGGAAGATACATCGGCAGAAAAAAAATGTCGATCCTCAATCTGCGCCCAAGACATACGTCAATTCTGATAACGACACTAACCGGCTCGTTCATTGCCGTAATGACTCTCGCATTTGCCTATGCATCCTCATGGGAGGTCAGAACCCTTTTTACGGGATTGCAAAAATTTCAACAGGAAATATCCAGCCTTACCGCCAAAGCGATAGAACAGGAACAAACCGGAGGAGTTTTATATAGGCCGGGAGAGCCTTTGCTGACGGCTGTCGTTGACGGAAGCAAAACACCTGAAGAAATAAAGTCACAACTGGAAGCAGTACTTGCGTATGCTAACAGCGAAGCCATGTTAAAAAGCAAAAACGTAGCCGAAACAATGAAGACAACGTTCAATGAACCGCCAAATGGAAAAATAGTCGGATACCATAAAGATGAACTGGCCACACTTATAGAGGCCATCCATAAAATCAAAGGACGGGTGATCGTCAAACCGGCTGCGGAAAGCTATGCTTTCCTTGGAGAAAAATTTTCCGTAAGATTAACCATACAGTCATATATACCCAAGGTTTTCGATGAGAATGAAATTGTTATTTCAGGAATGATTGACGGTTCGAAAAGAAAGGAAGATGTTGTTACCCAGATCTCAAAACTTCTTGTCGAAGCAAAAATCACCGCACTCAGAAAAGGAATGATCGAAAATCCCATCACATATAAACTGCTGGAAATAGACCGTAACAAACTTACGGAAACAATTGACGAGATCTATAACTCAAAAAAAATATGTGAAGTAAGTGTCATTGCTCAAAACGCCACCGATAACAGAGGACCGCTCGACGTATATCTTACGGTAAAATAAAAGTGATGAACAAAAATTACTCTTTTGACAGGATAAATACAAGCAGCAACTGCGGCTTTTTATCCGAGGAAACCGTCTTAACCGGCAGCGGTGTATCTCTCAGGAAGAAAGCAGCCTGCGGCGAATATATCAGCAGAGCGATAAACAGCAAAACAATATTCATGGAAGCTATTCCATCCTGGGTTATACACTGCCCTGAAGGAGCTTCCTACGAAGTTCAGGTATCGTTCAGTGATGATTTTCAAAACTATTCTCCCTGGATAAACGCCGGCAGCTGGAACAGAAAGGGCGTAGATAATGAAACGGGCTGCGATTATATCTGTTTGAATATCGATCATTTCATTGCGAAAAAACAACTGAAATCCTGTAAATTCAAAGTAAAAATGTTTGGAGGCAGGAATTCTCCGACCATAAAATCACTAAGCATGGCTTTTGCCGGCAGCATCTTCCAGCCAAAAAAAACCGGACCGCAGACGAGCACCGGTATAAACAGGGAACTGGAAGTTCCCTTTAGATCCCAATACTGGGAAAATCCGAAAATTTCGGGAGATATCTGTTCCCCGACATCCGTATCGATGGTCATGGATTATTGGGGGGTTAAGCGCCCTACAGCGGAAATCGCCGGCATGACGTATGACTGTGACACAAACCTCTATGGCATGTGGTGGAGAGCAACAGCAGCAGCAGCCCAGCATGGATTCGACGCATGGGTACAATATTTTGCAACCATGGAAGAAGCTGAAAATAAAATCGCACAAAACATCCCGGTCATAGCATGCATATGCTATGAAAAAAACACACTTAAAAAAGCACCGGCAAGTTTTTCCCATGGCCATGTCCTTGTTATAAGCGGCTTTGACAAAAACGGTAACCCGATCTGCCGCGACAGTGCAGGAACCGACAGGGAAGACGGTATTGTAAATTATGACCGCGGCGAATTTTCGCAGGCATGGCTGGGAAACGCCGGAGGAATCGGTTATATAATCAAACCGTTTGAAAGCTAGACTCCCAGACAAACAGTTTACGCCTTCACCAAATGCCACACCTGAGGAATCGGCTGCAGAAAAAAACAACCGGCAACAAAACCATCAACAAAAGTCCCGCAGAGCAAAAAGCGGTTTACGCTCAAACCAATACTCATAAACATACCTCCTCTGTAAATAATACTATGACATAAGTATGACTCATCAAGATTATCGGAATATTAATTAAGAGAGTAAAAAAAACGCTTAAATGTAAAATATTTGTGAACACGGCAATAAACAGCTATTATCGCCTCCAAAAAATTAAAAAAATATAATCGGCAATTAATAAAAACTTCTATTGCATTACTGCCGGCACCATGGTATAATGTATCAGATTTTCATTATTAAATAAATAATCCCAAATAGGGAATCCCAATAAGGAGGAACTCAGCGTGGCCGAGAAAAAAAGAAGATCAACGGAAGAAAAAAGACTGGAGCAGTCAAAGGTTCGCAACATCAGAAATACTGCTGCAAAATCTGCCGTAAAAACTGCTTTCAAAAAAGCTGCTACAGCAATTACCGATAAAGAGCAGAGCGCAACGGAACTTGTCAGAAAAGCCGTAAAAGCAATTGACAGCGTTTCCATAAAAGGTATTATCCACAAAAATAAAGCTGCCCGTAAGAAGTCAAGGCTTATGAAAAAGTTAAACAAAGTATCGGCTGCATAATCTGACTGTTTAACCTTAATAAAAAAATCACCTTTAACCTGATAAAATAGATAATCTGATTTTTCTATTTTAAACGGAAAAGGTGATTTTTTTATATTTCCGCTACATATTCAAACGCTGACGCAAAACCGTCTCTATTGAACTGCAGTTATTATTGTACCACTCTTCAAGCCCGGCAATACTCTCTCTGGTTTCGGAGGCAAATGACTCGTCCTTTATGGAAGAAATATTTATGACCACATTATAGATGGCCCCCTTAAAACCTGATTCAGCGAAATGAAACGCAACAGCCACATCCGAAACACAGCTTTCCTTGGAGATCAAAGCTATCTCCGCCGTCAGCCGCATCAATGCCATACAAACCTGAGCAGTCCGCATAGGGGTTAATGCAGCATTTTTCAATGATTCCTGAATAGCTTCGCTCCTGAGCTTTTTATCTTCATCGGTTGATTTTGGTAAAGCATATGCGGCCATGACCTGTTTAAAGGCTTCCGAATCCCTGTCAATAAGTTCCGAAGCCTCTTTTCTCAGCGGTTCCAGAACCGACAAATATTCGGCCATGTCTTCCTCTATATTTTTATAGGAAATCCTGACCACCATCTCAAAAAGAGATGCTGCAAGAGCCGCTCCAAGCGCACTGACGGAGCCGCCTCCAGGTGTAGGTGCGGAAGAAGAAACCTCCGATACAAAATTTTTCAATGCCATGTCGGAAAACATATTATTATAAAACCCCTTTCATTAATCTTGTTATAAACCTCTAATTATCTGACGCAATAAACCGGCGCACCTTGGACGCCTCATAAACAACGGTGCCTTTTTTAAACACAGCAGCAGTCATGTTAACACCGAAATGATAAAGCCATTGCCTGTAGTCATCACAGTCAATACACAAAAAATCCGCACTGCGTCCCTTTTCTATCGAGCCGGCAACATCAGCCCTTCCAAGGCTGGCAGCAGCATTTACCGTCGCAGAAATAATTGCTTCTTCCGGCAAAAACTGCATCTGCAGTACAGCGATAGACATGGCAACGGGAAGCGACTCCGACAGACAGCTGCCGGCGTTAAAATCGGTAGCAATTGCTACCGGAACGCCCTTGTCAATAGCACTGCGCGCCGGCCCGTAATCGCGTATATTCAGAAAAAACTCAGAGCCGGGCAGAAAAATACAGACAGTATCAAGACGAGCAAGCTCTTCTATATCCGAAAGCGACAGCATTAAAAGATGATCGCAGGAAAAAGCTCCCATCTTAGCAGACATGAGAGCACCGCCAAGCGAATTGAACTGCTCGGCATGAATCCTGGACGGCAGTCCGAATTTTTTGGCAGCCTCAATTATTCTCGCAGTCTCATCAAGGCTGAAAGCCCCCTCCTCGCAAAAAACATCGACAAAATCAGCAAGATTTTCAGAGGCAATACGCGGAAGCATTTCATCACATACCAATGACACGTAATCTTCTCTTTTTCCTTTATACTCTTCCGGGACGGCATGTGCTCCCAAAAAAGTAGAGATAATTTCCATCGGATGTAATTCTTTCAGCCGTTTCAAAAGTCTTAAATGACGCAGTTCTTCATCAACGGAAAGTCCATATCCGCTTTTAGCTTCTATCAGAGAAGTTCCATGACTTAGCATGCGGTCAAGTCTTGACAGAGCCAATTCAAGAAGCTCATCAGTGCCGGTCCTTCTTGTAGCCCTTACGGTACTAAGTATACCGCCGCCATTTTCAAGAATTTCCATATAAGTTGCTCCATTAGCCTTCATGATATACTCGTCAACCCTGGAGCCGGCAAAAACCGGATGAGTATGGGCGTCAACAAGAGAGGGCATGATAACGCCGTAAGACAGCTTTATCTCCGAAGAATATTGCAAATCGATCTCCGAAGCGGTACCGACAGCAACGACTTTTCCATCGGCTACAGCCACGGCACCGCCCTCTATCAGTCCAACATCAGACATTGCCTGCCCCCTTCTGATACTGCCTCCGGGGGAACAGGTCAACAACTGATTTGCATACAATATAAAGTCCGCTTTCAAAAAAATCCGCTCCTTTTTCATATCCTGATTACTATTACTCACCAATCAAATGTGTCTCCAAAATCTGTGAAGTCTGAAAATCTTCCAACTGCAGATAATATCTCGCCGACTCGACAAGAGCTTCAAGCGGCAACAGTCCGACAACTTCACTGCCGACGGCAGCAACTCCAAATCTGGCGGCCTCCATTTTAACCATTTCAAAAACCGTGTAAACAGCCGATTTGGAAAAATCTGTCAAATTCATTGAGACCTGAGCAAGATTTCTTTCGGAAAGCATAACTCCCATCGCCTTAACAAAAGCAAGACCTCCGGCTTTAGCCCTGACACGCTTGGCAACGGCTTTGGCAACACCTATATCTGCAGTATTCAGGTTGACATTGTAAGCAATCAAAGGTTTTCTGGCCCCTACAACAATGGCACCGGCAGTCGGATGGAGTCTGGCTTCACCCACATCAGGTTTCCTGTGCGGAAGATGAATCTCAGCCTTTATGCCTTCATACTCGCCCTTTCTTATTTCCGCAAGGTTAATCCTTTCCGGAGTAAGCGCCGCCTCCTCATAATAATAAACAGGTATCGAGAAACGCTGCCAAATTTCATTTGCAGCCTCTCTGGACAGAGATACGCATTCTTCCATTGTTATACCGGCAATAGGAATAAAGGGAGCCACGTCACAGGCACCCAAACGCGGATGCTCGCCTTTATGGGTATTCATATCAATATTTTTAACGGCAATCTCTATGGCCGCCAACAGACCGTTCTTCACCGCATCGGGAGAACCGATAACCGTATATACTGTTCTGTTGTGATCTTTATCCGGCTTCACATCCAAAACACGGCAGCCCTTCACGGCTCTAAACGCATCTGCAATAGCGTTTATAACGTCAGCTCTTATTCCCTCCGAAAAATTAGGTACACATTCGACAATAATACCAGCCATAAAACCTCCCAAAATATATAAAAACTCCAGTAAAGTTTCTTTCATTCCGGGAGCAACTCCTCTGTAAAAACCAATGACATAAAATTGCATAAAATCATATATCTACAGGAAAAAGGAAAAAATAAGCCCCTAAAGAAGGTATTAGATAAAGTAAAAAAACACAAAGAAAGTAACTCAAAACAAGGACAAGTTAGGATGGCGGAGGTGAGACGAGTGCGGCAAAGCCGCGCCAATATAATCATGCCCCTGAGGGGCAGCTTTGGTTGCGTGAGCAACCGAAGCGAGACCGACAGCCTGACGAAACATGTCCGCAGTTTTCAGTTAATTAGGAGGTAATTTTAAATGTCCGATAACATATTTAAAGACGCTATGGAAAAACTGCAGGAACTCACAAAACAAAATATAAGTCTCGAAGACCTGATGCCTAAAGACATATATTCAACAGTTCAGATGATGATTGCGTCACTGGGGCAGCAGGCATGGGTGAATATGGGCATGCAGCCCAATCCGCTGTCGGGAGCGGTGCAAAAAGATCTTAAACAGGCAAAGGTCGCTGTCGACTGTGTAACGGCCCTGACGGAAATAATAAAAGACGGCCTGGAACGGCAGCAGCAGCTTGAACTGGAAACGCTTAAACAGAACCTTCAGTTAAACCTTATACAGCAAATGAGCAGTGAAAGTTAGAAATTTACAGATAAACTGTCAGATACTTTTTTCACTGCCGGCCCAGGAAAGTAAGTTGATATACAAAGAACTGTTTAAGGGTAATTCCCGGATGTCTCTCACAGAGGGCACAGAGGCCACGGAGATAAATATCAGTAAAAATCTCTGTATTCTCCTCTCTTCTCTGTGAGGAAGCCTTCCATTGTCAAATAAAAAAAGAGCCGTCACTTCAAACAAGACAGCCCTTTTTATTTATTTTGATTACTAATCTATGGCGTAGATACCCATACTGTAAAGCGAATTAACAAGATAAGGTGGCAGTAACTCGGCAAGACTCGGCGGAGCCGGAGGTTTAAGCATTGAATTAGCACCCTGTAAAAACGCCTCATCTTTTTCGGAAAACTGCAATTTTTGCTTCTCTTCAATCGCAAGCGCGTTCATTTCTTCCTGATACATTATGAGTTCATGCGCTTCAGCGGAAGAATCTTCCATCTTTTTATGCTCATCTTCCATTTGACGGAGCTTTTTAGCTTCTTTTTTCGCTACATCTCTCATTTCTTCGGATGGAAGATCAAGTTCCCACATCTGATCGTCCAATTCGCGCTTCAGTTTGAGACCTTTTTTCTCAGACTCGGCCAGCATTTTTTGCAGTTCCTGCTGAACGGCCGGATTGCCCAACTCATGGCGGTGAGCCTGCAAAAACGATTGCACTTGATGTTTTTCACCGTTCAGGAATGATTCCTTAACCGAACTATGGTAGTCCGAGTAAGCCTGTTTTGTTGTCGCTTCATGCTCCTGCCTTGCTATACGCTGCTGGAACTGTTCCTTGCCGTTCATCAAAGTCGGTCTTCCCTGGGCGTCATATACGAGTTTAGGTTTTCCGTCGGCTCCCTGCTCGGTTTTATAGCTGTAGGATTCAAAAAACTTTTCCTTCATATCGGAAAGCTGCCTTGATAACTGCTGCGAAGCTCCGTCACGAAGCTGCTGATTTGAACTCATCATGCTGCTCAAACGCGCAAAAGCAGATTCCGGGAATGCCGGCGCCTTTCTATCCAATACGGAAGATCTTTCAAACGTCGGAATCTGATCAAACTGGCGGCTCAGCTTGTTCATTTTTTCAAGCTGTTTAGCAGCGACCGAGGACATGCGGTTACTTTGTGCCGTCTGAGGCTGTCTTTGAACCTGAGCCTGATTTTGCTGGTTCATTCTCGGATCCTGAGGCTGCTGTTGGGGCTGCTCTATCTGCTGAGGCGTGTTTTGAACTACCGGAGCGGAAGATGTCATTGACTGCGCTCCCATATTTAAGGACTGCATATATACCTCCTGAATCAGTTACAAAAATTATTAATACAATTATAGCATAGACCCATAATAATAAAAAGGAAATAACAAAAATTTAACAACTTGTCAACTACATGATAACAATCCTTAAAAATATATTTCAGGAAACAGGCAGCTTGCGCAATACAGGTATAGCCTGAGCCAGCGCCAGCGCCCTGTGGCTGATTTTATTTTTCTCCGAAAACCCGATATCCGCCAGGGAACATCCGTAGGAAGGAAGATAAAAAATAGGATCGTAACCAAAGCCGAAAGCGCCCGAGGAAACCCGCGATATCCTGCCTTCAAGCTCACCCCTGAAGACTGCCAGAAGCTCACCCCTGAAGGCTACGGCAACAACACAAATAAAACGTGCCGTCCTCCGGCTATCAGGCACTCCCGAAAGCAGTGCCAACACCGCTTCGTTACGCTGGTTATAACCGTAAGAAGGATCTATAAATCTCGCTGACAGCGGCCCGGGCTTTCCTGAAAGCGCGTCAATTTCCAGACCGGTATCATCAGCAACAGACGGCAGCCCGGTCACAGACGAGTAATAAAGAGCTTTTTTCGCCGCGTTATCCTCATACGAGTCCTCCCCTTCCTCAACCGGTTCTATCTCCATCTCCATATCGGACAGAGATACGGGTTCAAACGGCTGTCCGTCAAGTATTCCTTTGATTTCATCAATTTTATGGGCATTTGAAGTTGCCGCCAAAATCTTCATATAAAACCTATTCCTTGTCTATTTCCTGTTTTTCTTCAGCCGGCTCGCTATTCCGCTCACTGAAACCGCTCTTACCGGTATCGTCACCGGAATAATCCTGACTTTTATCCGCTGCGTACACCTCTTCTTTTTTCAAGGCGTCAATCTCATTCCATTTCTCATCGATCTGCCACCGCAAAGTTTTTATTTCCTTGCAGATTTCAACCATTTCCTCATTGTCCACATTATTATTTTCGTAAAGTTCATAGGCCTTCATTGCCAGAGACATCATCTTCCTGTCCGCTTTTTTCTTCAAAGCGGAAATATCAACCTTAACAGCCTCTGTTTTTAAAGAACGCTCCGCCTGCTTCAGAGCATACTCAGTGCCTTTCCTGGCAAGTTCGGTGCCTTTCTGTACTTTTTTCTGAAGCTCTTCAAAAAAAGACATCATATCCCTCCTTTAAGAATATATTAACGAGTAGGAAAAATTTCATTTACGGAATAGAATAATCCTGCAGATTATGGATTTAGATCCATAATATAATCTACCGATACAAAAAGGATTAATACAACTACTTAAAGAATTTTTCATAATAAAAATACCGGGAAAAGGTTGTTTTCATCATATACCTAAGCCATTTTTACAGGAGAGCATAATAAAACAATGGATATATTAAATCCATCACGATTCACATTATTTTCCATGAAGGAATTACACCTCTTAATAGGATTTAAAGGTGGAATCTACTCACTGAGACCGGAACTTTACTCGCTTTTAAGCGGAGAAACGCCCAACCCTCCGGACAAAGAGCAAATGCTGGAAGAGCTGAAAAGGATAGATCAAAGAGAGGGGGACAGCAGGCATTTGCCGTCTATGCCAGGGCGAACTCTGCGCGCCCTTTGCCTTAACATAACATCAAGCTGCAATCTAAATTGTGAATACTGTTTCGCCGAATCGGAAAAAGCGGAAAATATGACGCTTGCAACGGCAAAAAATGCCCTAAAGCTTCTTCTCGACAATTCCGATCCCGATTCGACACTGCAAATAGATTTTTTCGGAGGCGAGCCCCTGCTCAATTTCGAACTTGTAAAAGAATTCATACCATTTGCCAAAGCGACAAACAGGGACATAAAATTTACTCTGACCACAAACGGCCTTTTGCTCACCGATGAAGTGCTTGATTTTTTAAACAGGGAAGAAGTATCACTTATACTAAGCCTCGACGGCGATAAGAAAACCAACGATCTAAACCGTAAATCCCCCAACGGAGTCTCCGTCTGGGATACAATTATCTCTAACATAAAAAATACGGTTGCCTCGAGAAAAGGAAATAATTACTATATAAGAGGAACTTTCACTCCTTCATCGCTTAATATAACCGACACGGCAAAATTCTTCACCGACAACGAACTATACCGTTTCTCTCTTGAGGGGGCCAAAGGAAACCCCGGGCATTCGTGGGCGATCTCCGATAAAAATATTGCACAGATAAAAAAAGAATATGAAAAACTGGCGGCATTCATTTTGGAAAAAAGAAACTCGGGACTGCCGATAGATTTCTTTCATTTTAACGTCTATCTGGACACACCTCTTTGTGCCCCAAGACGGCTGTCAGGATGCGGTGCCGGAGTAGAATATATTTCAATAAGCCCCGACGGCAAAATATATCCGTGCCACCAACTGCATTCGGAAGACTTTTCAATGGGGGCTCTGGATACAATTTCCGATTCCTTTAAATCGGTCAAAAACAAATTCTTCTCAAGCAATATAGAAACAAAAAAAGGCTGCTCGCAATGTTGGGCCCGTTTTTATTGCAGTGGAGGATGTCACGCCTCGTCATGGGCGGAGAACAGTAATATAGATATACCTAGTGAAACCGAATGCTCACTGCAAAGACACAGAATTAAATGCGCCATCTGGCTGGAAGCGATGTCAAAACTACGGTAACAGTAATCGGTAAAAATATAATTTTATCAATCATTGAAAATCAAAAAAAATTATGCTACATTTTATGGTAGAACTGCTCTATCATAAAGTTTTTAGTATAATTCGATACATATAAAAACAACGTAATAAAAAGAGCAGGAGGCCAAAGGATTATATGCCAAAGTTCATTTATGAAGCCTTGGATTCGAGAGGAAAAGTCGTAACGGGTACCGTTGAAGCTTCTACTCGGGAAATAGTAT
Organism: Candidatus Xenobia bacterium; assembly: GCA_031551355.1. Lineage (GTDB taxonomy): Bacteria > Vulcanimicrobiota > CADAWZ01 > CADAWZ01 > CADAWZ01 > JAVBNT01. The sequence goes on along the minus strand of JAVBNT010000012.1, from coordinate 112,028 downwards.
TTCAGGATTTAAGAGCTCAGAAATATACAGTAAAAACTATCAAAGAACAAGGCGACATCGGCAGCGCGACAAAAGAGTTTGCGAAAAGGTTTTCGAGCGTAAGTCTTTATGTTCTGGCCATTTTTACGAGACAGTTTTCTGTTCTTTTTAACGCGGGTCTGTCGATGACAAGAAGTCTGGAGGCTTTAACGTCACAATCTCTAAGCCCTAAACTCACGGAAACCCTGGAAACAGTCTCCAAAGACATAAAAAGCGGTTTTTCGCTCTCAAGAGCGCTTGCAAAACACCCGGACGTATTTTCTCCGGTATATATAAGCCTTGTAAAGGCCGGCGAGATGGCAGGTGCATTGGGAGAAGTTCTGGACAGATTGGCAAATCTTATGGAAAGGGACAATGCGCTGAGGAAAAAAGTAGCGGCGGCGCTTACATATCCGATTTTTGTAATGGCTATTGCCGGGGTTGTCGTTATCGGGCTTGTTCTTTACATCTTCCCCCAGTTCATCAGTATGTTTGAGGGATTAAATGCAGAGTTGCCGATATACACAAAAATACTGATGATTTTAGTAAAATTTATGATTGACCCGGTTTTTATAGGTGTCTTTTTTATCGGTTCATTTATTGTCTGGGTCCTGCTTTCGCAATATACAAAAACTCCGCGTGGCAAAAGACACAAAGATTTTTTGCTTCTGGAAATGCCGATAGTAGGTCCTATAAACAAAAAAACGGTTATCTCCAGATTTTGCCGGACGCTGTCAACTCTTGTTTCCAGCGGCGTGCCGATTGTCCATTCACTGGAAATTGTTTCAAGGGCCGTCGGCAACGAAATTATGTCGGGAGTGCTTGATGATGTAAAAAGCGGACTTAAGGCAGGGCTAAGGCTATCGCAGCCGTTGCTTGAGAGCAGACTTTTTCCGCCGATTGTCGGCAATATGGTTGCCGTCGGAGAAGAAACCGGGAATTTACCGGTTCTGATGGATAAGCTGGCCAACTACTATGATATGGAAGTCGAATATGCTCTGGCAGGTTTTGCTTCCGTTATTGAACCGATTATGATATTTTTTCTCGGCGGAATTATCGCTTTTGTCCTTTTAGCCGTTTTTTCACCGATATACAGCCTTGTCTCAAAATTTTAGGAGGTGCGCGGATGATTATACACAGAGAAAGAAAAAAACAACAAGGTATGAACATTGTAGAGGTAGTAATGGCCATGGCCTTGCTGATGGTGGCAATGATGTCTCTGGCTTTTGTATACCCTAAAGGCCGCACCCTTACGGATTCAGGAAGGATGTCCATGCAGGCGACTGAAATCGCCAGATCAATAATGGAAGAAATAAAGCTAAGACCGATACGTTCGACAGTAGACGTATGGCCTAACGCGGCAAACCGCAGTGTGGCCAATATCGGAATGCTGCCGATGCAAAACGATCCTGCAAGCACCATCGCACCCTGTATTGCAAATATTGCCAGAGATCAAATGCTTGCCTTGCAGTGGCCTTTCCACCATTTTACCTCAAACAACGAAGCCGAATGGAGAGAGAGATGCCCGGTAATGTGCTGGGAAGATACTCCGCAGAATGTCCGCGAGATTCAGGAAGCGCTTGCCAGAGGTGTAACCGAGCCGAAAAAATTCTTCCTGCCGAGTCAGGAGCTGACTTTTCCCGATAACGAGGGCGGCATTATCAATCAGGGCATTGTTATCCAGCGTAATGCGGACAGAGACGCAAACGCCTTGGCAATCGCCGGCGGAACTCCGTTAATGGTCGGCATATCGGTAACAGTCGCCTGGGTTGAACAAAGACAGGGCGGTCTCAGAGTCGGTCATGTAACGCTTTCATCCTTCCATACAACAAACAGATACTAAAGGAGGCTAACCGCGATGAAAAAAAGAGGCTTTACACTTATAGAGTTAATGATAGCAATATTCCTCTTCTCCATACTGTCTGTAGCGGCATATTCAATTATGAAAAGCTCCATGGACGCGACGCTGGCCGGCAAGGTTCAGCAGGATATTCAAAACAAGGCTCTTACGGCTATGAATGCCATAACCACGGATTTGAAGTCTTCAATAACACTGAGAACCGATGCCTATACGTCATCGGTAATCTATCCGGACACCCTGCATTTCAGTTCCGCCACTCAGAATCCGGCTAATGCCAATACTAATAGATGGACTACAGCAAGTTTCCCCGGAACAGCGCCGGATCTAACCGATAACAACGGCAGAGCTCAACTGCTTGAAAACAATAACAGCCTAATTTTTTACACCAGGGATGCGGGAAACGATTTCCGCGTTGTCGAGTACATGGTTGCCGCTACGGTAGCAGGCCAGAAAAGAACCTGCCGTCTTGACAGAATAACGTGGAGATGGGGCAATCCCAATCAACTGCTTGGCCTTGATGCGGACGGAAGCGATTTTGTTTTCAGCAGAAACGGAACAAACGGGCTTACCAGCGGCGGCGGCATCGAAAACAGGCAAACAATCGTTGAAATGCCGAACAACGGCGACGCGATCGTCCTTTATACTTCAAGGGGTGTGGAAGAAAATCCGGTTGTAGCAGGCCAAAGACTGCTGATTCCCAATCAGTATTTTGTAAAGATAATCATCTGTCAAAATATCAGAAATATAGATTCCGCTACCGCGGCGCAGCGGCTTAACAGTATTTACAACAACAATACCACAGACGGAAGTGCTTTGACCTACGGCAGCGGACTGACAAGTGTATTTGCCGGTCCGGTCAACAGGGAAAGAAGAAATTACAGAACCACTGAGCTGGAAACAGCCATCGTCGTCCCCAAAAAGTAAAAAATAAACCCGGCTTGAAAAATAAAAACTTTTAAACGATAATATAAACAAGTTTATTTAAAAATGCCCAAGGAGGGAAAATATGAGAAAAAGAAAAAGCCAAAAAAAAGGCGTAGCGATGGTTCTCGCGCTGATAACGGTTTTCCTGATTATGGTAATGGCAACAAGTTACCTGGGAATAACGGTCACCGGCAATAAAGCCGCCAAAAATTACAAAACCGAAGCGATGGCACTGTCTTTTGCCCAGGCCGGCATTGATGCGGTTCTCAACGCCATGGGTGAACCGGCAAACTGGGTAGTAGAAAAAACGACAGGTCTCAATACGCTTAGCCCGGATGGAAAAGCAGTCGGACTGCGCATAAAAATCAGTGTAGATCAGCTCAATCCCTCTCAGAACAAGATGTTTGACAATCTATTAAACTCGGACCTGGCTAACGGCGTGCAGCTTACCCCTGATCCAAACGCAAGAGTCTGGTTTGGAGAATTCATGCCGGTTACCAATATCTCCGGCGCTCAAAACGGTGAAACGCTGCCGTCGCCGACATTTGTAACCGCAGCTCCGATTCCGCTGCCGCAGCAAAAGTTCGGCATCCTGATAATCGCGATCAATCCAGAAAATGCCAACGGCGGTGATGTTACGGTCAGGCCGGTTAGCGGCGTACCGATGATTCAGGACAACATTTCCTACCGCGTCGGCGTAGCGTCATTTGTATATGAAAGTCTGGACGCTGCAGAAAATGCAAGAGACCATATAACCGATAGCAGCATTGTAATGGGCCCGACCCTTGTGGCTTCAAGAGCCATCAGCGTCAGAACTTCCTACGCTTTCCCGGGTTCTATTTACCAGAATACAAGAGCTTTTGACAATCCTTCCGATCCAAGAGCTAGCATTTTCGGTTCGTTCGCATATCCTAACGCCCAGGAACTGACTGCCGACGCGGCTTTTCTTGATGAAAATGCCAACTGGGACGGCGGCATCAGAGCCGACGGCCATCTGTCAGGTAAAGACTCCCATGGTAACAAGCTGCCCGAATGGGGAGCTCCGCAGCTAACCAGAAATTTTAATTTGAATAGTTTTGCCACCGCTAAAGAAGGCGGCGGCGAGAGCCCTGTTCAGCAGGCATATGACAGCAGCGGTTCCATCAAAATCAGCTTTCTTAATAAAGATTTGGAAGATAAGGCACTAAACCCCAGCAACAATCTTGCCAATGAATCGAAGATTACCAAATTTAAAAGCATCCTTTCCACACAAAAAGGAGCAGAGGCCCCCGGTATTGTTTTTCAAAAAATTTCCGGTTCCGGAGAAAAATATTCCGAATTCAACAATGAAGCGGCGGTCAAAAATAATGTCGTCAAAGGAATCACCAATCCTTCGGTACCGGTGGACGAGGGAGTAATAAAAACATCAAACTCCACGGAGAGTATCTGGAACCAGGCTGACGAATCCGGCAACGTAAAGTCAAAACTTTCGTCTCTGGATGAGGCCGGCAATCCTGTACCCGGGTTGTACGACCAGCTTGCGAGCAACGGTCAACCAGAGAGCAAGTGGTATAAAACTTACGGGAATACTGATCAGCAATATACGGCCGATAAGCTTTACGCCAACGAAAAAATGGAAGTGCCTACAGTCAGAATAACTATCGGCAACGAGCCAACACAAACCGGAGAAAAAGTCAACAGATACACAATAGAACAAATAGAATACTATAACGATAACGGCACCATAAGAGAACGGACGGTTTCCGGCACCAGAGATAGTTTTACCGACAAAGAAGACGGTTTCAACAATATGATTTACATAAAAGGAGCAAACGTCCAGGTGCAGGGAGCAACCGGCTTACAGTATGAAAACGGCCAGGTAGTAAACCCGGTAACGATCGTTTCCGATACCAATGAAAATGTTGATGCACAAAGTTACAGTGCTGCCGGCGGTGATGGCAACGGCGCCAGAAAGGTCGGCAAGTTTGACGGCAGGCTTGTAGCGCCAAACCTTGTCAATGCCGAAGGCCAATACGCTTTTCTGGACATGACATATAATAGTAATACGGGAATGTACGAAGAAAACACAACTATAGGAGCCACAAGATTTGGGGTACCGATGAGTGCCGTCAGTCAGACCAGAATAGATGCTCTTCGCCGCCAGGGATTTACAGACGTATTCCCGCCAATATCGGAATATACGGAGCAACCGGTAGGTAACATCAGCGTCATCGGCGATTTGGCTTATCAAAAAGGAACTCAGGCGTCATTGGCACTGGTGGCAAAAAACAGGGTATATCTCAATGATTTTACACATCAGCAGGTCCCGTCAGGCGATGTCAATCCCGCGGCAATACCGGAAAAAACAAATCAGACAAAAACCGGAGACGGAGTGCTGAAACTGGACGCCGTTGTTGCCAGCGAAAGGCACAATATGACGATGGATTTTTACAATGCCAGCAAAAATCTTAATTACGACACATCCGGCAATGTCGGAGTCAAAGACATGTCAAACGCAACCAGAAGACCGCCCGGATACCAGAACAATGATACAAATAACCCCTATAATGTCCTGTTAAACAAAGCCCTATATGACAAAATGACAAGCCCGGAGAACGCCCAACTGCTGGCGGAGAACGCTCAAGGCTGTACTAATTTAAGCGCGACTACAACGACACCGGTATCAGCAAGCGGACAAATATACCGTTTCAACAAATTCGTAGCCATGAATAGGGAATCGAAAACAATGCTCTGGAAAGACTATTATTTCGGAGCCGTCAGAACATCCAATTCTACGATCGCCAACGATGGAAATCCCGACATCTACTCACAGGGTCTGTTCAACTTCACGGGAGCCGTGATTTCAAGGTTTGCCGACATTGAAGCCGACGCCGGCGTCAGAGGGGCCGACGGTAAGAAAAGAATCCACCAGATGGGATACCCGGGACAGATAATGTCGTTTGACGCCAACCTTCTCGACAGAAGCGCGCCGTATTTCTCAACAACGAACGGCAGACTCTCCGATTTTGCCAATGGAGCCGTGATCAGATGGACAATTCTCAGCTATATCGACAGAGGCGCAATATCGCAGCAGCAAAAAAGAATCTAACCTTTTTTAGTAAATAAAAAAACGTAAAAAACCGTCTGGAGAACATTGGCAGGAAGGATTCAGGCGGTTTTTGTATAACTTAAAAATAAGAAAAATTAAGATAGGGGGGCGTTTGTGAACAATAAAAAAATAACAAGTTTCTTTTTGTTTGCCATCGTTTTTTTATTTGCCGTTAACTGCCAGACGTATGCATTTACAGCTATACGTCCCGACCCGGCCGAATACAAACCTTTAACACCGGCGGAAAGAAGAGCCGAAGAAAGTGCAATGAAAGGTAAAACACAACAGTCTGATGATGAAAATTCCGGCAGAAGCGGAGGGGCATATCAGGGAGGTTCCTCAGGAAACCAGGGAGGTTCATACAATCCGGGAGGCTCTGCCGTGCAGGTTGAGTCAACAAAACCGGCACCCAAACCGACACCAACACCAACGCCAACACCAACACCGGCAGCAAGCAAGATATCCGGCAAAGTTGTGGTATTTTCGTTCGTATTTCTGCTCATCTTTGCAACGGTTGGTTGGTATTTTACAAGAAACATCAATTTCAAAAAACTTTTTAAATAAAATTTACGGACTAATATGTGCCGGAATAAAACAGATGCAGATCAATAGTTTTTTATTGCCGGCATAACTTTTGGGAGAAATACAAAGATCAATGTCAGAAAAAAATATATTAAGCAAAAAAGAATTAATAGCCTTGATCGCCAGAAAGGCGGATATATCAAAAAAAGACACGGAAACCGTTATGGAGACTTTCTGGGAACTTGTAAAAGATTCTTTAAAAAACGGCATACCGGTAAGATATATTCCTTACGGCAGTTTTGAGGCAAGACTGCGTACCGGACGTGCTGGCATAAACCCGGTAACTCACGAAAAAATACAAATTCCGTCAAAAAAAATACCTTCATTCAGGGCTGGAAAAGCACTGAAAGAGGTACTGGAATAAAAAGCGGGGGGCTACAGCCCCTCTTTTAATTTATTTATAACCGTTTCGGCAAATCAGGGGCTAAAAATTTTGTCAGTCTATTCTGCGTTTTCTACCTTTAGCAATTTTATTTGCCTCTGCCAAAGTCTCATCTTCAGGAGTTTCGTCAACAAATGAAACGCTGCCGGGTTTTAAAGCCGGAGCGTCATACCAGTGCTCTTCAGGAACGACATGTTTCCTTTTTGGCATTTCAGTCGGCATTTCCAGGAATGTAGGCGTCATAATCTGGACTCCATACTCATTAAAAACATCCTGAACATTCGCATTAAGTTCCGTAAGAATAATTTTTCTGCGCTCCGGATCGTCTATCCATACAACCAGAGTATACTCAACGGCATAATTGCCGAGATCCGTCTGCCAGACCATTGTCTTGCCGTTCTGCAGGATACTTTTTGTCCTTGAGGCCGCGTCCAGCAAGATGGCATGTATCTGCCTCCACGGCGTGGCATAATCAATAGTTACTTTCGTATGCAGCGAGACACCCTGGGCAGCTTTTTGTTTCGTATAATTTGTCGTCACACTATCCAAAATAAGGCTGTTGGGAAAACTTATTTCCTCTTTGGCAATATTTCTTATCTGAACAGTAAAGGCTCCCATGTAAATGACTTCACCTTCAAACTCCTCAATTTTGATAACATCCCCCACCCTGATTGATTTTGTATAGATCAGAATCAGTCCGCTGACCGCCTGACTGATAATATTGCTGGAACCCAAAGAAAGCATCAGTCCGACAACTACGCTAAGCCCCTTAAAGGCATCGCTGCCGCTTCCCGGTATAAAAGGATATGCCAGGCCAATGGCTACAATCCATACAAAAAAAGTCGTCAGCCTTTGGGTAGGAACAATAGTCTCCTTATCAATCCACAAAAGGTTAATCTGGTTTTTCTCAATTCCCTTAAAGAATATTTTTAGCAGATAAACACAATATTTTGCAGTAACAAGGATCAAAACCATTATAAACAGATTGGGCAAAATATGTGACATACTGATAATAAAAGAGTTTAGCAAATGGATGAAATTATGACCTAAACCCATAGCCCATGGCCTTGTATAAGGAATGCTTCTCAATATGAGAATAACACTTATATACAATACGACCAGATATGCGGCATAAAGCAGCGCGCTTATAAGTTTATTGATAAAATCTGCAACCCTGGGCGCATGGTGAGAACTGAACTCTTCGGCGGAAAACGCATTAAAAAGCTTTCTGATAACCGACTCCGTATGGCGATGCAGAAGTTTCCTGATAAAAGAGATTACGTAAGTCGTTACCATGAATAAAAAAACAGCAATAATAATCATAATAAGAGCATCTTTTATAAACCCTAAACTTCGCTGCTCTTTATAATCAGCAATTGATTTTTCCAGCGCAGTAACGGTTTCATTTATTTTAGCGCTCTTATTCTCACCTTCCGCAAGCTGTAAATCATCATCATGAAGCGTAAGCACCAGAATATCATTGATTTTTATTCTTGTAGCCCCTTCAATTTTTTCCGCGGAAACAAGTCCGGCCGGATTCACATTAAGAGCATCAATAACCTTGCCGGAAAACTGCTCGGCGCGTATTTCCGGCGTCCGGCCGTTAATGGTTACATGCAGCTGGGCAATGTCACGGTTGAAAAATCTGGCCGTGGAAGCCCTGGCCTGAATGACATTTTCCGGTATGATCAGTGCAGGCGGCTTAGTTTCCGTGGCCTGAGGTTCGGATTTAGTCTCCGTCTCACCGCCAAGATCAATCTTAGCACCTTCGCCGCCCTCGGCAAACAATGGCGCACTCAACAGAAACAACACCGTAAAAAGAAAGAATATATGATAAAATATTTTAAAATAAAATTTGGGAAAAAGTTTCATAGACTTTCCTCCTGTCAAAAAATTTTAACCGTCCGAAAAATAAATAATCAAACAACCCTAATCTTCTCACACGCCCACAAATCAACAATCCTACCGGAATCATCTGTAATAACCAGCTGCCCCTTTTCCCCTATTGCCGAAACGACCGCCCTATAAGAGCCTTCCTCCGTAAAAATTTCCACGGTTTTGCCAATCATTGGGCATCTGAGAATTATCTCATCTAAAAAAGCTTTAAAACCGCAGTTGGAAGCCGTCTCATAATTAAACTGGAGATGCATAATCAAATCTTCGAGCAAATAGTCAAGATTAATCTCTTTCCCGGTTCGGCTTATCAGCGACACAGCATTAAACTCTTCAGGTATAGAGGACGGAGCATTGTTGATATTAAGACCGATTCCGGCAACAACAAAACCATCTCCGGAACCGTTACAAACCCCTTCCAAAAGGATACCGCCTAATTTCCTACCTTCCATGTATACATCGTTAGGCCAATAAAGCTCCAGGTTTACTCCCGTATGAGATTCCAGAAATTCCATAACCCATAATGAAAACAGCAATGACAATCCTTCCGTATGAGGAGGTCTCAATATGATTGAAAACCAAAGCCCGCCCTCGGGAGAAGCCCATACTCTTTGCTGTTTACCATAGCCCAAAGTCTGCCTTCTCGCTGCGATCACAGAGCCATGAGGCGCGCCGGCCACAGCCATTTCCCTGGCTTTTGTATTCGTAGACAACAGCTCATCGGCAATATCAATATTTTCCCACCATTGCTCAATCTCAGTTACTGTTCTATCGGACATGAATCCCCCTTTTTTATTCCGCAATGCTGTTTCATAAAATCAAGCAGCAACAGCAAATTGCTGCGTCTTTGTTTGTCACCTGCAATAATAATAACACTAATCACAAAATATACAATCGAGTATATATGCCTTGCATGCTCGGCCGTAACAAAAAACTGTGTAAGGAAATAGCAAAAAAGCGCCTATCTAGAACCACTTTTTTAAAAAATTCATTGCCAGCTCCAAATATTAAAATAACTACTGCGAATTCAGCTAATTTTCTTTAGCAAGCGGATTTTTACCTGCATAAAAAAATCTTTCAGCCAACTTAAAAAATATGGCGTCCAACGCTTGCAACAACCGCTTCAGAGCTCTTTATCCGGAGCATAAATACGGAAATAAGCAGGATAATAAAGGCTTTTTTTTATCAGCACCGTATTTTACATACTTTACAATACTAATATTTTTACAAAAGGAGCTGAAAGCCATGAAAAGTATTATTACAGTCTTAACGGCAATAGCAATCAGCGCAATTATTTTTTCCGCTGCGTACGCTTCGGAGCATAGAGGCACAGTCAAGGAACGTCTCTATACCGTAAAAGAAATAAACAAGCAGGACAAAGAACATAAAATATCGGGAAAACTGCCCTGTTTCACAGGGGTTAACGACAAAGTCCTGGAAGAAAAACTAAACAAAACGATCAATGAGTTTTATGATAAAATAATTTTATCTGCAGGTAAGGAAGACTACAAAAATAAAAGAATAGACTTCTCGTATTCCATTCTCAGCAATGAAAAATATCTGTCGGTAGTCATGCACGGGAGTGTTTTCAGAGGCAACACCGGCAGTGATGATGTAGAGACCATAGTCCTTGACAGAAACATCTACAAAATATACACCCTGAAGGATCTTTTAGGATCAAAAGCTTATGAAAAGGCACAGGAACATATCAGGTTAAAAATGTCGGAAAACCCGGAGTTATATCTCGAAGATGCAAATCCGGTTGTTGATGGAAAAACATCCTTTTATGTAGACAACGATTCCAGGCTGGTAATTATTTTCAATAAATACCAAATCACCCCCGGAGTCCAGGGCTGCCCCAAGTTTGTAATGGAACTGAAAAAATAACCACAAAAAATCTCCCGTATTAAATCAGCACCACCCGTCTAAAAGGGTGGTGCTGATTTAATACGGGGCAGACAGGATTTGAACCCATGACATTCGGTTTTAGAGAATATTTTAGCAAAAATTTAGTCATGAATCAAGATCTTCAAAACAGCGATTTATTCTTTTATTAAAGGCGTTTAAGACTGTTTGCCGTTTATCTCTTTTCCTGTGATTTTATGGCATTTTGTAAAAAATAGTCGCCATAGAATTAAGCAAAATCAATTATCAATTCTTTGCCCAAAACACTGCTGATTCTTTTAAGTGTTTTTACCGTTGCGTTAAAGGTTCTAGGGTTTTCAAAACGCTGATAAGCCTGGTATTTTATCCCGATAGCTTCGGAGATTTGTTTTTGGGTCAATCCCTTGCTTTGCCTTAACTGTTTTATCAAAATAGGAATTGCAACGTCAGAATCAGGAGCAATATAATAAATGTTTTCTCCTTCAATTTGAGAAGGTGAAGGAATATTACCATTCATTTCATACATAACATCAAGCCATCCGGTTAAGGCGTCTTGCGCCATTTCTTTAGCTTCTTCCAAAGTATCGCCTTCTGTTAAACAACCTTCTAAATCAGGAAACTCAACAATAAAACCGCCTTCTTCGGCAGGTTCAAATTTTGCCGGATATTTTAACATTTTTATTTTACCTCCTTTAGCCTTTTTAGCAGTTTTGCCTGTAATCCCGTTCCCAGCTCTTTTCCTGCATGAATCGGTATTGATTCAGCAAAACCATTTTTAAACATAATGAAATGACTTCCGGTAGTTCTTTTATATGCCCAGCCATTTTCTTTATAAAGTTTTAACATCTGCTTTCCGGTCATAGTGTTTACCTCTTGAATACATTATACAACTTTTATGTTGTGCAGTCAATTTAAAAACAAAAACTACCGAGTTTTCCACATTTTGGGCGTTTGGATAAAGTCACAAAACAAAAAAAGCCCTCAAACACTGATGTTTAAAGGCTTTTATTTTAAACGGGGCAGACAGGATTTGAACCCATGACATTCGGTTTTGGAGACCGACGTTCTACCACTGAACTACTACCCCTTACGTGAAAATATAATACATTACTTTCGGCTGTATGTCAAGAAACAGCCGGGCATACAAAAAACTTTTTTCTTTACATGTGATCAAGATCACTGAACCTCCGCTGTCAATGAAATAAAATTAATTTATAAACTCATTAACGGAGGAATACAAATGGAAACAAATATGCTCGGTAACCCACTGATAAAAGCGTCTGTCGTAGAATCAATGTCCTTTATATGCAGCAAACTTCTGCAAAACGATTACGATGACAAATTCATCCGGGATTATCTGGAAATAGTACGAAAAACACTTCGCAGCCAAATGAAAGAACTTCATGAAAACTCCAGAAGAACTGAAACACTGTCACTTACAATAGAAGAAAAAAAAGCGGTAGTCAGACTGCAGAACCTTAGAGAGCGTGAAATTTTAGGCTACCATAAAGCGCTTGGTCTGCTTGAACGCTTCCTGAAAAAAGTTAAAAAAAGTCTGGCTTTCAAAGCTCTGCAGTACTGCAAGGAAGCAGAAAAATCCTGGAAAAACATGATTGAAGAAATGAGTGGTTTTATACTGACAAACCTCTCAGGAAGAGGGCTGCAGCATATATTCTAAACAATTGTTAATAGAACCGCTCTGTGATATAATTTAGTGGCAGAACTATTTTATACACAAGGCGAGGGTTCAAATGGAATCCGTTTTTTTCGATAGTAATCCTTCCATAAGACAGTTTACCGACAATGCCCAAAGGGCAAATAATATGCTTCACCGCACCCAAAACAGGGAGATGAAGTCATCTAAAACATCGAAAACCACCAACATGGACAGTGCGGACATGTCGTCTCAGGCAAACGTCTCCAGCGGAGACATGATGGGCGGAATGGATTTTGGTGACAACAGGGGCAGCGGCGGCGACCTTGACTTTTCTTTTTATGAACAGTCTGAAGAACGCCGGGAACAGCTTCGTGAAGAAGCAAAGCGCTACAGCCAGCAGCAACAGGAAATTCTGCAGGAAGAAAAGCGCATGACAGACTTTATAAAGGCTCTGCGCGGAGATGAACCGGAAAAGAAAAAAGTATATGATCGCGAATTTCTGGAAAATCATGGACTTATAGAAAAAACTCCCGGAGACACCGCCGGTACATCAATACAGGAAAAAATTGAAGAGGCAGCAGATGAACCGCAGGCCGTGAACGAAAAAGCTCATAGCGAAAAAAGCAGTATAATAGAAGATAGCCCACCGTCTCAAACCAAAAGTAAAAAAACGGAAAAGAGTGGCATAAAAGAAAAAAAAGCACAACAAAAGAGCAGTGCCGGACTGGAAAAAGTGGAAAGATCATCAACTCCGGCAGAAAGACAGTCCCAAGCCCCGGCAGGAGAAAGCTGGGACAAAAAATCGGAATGGAATTCACTGCTCTCGTTGGATGACGGTTTCATAATCGCCAAAGTAGGGGCGGACGACAAGGAAAACGAAGTTCAGGCAGGAAAGATACAGTCCCCTGAGCTTAGTTTTGAGACGATCGAGTTGCCAACAGATCTTGACAACGTCACTTCCGGCGTTGAAAGCATTATAACTTCGATGCTGGCATCAGAATTATCATCGGAATACATAAGATCGGTTCTAAACTACCAATTAGGCTCTTTCGGTCCGCGTGTTTTAAAGCTATGCAGCAATTTCGGTGTCAAAATAATGGTAAAATCATCCCCGATAGATTCCATGTTTCCCGGAGAAAATTTTTCACCACACAGCGCCTGTGCATATATTGCCGAGCAGAAATTATGTGTGCTTGACGAAAAAGTACTGACATACAAAGAGGAATTTGTATCTTCAAGGTTTTTTATGGCGATAGCATTCGATCATGCACTTGGCGGAGGAATTTTTTCTTCGCAAAAGTCTGCCGCCGTGCTGAGCAGTTACGGACTATGCAAGGAGAACGAACCCGGACACAGTTTTTGTGATTCCTTTGCATCATCAAGTCCTATTTTTTATTTTGCCCAGGCGGTGGAATCCTATCTCCGAAAACCCGGCGACACAACACAAAGCCATATATACGATCATGATGGTCTTTATGATTATGACCGTTCGATGTTCATGTACATTGACTATCTTTTCAATGAAATGAACCGCAGCGGCGCGGCATAGGGAAGTGAAAAAATTAGAGTGATCATAAACATATATCCGCTACTTAAAAGCCATGACGGCTATATCCCGTCCGACACCCTGCTCGCCAAAATAGTTTGGCAGGGGCCTGATTTTTCAATTGAATGCATAGACGGAGCCCTGCGTGAAAAAATTATGTCCATATTTTCATCCCCCGTATATTACAGGCACTCTTGCGGAAAAAATGAAAGCTCAATTTCTTTCTACTACAAGGAACTTGGGCCTAAAGATCCTGATTTCGTGCAAGAAATACTGTGCAGGCTTAGAGTATACAACCTGTGCGGAAGAATGGAACAGTAAATATAAGGAAGGCTAAGGCAAAGCGGATTTCGACGAATGAGGCGTAGCAGGCTCGCACTGTCATTAAGATTAGCCTTTTTATTTCTGATTTTGACATCTTTTGGATGTTCACGGGTCGTTTCTATATGTCCCTCACAGAGGGCACAGAGGCCACGGAGAATAAAGACCAGGTAAAACTCTCTGTGTTCTCCTCTTCTCTGTAAGGAACCCTTTTCTCTTACCTTAATGACAGTGAGTGGAACTATATCCGAAAAATGATATACAAAATTTTTCATATTAATTAACAAAAAAATCGTTCAAAACAAGGTCAGACAATGGAGGGCGATTGCGCCTTGAGCTAAGCGTAGATTTACTACGCAGGTCCCCGTTTTCACGGGGATAAACTCCAGGAGACAATCAGAAAAACTTTTTCATACCAAAACTAAAGATGCAGTCAATTGTGTCCGGAGGCTATGGTAAAGCGGATTTCGACGAGTGAGGCGTAGTGGACTACAATCTAAGAATTACTGTAAATTTTTTTCATATTAACAAAAAAAATCGTTCAAAACAAGGTCAGACAATGGAGGGCGATTGCGCCTTGAGCTAAGCGTAGATTTACTACGCGTGTCCCCGTTTTCATGAGGATAAACTCCGGCGACAATCAGAAAAACTTTTTCATACCAAAACTAAAGATGCAGTGAATTGTGTCCGGAGGCTATGTCAAAGCGGATTTCGACGAGTGAGGCGTAGTGGACTACGCCGGAGTGAGCGAATATCCGCTTTGACGACGCATACGGATACAATTCACTGCATCTTAGCGGAGGTTGAGGGTGAAATCCGTATCCAACTCCACCTCAAAAAGCCGCGGCCAGGGCAACCTAGCGTCAACCGTTAAAGGACCTTCGATCTCAATCTCATAACCGCCGCCACCCGGCAGCTTTATTAAGTGGCTCATCGCATACTTCCGGGAAAAAATTTTGCCGGCCCGGCGAGAAAGCTCTTTTTGTATAGTCAACGAATATTTTTCACGCTGAGACTCTGTCATATTAAGAGTCGAAACTCCCGAAAGCCCGCAGCTGATTTTTTCTTTAAGCCTCACCACACTCTGATACAGAAAATCGTCTACGAACCGCTCAAAGATAAATTTATGATGATTTTTTTCCGCTGCAAGCTCACGTTTTCCATGTGAAATAGAAATAAAACGCACAACACTGTGAGCCAGCACTGTTCCCAAAGTATTTCCGGCAGTATTCCAGGAGGCGTATCCGAGAAGATTAGCCACATCCGACTTTTCGAGAAGATATTTTGTAAATTTAATGTCCGCTCCGTTGGCAAAGGCAACGTCTGCAACAGCGGTGTTAAGTCCGTGTTTCTGCGCCGCGGCGATCTGCTCCGCGAATTTTTTTTCATTTCCGGCAGACAAAACCGTCTGTGCCTCAGTCTCATTCTGTCCTGAAGAAGATATGTGGCAAAACAGATTTATATCAGAACAATCTGATACTGATTCCGAGCCCAGCAGATTAAAATACGATTCCAACACTTCCGGAACCGTAGTATTTTCGTAAAGGGTCACCTTTTCCAGAGCTGCCGGATTTGAATACGTGAGTGAAAACTTTACCGCTCTGCCATACTTAACAGATGCAATCCTGGCTATAGCCATAACGGCTAGTTCATCGGTTCCGGGGTGAATAAAACAATTCTCAAGAGAAGATATTTTTACTTCTTCCTCAATTTCTCTTTTTTCATACAAATTGGGTCCCTGCCCCACTACATCGTCAAGTCCGAAAATCAAAGTGTCTACAAGGCCGCTCTTTTTCCATTCAAGGGCACACATATTTATTTCATGATTGCGCTTCCTTGCTATAAGACATTTTTCAAGCAAATCCGTATATGAAGTTTTCTTACCAAGTTCAATTGCGATATTTTTCTTTATTACACTATTGTCCGGCTCATCTTTAGGATATATTCTTTTCAGAGCGGACTTCAAATTTCCAGCTTCGCCAAGAATAGCGGCATTTGAAAAAGTCGGCAGAGTCCTCATTATCGAGGAATAAATGATTACATTCCCTATTTTTTTCTCTAAAAGCCAATCCCCCAGCGCTCTGGCATTATTTTTACAGTCCTCAATGTCTGCATTCCTCGAAGCTACAAGACCACCGTAAACGAGCATATCAAGAGAAATAAGCGCACAGTCACAACCTGAGGCATTCTCCCCGAGCCATGTCAAAACAGCCCGCGGATTTCCGGGATTCATGAAACGGCCCAAAAAATTCCTTGGCGGCAATATTATATCGAAACCGGCTATCGCTGCGACCTGCCGGGGAAAGTTCATAGTACAGGGCCTATCGTCTAAAGGAACAAAAAGAATTCTCATTTTATGTTGTCGATCGCTTTTCTGAATGCTTCGGTTGTCCTGAGGATTCCGTCAAGACTCTTTCCGCAAACAACTGCTCCAATCGCTATTCCCCCTGCACCTATTCTATGCAGATGCGTAACCTCCTCAGGCTTTATTTTGCGCTGAGTCGGGATAAAAACAGGGGCTTTGACAGAAGATATCAGTGTTTTATACAAAACAAGATCCCTGACACTTAACGGCTGGCCATATTCATCAGGAGGTATGATTGACGCTTCAAAAACTTCCGTACCCAGACTCTCCAATACAGGAACTTTTGCCAGATCAAACCGGTAATCAACGGCAGTAACCTTCGTCATTTGCGAAATATCCAGATATGCGGGAGGCATATGATGAGAAAATATATCCAAAAAATCAAAACCGCTATCAATAATTTCCGACATTTCAGCCATCGTCGCGGTTGTTTCCGCTCCGGGAACGATTCCTACCGGTATACTCAAAAGTCCTGGTATAGACGAAATCCTTTCCTTTTCTTCACTCCAGGATCTAAAATCCGTTTTCGAAGCTCTGTGCAGACAATTCAAATGCACTTTAATGGCATGTGCCCCGGCATTCTCAATGGCAACAGCATGCTTTTCATCATTCTCAGGAAGACTTACAATTAATGTCATGGAGCGCCCAAGATGCTCTTTCAGGCGATAATGTTTCATGAACCCACCTCTTAATTATTTTATTGTAATTATTACAATAATGTAATAATTACAGCATTTATTTTACATACCTGCTATTTTTCGGCTTTTATCAGGGCATTCCTCCAGTTCTACAAAGCGGCAGATATACTTTTTATGAGAGGATTTTTTCAATCGGAAGCTAATTTAAAATTTGTCTTTATATGTTATAATCTAAGTAAGATCAGATAAGACTAGGTAAGTTCAATGGAATATTCCAGAGACTCAGGAAAAATAAATGTCATCATACTTGGCGCAATAGTTTTTGCCATATTTTTTGTCGCATGCTTCACTCTCGATTTGCCAAGGGAAGGAATTATTCCATTATTCATCGTCGGCATTCTGGCACTCGCTTTTGAAATAATTCCGGTCGAGGTTCCCTACTATGGATACGCCAGCATCGCTTATCCCATATATTTCTTCACAATGCTGTATCCTTACGCAGGCCGATGGCGCGGCGCAATACTCATCGCTTTTATAGCCATACTTGTAAGGACACTGGCGATAAACAAACAGCCGGTATGGTTCAGAATCAGAGATTTTATAGCTTCGCTGTGGATGGTAATTGTTTCCGCAATAGTCTTCGGCTTTATTTTCTCAAAAATGTCGGCGTCTTCAACATCACTGCAGTCAAATGTTTTGCTGATGTCTTTAAAACCATCGGACGGAAAACTGATCTCCGCCGTTTTCATTTCCATGCTCTTTTCGGCTTTCGCCTATATAATGTCGGACTTTTTTATTACTACATCCACGGCAGGCTTTCTTGAAGAGTCATATCAAAAAATCTGGAATGAAGTAAGAAACAAAATACGCTGGATGAGTCTCGTTTACTTCCCTACCGGCCTGGCACTGTTCCTTACTTTTTCAATTCATTGGTCATTGGCTCTTTGCCTGATACCTGTGTTTATAATACTGTATAACTATTTGAAGTCAATAATACAGGAAGTTGTTCTCGTAGAACAGGAATCACTTTCAAACTCTCTGAGTTCCGCGCGCAGCGAGCTTTCCGATCTGCGTACGGAAAACAAACAGATAACGGAAGATCTTCAGAAAAAAGTGGATGAGCTATCAATCGTCTATGAAATGAGTAAGGCGTTGGGTGCAAGTATCAATCTTGAAGAAACACACAATATCATTCTTTCAATGGTCCGCAAACTGATTATCTACCAAAGCTGTGTCATTTTTCTGCTTGAAAAGGGTTCGCTGACACCTGCCAAATATGTAACTCCCTACAAGGAGACGCTGGCTTTGTCGCCTCTTCTGCAGCTTGAGGAGACAATTGTTAACCTTGTAGTACAAAACCGCAAACCGCTTCTGATTCCGGATATGCACACTGTAAACGAGCAAAGGATATTCAAGGATGAAAAATGCGTAATGTGCGTTCCCTTGATTATAAAGGAGAAAATAATCGGTGTGCTTTATGTCGGTAACACAAAGCAGGGCGCCTATAATGACGAGCAGTTGAATATTCTTTCAATCCTTGCAAACTCCGCTGCAATTGCAATCGAATCGGCGCAGCTTTATGAAGACAAGGAGCACTCGCTTGTAATCAGCAAAAGCATCAACAGCAAACTGGAAAAAACAGTAAGACAGCTATCGGCTCTTAACGAGTTTGGTAAATCGCTTGTAAGCAGTTTAAACATGGATGAAACGCTTGATTTTATAAGCTCGAAAATGAAAAACATCATCGACTATCAGAGCTTTATTATTTTTACAATTAGAAAAGACTCGTCCGATCCCAAAGCCGACCCGGAGATCATCCCTAAAAGATGTATCGGTCCCTACAGTGAGCTTTTTAAAGATGTCATCTATAAAATTTCAGACGGTGTTCTGGGATGGGTTATATCCCAAAAGAAGCCGCTTTTACTTGAGGATACGAGAGATTCACGTTTGCCGAACGTAGTGTCACATGAACGCTCGTCGATAATAGTGCCTATGGTAGTTGAAAATGACGCTATCGGCGCATTTTATGTCGGAGCCAGTGTCGCCAACTACTATGATGAAGAGGCATTAAATCTGGTCTCAACCGTCACCTATCAAACAGCTATGGCGGTAAAAAATGCCGAGCTGTATGAAAAAATGGTATCTCTCGCCATCACAGACGGCTTAACCGGACTTTATACACACCGTTACTTTCAGGAACGTCTCAATGAAACTTGCAGAGAGTATGAAAGAACGCTTAAAAATTTTTCACTTGTTATGGTTGATGTCGACAACTTCAAAACATACAACGATACGCTTGGTCACCCCGAAGGCGACAAACTTCTTCAGGAAATAGCCGCACTTATAAAAAGCTATACCAGAGACAGCGATCTCGTCAGCCGGTACGGCGGTGATGAGTTTGCCGTAATTCTGAAGGAATCCGACAAGGATAATTCGGTTAAAATCGCAGAAAGAATAAGGGAGGCATTCCAATACCGGTTCAACAGCTATAAAGTCAAGATTACTTCAAGCATCGGAGTCGCTAACTTCCCCATGGATGCAGAGTCTAAACAAGACCTGCTTGCCGCGGCAGACGCAGCACTGTACAAATCCAAAAAAGGCGGAAGAAACAAAGTCAACTGGGCTGTGCCTCTTTCCGAAACCGGTGGACGCTTTATACAGCCGGAAATACAGGCACCGTTGCCGAGAGCAGCCGACGCGGCAAAACAGCAGCAACAGCAGGTTCTGGCAATACCTCAAAAGCCGGCAATTCCGATGCCGCAAAACACTGCTCAAAAACAGGTCCCTGGAAACATGCAAACCATGACTCCGCAGCAGCAAATGCAGTATCAGCTTCAAATGCAGCAGCAGCAAAGACTGCTTCAGCAGCAATACCTGCAGCAACAACAAATGCAGCAACAACAAATGCAGCAACAACAAATACAGCGTTACGGCAATGTCCAGCAAACTCAGCCATTGCAGACACAACAAAAAAACCATTACAACCAGCTGTTCCCGCAGCAGCAACCAGCCAACCAACAAAACGATTTCGGTGCGACGAGAAGGCTTAGTGTACAACCGGGAGTGTGGCCTCCGGTAAACAGAGAACAAAAATCAGAATAAACAATAAATTCAAAATTGGAGAAATCATATGGCTTCAGCAAAAATACTCGTCATTGACGATGAAAAGGACATCGTAGCATTTTTAGAAATAAACCTGCACCGCGCAGGTTTTGAGGTCTTAAAAGCATACAATGGAATCGACGGAGTCCTGACGGTAGAATCGGAAAAACCGGATTTAGTAGTATTAGACCTAATGCTTCCGGATATGGATGGTTTTGAAGTATGCAAAAAAATACGGATGCTGTCTCAGGTCCCGGTTATAATGCTTACCGCCAGAGGCGACGACTATGACAAAATCGCCGGACTTGAATCCGGTGCGGATGACTACATGGTAAAACCTTTTAATCCATGGGAACTAATAGCCCGCATTCAGGCTATTTTAAGAAGAATATCAAATATTACCGACATAAAAAAAGGCGACGATGCTAAAATGACTTTCGGCAATATGACCATTGATTCACTTGGCAGAAAAGTATGGAAGAACGGCAACCTGATTGAACTGACTCCAAGAGAATATGATTTGTTGATGCTATTTTCTGCAAACCCGGGGAAAAGTTTCTCGAGGGAAGAGGTCCGAAAAGCAATCTGGGGTCATGAATTCATTGAAGAGCGCAGCATTGACGTTCATGTCAGGAGGTTAAGAGACAAGATAGAAGACAATCCGGAATCCCCGTCCTTCATTCTTACAATATGGGGAGTCGGCTACAAGTCCAACCCGGAACTGTTTTCCAAAAAGTAAAAATAAAAA
This sequence comes from Candidatus Xenobia bacterium, assembly GCA_031551355.1. GTDB lineage: Bacteria > Vulcanimicrobiota > CADAWZ01 > CADAWZ01 > CADAWZ01 > JAVBNT01. Next base: position 91,019 of record JAVBNT010000012.1, on the reverse strand, counting down.
ATAATAAAACTGCAAAGGGGTTGTCGCGCCGGATTTAAGTAAGCCAGCACCCTTTAAACGGAATAGCCGATAATGAAATTTTTCAGAATATTCAACAACATACGGGTTAAGCTTTTTTTGACATACTTTATACTGATAGTGTTCAATATCTCTTTGATGGGATATCTGTTCTACTATTTTACCAGAGCCCACTTTATGACCACCCGAAAAGAATATCTGGCTACCTCGGCAGATTATTTTATCAATTTTGTTTCTCCCAATATTAAATTTCAGGACGATCTTATTCCGGCAACAAGATTTTTCATCAGGCAATACTGGGAACAAATAGACTATGAACTTGTAGTCGTCAATGCGTCTTCGGAAATAATTTCCGACTCCAGAAGTATTGACGCCCGCGTCGGCTTTTCTCCTTTTTCCGTAGATAATGACAAACACGTACAGTCCGTCCTGCAAAACGGAAAAGCTGTGTCCTGGGTGGAAAATGTAGGAGAAAACCAATACGTTTACCAGTGCAACCCTGTTTTTCTGGAAAACAAGGTTATCGGTGCCGTAAAATTGGCGATGTCCACTGAAGACTTTTCCAATCTTTTTACCATTTTAAAAAATTACTTTTTTATAACATTCATCTGGTCGCTGATCGCAGCACTGCTTCTTGCTCTGTTTTTCATAAAAACTCTTATGAATCCCGTCACAAGAATTCGCGATATGGCCATGGAAATAGCCCATGGCAACTTTGAAAACAGACTGAAAAACTACAGCTCCGATGAACTTGGCGATTTAAGCCGCAACATAAATAAAATGGCGGATGAACTTAAAAAACTTGAGCAGACACGCAATGCATTTCTAGCCAATGTTTCTCACGAACTTCGTACTCCGCTGACAATAATAAAAGGTTTTGCAATGACGATGATGGGTGATCCCGGCATTGATGATACAAATAAAAACTGCCTTGAGACGATAAACAAGGAAGTAGATCGCCTTACAAGACTGGTTAATGAACTTCTGGAACTCAGCCGCATAAAAACAGGACGTTTTTCACTCAATATGTCCGAATGCTCAATAACTGATCTGATCGATTTTGTAGTCTTTCAAATGACCGCCAAAGCACAGCAAATAGGGTGTAAAATATTGGTAAACGGCAGCGATAATCTTCCAAAAATACAAGCTGATCCGGATAGGATTAAAGAAGTTTTGATCAATTTGATCGACAATGCATTGAAATATTCAACAGCCGGGACTTCGCAATGTGCAGTTACGGTTTCTGCGACCCATGAAGATTCAGTTATAAAAATTATCATCAAAGACAGCGGACCCGGCATCCCAAAAGAAGAGCTGTCACTCGTATTTGAACGCTTTTTCAGGGGCGGCAGCCGCGGGCAAAAAATCGAAGGAGTGGGGTTGGGATTGGCAATCGTAAAGGAAATTGTAACGGCACATGAAGGAAAAATCTATGCCGAAAGTCCGGAAGGTGAAGGCTGCTCATTTATAATAGAGCTGCCTTTGAAATAGGAAACACCAGGCCCAGATGCAAATTCCGGCACCCGAGGATATCAATAATCAATGTCATTAAGCTAGTCCTTTCCATCGCCTATTTTGACACTCCTGGGATCACTGGAAGTTTCTGTCTGTCCTTCACAAAGGACACAGAGGCCACGGAGGAGAAATGCCGGTAAAGCATCTCTGTGTCCTCCTCTTCTCTGTGAGGAAACCCTTTTCTCTTAACTTAATGACTTTGATAAATAATATCAGTCGAAAATGATTTTATAAGGCGGCAAAAATGGAATGGACAAAACTCCTTTCTCATGAAAGAGAAAGGGAAAGCTCTGCACAATATGATCCCTTCAGAAACACTTTCGACAAAGATTACGAAAGAATTATCGGATCTTCTTCACTCAGACGCCTACAGGATAAAGCCCAGGTCTTCCCGCTTCAGCAAAACGATTTCACAAGAACACGTCTTACCCACTCACTGGAAGTTTCATCTATTGGGCGTTCAATAGGAAAACGGATCGGCTACCGTCTAAAAGAACTTGGAATTCTGCAAAACGAACAGAATGAAAGTTTGGCGTCCCTGCTGGCCGTTGCCGGCCTTGTGCATGACCTGGGAAACCCGCCGTTCGGGCATTACGGGGAAGACATTATCCGCGAATGGTTTAAAGATAATTGCGGGCTTTTTGAAGCTCAGCAATGGCTCGGGGATTACATTTATTTTGACGGAAACGCACAAACAATCCGCATACTGTCGAGACTCCAATTTTTGCATGACAGACACGGAATGAACTTTTCCTTCGGAACTCTGGGAACATTGCTGAAATATCCCTGGACATCAGCAGAAGCCGGGCAAAGAACAAAAAAGAAAATAGGTTACTTTATAACTGAAAAAGAGCTGATCGAAAAAGTTCTGCAAGCCACCGGAATGAAAAGCAGCGGTGAAATATTAAGGCATCCCGCAACATATCTGCTTGAAGCGGCGGATGACATCGCCTATCTGTTCGCGGATCTTGAAGATACGGCAAAAAAAGGTTATCTACCTTGGGAGAGCATAAAAAACGATTTGCTGAAAGAAGCGGATAAAGCTGAAGGCTTTAAACATCTAAGACAAAAGCTGGAAACGATATCGGAAAAAAACGATCGCAACAAAGTACCTGTTGAAGAAAGCATAAACAACGAGGTAATGGATTTTCGGGTTTTTTGTCAGGGTGTATGCATACAGCAGGTATGCAGAGAATTTGAAAACAGTTATGATGCAATTATGCAGGGGCAATATCAGGGTGAGCTGCTAAACTGCAGTTCCACTAAAGATATAATCCGCAAAATGAGAGATGTTTGCAAAGAGTATGCTTACAGCAATAATGAAGTCCTGTCACTGGAACTGATTGGGAAAAGTGTACTGACGTCACTGCTGGACAAATTCATCAAAGCAGTAATGGACGAAGAAAACTACCTGCAGCCACGCTGCGAAAGCGGCAAGCTTTACAGATTAATCTCCAAAAATTTTAAACACATACAAAAGCTGAATGAAGAAAGCAATTATATAGAAGAAACAAATTTAACCGTGCACCAACGGATACAGCTTGTTGTTGATTTTATCTCCTGCATGACAGATTCCTATGCCCTTAATCTGCATAAATCCCTTCTGGGTGTGGCATTGCCGTAAATAGGCGCACTATGGGCTCGAAACATTATCTTTTATCATAGTAAAAGGGGCCGCCGTTAGCACGACCGCCCTTTTCGTATTTATCCGTTATACCACAAAAACAAAGGTTATTCCTGAAAAAAGTGCTCCTTCCAGGTGACAACATGCGATGTATGTTTCGGTTTGTCAGGATTATAAGCTTTCGATATTGCCAGATAAAACCCAAGCTCCTGCATAATCGGAGCAATCAGCAGATCTCTTGTATACTCGGAAAGTCCGCTGCCAAGTTCAATAAGAAAATCGGAATTGCCAAGGCGGTTGTCAGCCTTCTCGCAAATCACAAGACGCTGGCATTTGCTTTGTGAAAGCTCTCCGATAATATATCCGTCGGCCTTCATCAGAGAGTCACCCGATATTACAACTGCCAGCATATTTTGAGTTGCATGGTTTGCATTTCCATGACGCAGTTCGGTCGTGTAGTTGCATTCGGATGATATCGAAGACATTTTTTTTATCAAACTGCTGCCTTCACAGGCATGCCCATAATTAATGCCGTTTCCCGACACAAGTATGTGTACAGGTTTTATACCGGTTATTTTTTGTATCTCTTTGTGGAATTTTTTGATTTCCAGTTTCTCAGGAAGTTTAACAAGCTCCTCATAAACTGCGTTGTTTTTCATAAGGATTGCCGTGAGCAGCTTCATCGCCAGTATTGAAGAAGTAAAGGCCTTTGTAGAAACATTGCTTTCTTCTTTCGCCTGGGGAATAAAAAGGGCCTGTTCGACAACAGCCGCCATCGGTGAAGACTCGTTTGCAGAAATAAGCAAATGACGGGAGTTTGGCGATTTTGCCTTCAGCCGCTCGATTGCCCACAGCGTTTCAGAGGTCTCACCGCTGCGTGAGAAAGTAACAACAAGCGTTTTACGCCGATCTTCATATGGAAGTTTTTGTCCGGCAAAAATTTCTACCGAAGGAAATGCCGACGTCGCGACACCGGTGATGTTGCCAAAAAAACGGGAGGAAATAAGCGCAGCATGAAAAGAGCTTCCGGCACCCATAAAAACAACCTGCCCGAATCCCTCTTTGGAAAACCAGCTAACCAGTTCCTGACGTTTTTGGTTAACTATATCTATAGTGCTTTTCCACACCTCATTTTGCTGCATAATCTCATTAAAAGTGATAGCACCACGCTGCTGTAACATATCTAACCTCCGTCTTTACGAATTTTACTGATAGGATCTATACGGACCGACGCACCATCATATTTAGGTACAGGTCTTGAAGTCCTTTTGAAAGTTTCCGAACGCGGCGAAGATAATGAACTAACGCCTGACGCCCCCCGTTTGGGTGAACTGGTCTTCAATTTATCAATTGATTTATTGCGATCAATGCTTCTCTTCAAAAGCTGTTGATAGTCATCCCCTCCACCGGGAGAATCATCTGCAACCGGATTGTTGTCGTCCATACCTCTCTCTTCTGAAAAAAACAACTGTTCAATAGGCGGCTCTTCTTTCTTGGGAACAACAGGTGCTTCCATTATGCTTCGTGCCATTGCATCTTCATGAGACATGACCTTGAGCCTCAAGTCGGCACTTTTGCCAAACTCGGTAGTAGGATACTTGGTAAAAAGCTCCTTAAGAGTCGCTCTGGCCTCTTCACGGGTCTTGGGAGTAATGGAGTAAATATCGGCAATACGGTACAGTGCGTAAGCTACCGCTTCAGTTTTTTTGGTAAGTTTGAGAATCTGCTGATACTGCTTAAGCGCCAGATCAAAGTCATGTATGGAGGACATTGCAATCGCAGCAATTTCAAGATTAATCCTGTAGTCATTTTTATAGCGGCCTTTCCTGAATTTTTCGTTCAGAAAATCAATCGCTTCAGGAAATTGTCCGGCCGTCAAAAAGTTATCAAGAGGAATTTTTACATCGCTCAAAAACCCGCTCTTTGAATCGGCATCAAAATCCCCCGAACCGATAATAAAGTCAGCAAAAAGCTTGGTGGAAACAACACCAAGCATGCAGATAGGAAATCCGGCAAAAATCATATATCCGGCCATCCCCATCATAGTATCCATTCCATCCGTTTCAGGGAAAGTTTTTATAGTCATGTAACCGGCACCGGCAATTATGCAGATCAGAATCGGGTGAGGCTTAACGCTGTCCGCAAGATACAGCTTCATTACAAGCATAATCATTGCGTTAAGAATTATATAATATACAATACACTCTGTTGATAATTGCATAAAAATTCTCTTCCTTATAAAAATTGTCTATAAAACATGTCCGGCATTAAATAGTTTAAGAAAAGCAGGTAAAAATCCTTCCTTTTAAACAATGACGGCAAAACTACTTAAGATGTTTCGACGCCTCAAAAAACTCCAGTCCATAGCGGGGATTCAAACATACATTATAAAAATCACCGTCACGGCTTAAGTAAATTTTATCATGTAAATAATAATAATCCAAGCGTTTTTTTAATTCCTTTGAAAAGATAAATTTACTTAAATCAAAATTACATGATACTCCCTGAAAACGGGTTTTTGAAGATATATCACCATCCTCACAGCTCTCGTCAAGCATATCTCTGAGAGGCAAGTTAAATTTCTTCCCCGGCTTAACCCTGGAAATATCGTCACGAAGCGTCAGCAAAAATCCGGCAAGCTCAGGAGTAACAAAACACTCTTTAAAAACATTCCCCTCCCTTATTTCCACAACGAGCAGTTTCCGACTTTTTAAAGCTTTCTTAATCTGCCCTGAATTACTGTAAAGCTCAAGGCCGCTGCACTCAAATTCGCCAATTTTTCCTCTCGCAGACTCAATGTCCGATAATAAATTATTCTTTGTTCCGATAAAGGCGGCATAAGCACCGATTATCTTCCATGGATAAATATCACTCTCGTCCCCCAGGGCCTCCTGATAATTAACGTTATCCGTCAATTCTCCATCCATTGTCAGCCAACCGTTAAGCATGTCTCTGGTTCTGACATTATTCCACAAAGACAAATAATTAACATCATGCTCCCTGATTAAATCCACCAGGCCCATTTTTGCCGACTGCGATGGCAGCAATGCTTTAATTAAATCATCATTATTTTTAACGCCGTTATGGTAGGCGGAAATTGCAAGATCAGAACGGTTGTCAAAATAATCCATCAGAATTTTCAGATATATAACAGTATCCTCAGCATTACATTCCGCAATCATCCGTTCATCTTTTACGCCGTATTTTTTACAGAGCATTTTGTGCTTGGCATCCAAATTGTAAAAATTTGCTTCCTCCCGCAATAAAGCCGCTTTTTCCGGAGAACTCGTTTTAGCCTGTAATTTCTTTCTTCTTGAGAGATTCATTGCATACTGATGCGCCCTGTTTACCGCTCCCTGACTGAGCTGTCCCAATCCGCCGCACATAGCATACGACATCTTGTCCGTATCACCGCTGTTTTCCCAGGAAATTACCGCAAGTGCGATTGCCGGAGGCAAATCATATCTTGCCGCCAAAGAGGTTATTAAACTGCTGTATTTTCCGGCCGTTTCTATATTATTATCCATTTTATGCCATCTGGTTTCATGAAAAACTATATGACGGTAGGCAAGCGCCTCGGCAAGTGCATCGGCAGTCTGGACATTATCATAATGAGGCATTAATTCTTTGACCGCTCTTTTATAATTTTCTCTCTGATGTAAATTATACTTTTTATAATAATAGGACAGCAAACGTGAAGACTCCGGCCTGCTTTTCTCGACAACATCAACTATTCTCTGCGAATAGGTAACTTTAACACTCCTCCAAAATGAACGTCCATAAAGCAACTCGCTCTGTCCATAAGCATTTAAAGAATTTATTAACAGACAACAGACAAAAAAATAAAAAAATAAGTTTTTAATCAACAGACCATCCTCTATCTTTTGTTAAAAAACCTGAGCAGTTCCGAGGCCAGCTCATTCGACATCGCCGAGAACCCATCATAGGCCGATTTTTCGGATCTTAAATATCCGTAACGCAATTCATAATACCGGAGCATAAAGCTGTAAAGACGCACTTTCATATCGGAATCTATTGCCAAAGAGTCCAAATACTCAATAAAAGTCTGGGAGCCATCCCTGGATTTATAGCGTTTTTCCAGCAAAGACAACACGGACATCGCATTCATATTTAAAATCTTTATCTCCGGCGGCAACCTGTCAAAATAAGTTGTTTTACCGCCGTATAGTTTCAAAGAACGCAAAAACAACATGAATCTAAAATATATTCTTCTAAAATATTCGTATGCCGGAGAATAAAATCTAATCAAAAAATAAACGGCGGGCGGAATTAAAAGACACACCAGCAAAAGAGCGGTATTCCTTTTGTTGAAACCTCCGGGCCGGTTGAAAAAAGTTTCCAGCCAGGCGGCAAACTTAGTAAAGGTTTCGCTAACCCATAGCGAACGGTTATTTTTAGAGGGATCGAGCTGCAGCGGTACATCGGAATATCCCGGCGTCGGATCAAAAGTTACCCAGCCATCTCTTCCGCAGTAAACTTCCACCCAGGCATGCGCGTCTGATTCCCTAATCTCATAAAATCCGGTGAAACGGTTATATTTGCCGGGAGCAAAACCTGTAACAAGACGGCAGGGAATCCCGTTTATACGGCACATAACAGCCATTGCCGTAGCAAAATGCTCACAAAAGCCCCGCTTTTGCTCAAAAAGGAAATAATCTACAACTTCAGCGTCTCCGGGAAACTGCGGAATGTTCAAATCATAAGGAATATTATTCTTTAAATAATCACAGATACCGGCAGCGACTTCATAACTGTAACTACGATCATTTCTGTCTTTTCCGCTTGAAAAATCATGAGCAAAGTTCACGAGTCTGGCACTTACGGAAGGAAGCTCCGTTGAAGCCTCCAAAACAGACAAATGTTCTTTTCTTCCAATAAAATGATTGGAGAATCCGCTGCCGACAACACTGACACATGTATAAGCCATTCCTTTCTCTAGAAAATAAGGGGATATCAGTGTTTTGCTGTCATCAGCATAAATATGGTTTCCGGGAAAATACAGCTCCGCAACATCAAAAGAGCCATAAATAATATTGGCCATAGCTTTTTCCACATTAAAAACCTGGACAACCCTTCTGGGATCATTCTCAGCCGAATAGAAAAATATTCCCGGGTTTCTCGGTTCTATTGACATTGGTTTCTGTTCCTGAACGGTCCATATTTTACCGTTATACTTCAAAAAAATAACTCCCCTGTAATACAGGGCATAGGGGGATTTTACCTTAAGGACGATATCATCGGAAAGCTTTCCGCGAAAGTTAAGATCCATCTGACTGGAGAATCCGAAATATCCGGATGCATTCATATTTTGTATACCTCTTAAAGACAAGCCGGATGAAGAGCCGCCGGCAGCGGTTTCAGCAGCTTTCGGCAATTTCCTGAAAACATCAAAAAAATAAAATCTCTCCAGATTGTAAAATTTTATTGAGTTGGTAGTTATTACCGGCAAATTATAGAGTATCAGAAAAGAAAGCGCAAAAGAAAGCGCAACAATTGCAAATACAGACAAAAAAACGGCTCTAAAAGGACCCAAAAACAACGTTTTTGTAGAAAGATTCGATGAAAAAACAAAAGAAGAATAATACATTGAAACGAGCAGGGGTATAGAAAAAACAATCATAAAAATACCGTACAGCCCGCTGTTGGAAAAGAATGACGCGGAACAAACAAGTATGAAGGAAACCAGAATGGAATAATCAAGATCCCTTTTTCTCGGCAGATCAAAACAATGGCATGTCTGCAAATAAAGAAGAAGGGTTGTAACTGCAGCCGCAGGGCCAAAGGGATTTACAAAAAGATCTCTGAAAAATGCAAAAAGGCTCAAAATCATACATACGGAGATTATCAGCTTCAGGAAAAAAACAAAAATATTTTTAGCTCTCTTAGTAAACCAACTGACAAACGAACCCAACGAAGCAAGAAATATCAGATAAATAACATAAACCGGCCACTCGAGAGTCCAGGCAACACAAATAAATGAGATTATAACTGTTATCAGAGTAAATATTCTGTAAGGTATATGGTCCACGGGCTTGAATATATTGTAACGGATCCAGGTCAACTCATTCATGATGATGTCCGGCCTCTTTCATGGAAAATATTAATTCCGGATTATCACCTTTGGACACTACATAAGGTTTAACGGAAGAAGCTAACAATCTGTCCTTTGCCGCGGCATACTTCTTATTGTCTTTTTTAACAGGCATTTTCCCGAACGAAGAGGAATCAAAAAATACCGCCGTAAACGGAACGGATTTATTTTCCAGTTCCGACAAAACATCAAGAAACTCAGGATCCGCAAATAAGACGAAAAGATACGAGTCTCCTAAATCAGGAAAAACGGGTAATTTTTCCATCGCCGGTTTGCGGCACCGTTTTAATGCCAGCATATTCATTAACTCATAAAAAGAGCAGGACGTTCTGCTCAGTTCCTCACCACCGGTAAACTCCATAAACTCAAATTTCAGTGAATTCCTCATAGAAAAATTGGCAATTCCGGCAGTGACGGAAATCATATACTCAAACGCAGTCTCGTCTTCACAACCGATCGATGAAAGATATCCGTCATCAAGAAAAACCGCAACCGGCGCACCCGATGTGGCAACAAACTCCTTTACAACAAGCTTTCCTGAAGAAGCGCTTTTGGGCCAGTTTATAAAACGAAGCCCATCGGATGAATTGTAGTCACGCAGCCCATAAAAAGTTCCTCCGCCTCCGGAAGCGGTTTTTTTAGAGGAATTATCACCATAATGAGCTTCCAGAAACCTTCTTGGAAACGGTAAATTATGTATAAAAGGCACCCTGGGTAAAACCAAAATTTCAGACGCGGCATTTATTTTTTTCTCACTAAAAAAAATGCCGAACGGGAAAATAGACTGCAGCAGGATAAACTGCGTTTTATGCATACCACGCAGGTCGGCGCTGAATTCATAAGTAAATTTATACTCTTTGCCCGGAGCAACAAAGTCCATAAGCGGACCGGATTCAATAAACGGCTTTGAACACCGCCCGATGCCGTCACGGATCAATATTAAAAAAGAAGGAAAAAAGCCGTCTTTTTTCAAAACAGCATTTACTCTTATCATATCGCCCTTAGAGCAAACAGGTGTAAAAGTCCTTGAAAATTCTATTTTTCTTACGTTAAGCCAGGACACAAGGCGGCAAACTATTAAGAAAGCAAATACAAAAGAAGCTATTACCAAAAACCATCCGGTATTGGTAACAGCAGCTGCAATATACAGAAAACACGACAAAGACACCAGAAAGATAAACAGGGCATGTCTTACAAAAAAAAGAACTAATGCCTTCACAGAAACAATTCCTTTGTCCAATATTACCTAAGATTCAGTGCCAGAGGAGGTCTTGATGTTGTAGATAAAACAAGCTGCATCGGCTGCGAATCTTTAGGGACCTCAAAAACGATATAACCGAAGTTAGACCCTCCCGGACGCAAAACAACGAGCCAGAAATTACTGAGACCTTCACTATACTCATAAACCTTATTGGCTCTGTCAAGAAGGGCAAATTTACCGGTATAGATCTGAACTTCGTTGGAAACATTCTGCTGGGACAGATAAACGGCGACAAATTTATTGGCAGGGTTTGAAGGAGACTGTCCCTTGATCGTCGTCAACTGCTCGATATTGGTTACGGAAACCTTAAAAACATCATTTTCTCCCAACACCGGAACAAAAGGTTCGTTTATAGATGCGGAAGAAGAAGTTCCTGACGAAATATTGCTCTTCGGCGAAGTATCTATAGGCTTGGTATTTATAGAATTACCCGTTTTTTTACCGCCCATAGACGCAATCAAATCGTCCGCACTCATCTGAGGATTTACAAATACCCTTTTTGATAAAGCATCAAATGCTACCGGAAGATTAGACACATTGGATACAGACAGATAAGATGTATACAAAACGCCTTTATAACGGATCAGTTTACCGGTAACAGGCTTGCCGGCGACACTTAAAACACGCGCCGAAGGATCCCATTTATAGTTTATATTCAGAATACTCAGCACTTTATGAAGAGGGATATACGCTATCCCCTTGTTTATTATGCCTTTATCTGCTATGGTTCTTCCATTTACAATAACCGTGACCGTTTCAACCGCCGGGGCACTGCAAACAGGTTTTACCATCGTAAAAAGCAGGATAAGACAGACACAGCAAGAAAAAAATCTAATCAAGATTAGCACATTCCTTTCTCAGTTACTTTCAATTTATCAAGAGATCAAACTAAAAAATTTACCTTAGGCTAAGCCAAATAAAGCGCCGGCAAAAAACTATTTAAAACCCTTAAGAAGGCCGTTGGAGTAATCGACGGCTTTCTTTAATGCGTCCTCCGGCTGAGACGTCTGCGAGATCGCGGCATACATAGCATCATTAATAAATCCTCTCATAGCCTCCCATGCAGAGTCCCTCGGCTGTGTTACGCCGTATTTGAGAGCGTCAACACCAATCCTGTATCCCTGGTTATCCTTCAAATAAGACTGATATTCCGGACTGGCATATGCCGATTGTCTTACAGGCAGGTATCCGGTGGCAATTGACAACTTCACGGTGTTTTCCTTATTTGTCAAAAACTTGGCAAGGCGCCAGGCTGCGAGTTTCTTCGGCTCGGCTGAAGAAAATATTGCCAGATTGGTTCCGGCACACTGATAAACCTTTGAAGAGCCGGTCGGAAGAGTCGTTATACCATATTTAAATTTACATGATTCTTTAAGGCTGCCGATTCTCGACGTTGTATCAAGATATATCGCCGATTTTCCCTTCAAAAAGTCATCATATGCTCCAAAAGAAGGGGATGCCGTTCTGTCTTTATTCGTAAGCGACACCCAGTAGTTCATCGCGTCCAGACCAACCTTGCTGCCGAAAGAGGCTTCGCTTCCGGAGATAAAATCACCGCCGTAAGAATAAAGCAAATGTCCCATAATATCCACAGACGGAACGTATGAAAGACCGTATGTAGCAACCTGATCGCCATTACGCACGGTAAGTTTTGCGGCGGCGTCCCTGAGCTGCTCCCAGGTCTTTGGCGGAGCTATGCCGGCCTTTTTGAGCATCTCTTCATTATAATACATAACATAAATACTCTTATTGAACGGGACAGACCACATTACATTATTGTAAGAGCAGGCATCACGGAATATTGGGAAAAAATCGTTTTTATCAGCCGCAGACAACGCATATTTGGTTCCATCAAAATGTGAGACAGGGGTTATGGCACTTATTTCGACAAACTGTGTAGTCCAGTTTTCATAAACCTGAGCCAGATCAGGCTGTTTCTGCATCGCCAAGGCCTGAATCATGCGCGTATACAAATATGTATAGTCATTGCCGTTGGCACGTCTGTCGGGACTGACCATCCCCACTTCCTTAACAATAACATCGGGGTTCTCTTTCATAAACTGATTGACAAGCGACGTGATGGCATCCTTCTTCTCACCCCTCATCGCATGCCAAAATTCTATGGAAACGCTCTCCGCGGCAAAAGCGGCGGAATGCTGAATAAATATAAATGCAAAAAGTAAAACAGATACAAATAAAGCGAAAAAACGGTTTAGAGACATAATCTAGCGACCTCCTAAAATAATACTGAAAAAATATCTAATTGATCTACATAAAAAATAAAACAGTTAAAACAAAAAACAATCAGCGCGACAGGCTTATTGCCAGCGGCGGCTGACTCAAGGCGTTTAGCACCAGACGCGAAGGCCTTGCATACTGGGGAACCTCAAAAACCAGATAGCCGTAATTCGTTCCACCCGGTTTCAATATTGCCAGCCAGTAATTGCTTAAGCCTTCAAGATAGTCGTATACTTTTGAGTTTTCATCCATCAAGGTAAATTTTCCTGTGTAGATCTGAACATCCGTGGAAATATTTTGCTGTGAAATATAGACTACAAGATATTTGCTTCCGGCAGCGGCATTGTAAGTATTTTTAATATTGGTAACTTCTTCTATATTCGTAACTGTTATCGAGTATATCTGATTCTTTTCAGATTTAGGCTCAAAAGCGCCTCTCGTCGGGTGGGCGGGAACATCCGAAAATTGGGTTGAAAAAGAAGTCTGCGGAGTAGGCACTCCGCCAAGCTGAGGATTAGGAGGCAGTCTCAACCCGTCCCCGATACCGCCCTGAGCGTTAAGCGGACTGATAACGCCGCCGCCTTTCGTTTCACTGCCGGCATAAACAGTCGCCTTAGAACCTTCAGGGGACGTGATACCTGATGAATTGCCGGGATTTGTCCGCGATCCGTCGGAGAATGTATATATCGAGGAAGACGGCGCATCATTTCTCTGCGGCAGTTTGGGCTGATATGTCGAGCCGGCGGGAGAAAGCGGCGATACTTTAGGCAATGTTGAGGTTGAGGTTGAGATTGATTTTGGCGACACTGACTTCGGAGACGACATCGGCGAAGCATTCCTTGTGGTTAAAGCCGTATCCGGTGTCGCATTTATATAAATATATCCGGAATTATCCAGGCGGAAAGTCCCGCCGACAGCATCAACAAGTTCTCTGACGGGGACATATATATATCCTTCGGAAAAGAGCCAGTTCTGAAAATATTTGCCGTTAAAAAGAACAGTATTTATATCCGGATACCAGGCGTCATAAGTTTTGAGACTGACACTGAACGGACTAACCGGCACGAATGTAACTCCGCCTTTAACAATCGGCCTGAATCCCATATCCCTGCCGTTAAGAACAACTACGGAAGGAGAGGCGGCATAACATATCAATGTCATCGTAAAAACAAACACGGACATTACAAACAAAATTATCGGTATCTTTCTACCCATAAACAGAACCTCCTTGAAGACAGGAATAAACCAAATTTAATAATTTTTTTCAAATATCTGTTATATTATAGTGCAGTACAGTCAATTAAACAATAGACAAAAAGTTAACATACACCTCTGTATAAATGAATTATTTGTAAACATAGACGGTAATAATATTATATAATTACCATAAATTGCTTTACCGGAAAAACAAATAAAAAAACAGCAGCGGCACCATAATGCAAAAATACTGAAAAACAACATGGGCATCCTGACGGATATTCCTTAACAAACAGGGGAATCATGAAGGAATCTTCCAAATAAGTGTCTAAACAGTTCAAATATTAAGGATATAGGAATTTACTGCTTTTAAATCGCTGCAAACCTTAGCAAAACTTACAAATATTACGAGGTAATTATATGGCAAATCCGGAATTGTTTCCTGAAAGATCTTCCGACAAGGGAACAGATGAGGCTCTTTATCATTACAAACAAGGCACAGAATACCTGAATGCCAACAATATAGAAATGGCTGCCTCGGAATTTAAAAAAAGTCTGAAGATAAACCCAGATAATTTTTTGGCTCATTACGAGCTTGGAACCGTCTATTCACGAAAAGGAAATTTCGATCTTGCCATCAGAGAATGGCAGGAAGCCCTGTCGATCAACCCCAATTATCACCGGGCTCACTACAGCCTTGGTCTGGCTTTTGAAAAGTCAGGCTTAAAGGCAAAAGCCATAACGGAGCTTCAAATCGCACTGAAAATCGTGCAAAACCTGCATGACAGCAAGGGAGAACGGAGAATTCAACAGGAACTTGAAAGACTCCAGGGTGTTGAGGATTTTCAAAAGGCGGTCACCGACGATCCGGACGATGCCGCGGCAAGACTAAATCTGGGACTTGTCTATTTTCGGCAGGGCAAATACGAAAAAGCTCAGGAAGAATTTGACAAAGTTATCGAAATTGATGCAAACAATATGGATGCACATTTTCATTTAGGCATGATTTCCGCAAAGCTCGGCAAACTGGACAAGGCTGTCGAAGAATTAAAAAAAGCTGTGGCAATAGATCCCTCGCATGCCCCCATCTACACAAACCTCGGCTCTATATATATGCAGAAAAATGAGGTTGAAGCCGCCGTAAAGCAATTTGAAGCGGCAATCAAGCTTTCACCTGACGACGCATTTTGTTATTACAATCTGGGACGGGCATATGCAAGGCTTGAACGCTGGGAAGAAACAATCAACGCATATAAGCGTTCAATAAGTATAGACCCTAATGATCCTTATACTCACAACAACCTCGGAATAGCATATCTGCAGGTAAACGATCTTGATTCCGCAACCAGGGAATTCCTCAGAGCAATAGATCTTGATCCTAACGACTCACAGATACATCATTATCTTGGCGTCGCATACAGCAGGGCCGGCCGGTTATCCAAGGCGCTTGATGAATTCAATTTGTCGATAAGCCTTGACGATAAAAGCGGCATGACCTACTTCGAATGCGGAAAAGTATATAACAGGCTCGGAGATTCAACTTTCGCCAACAGGGCGTTCCAGAAAGCCATCGATCTGGAGCCGGAAATGAGCGAAGCCTATCTGGAGCTCGGGCATTCGCTTTCAAAACTCGGAAAATATGAGCTGGCAATCAAAAAATTCCAGAAAGCCATCAGCTATTCCCCGGAAAATGAGAGAATATATACCGAATTGGGTATAGCTTATTTAAGGCAGGGCAAAATAGATCTGGCCAACAGCCAATTTCAAAAAGCTCTGGAGTATGGGGCCCAGGGACGTATTCACCAGCTTATAGGCGACACATACCGCATGATGAACAGGTATGACGAGGCTTTAAAAGCATATCAGAAAGCGCTGCAGACAAACGTCAACAACTACTTTCTGCACAGAAGCTGCGGAATTATATATTCAATAACCGGACAATATGATCTGGCAATAATATCGCTCAGAAAATCGATAGAAATATTTCCGACCGACAATGCATTTTTTGAGTTGGGCAAAACTTATGAAAAACAAAAAATGTGGGGGTTGGCAGCGTCAGCATACGAATCCAGTATAAAGCTTAATCAATTCCTTGATGAGCCTTACTACAGAAGGGGTCTGGCCTTTATGGAATCGGGCAACTGCAGAGACGCACAGGAAAGCCTTGCACAGGCGGTATTCCTTGCGCCCGGCAACAGTGAATATATATTTGCCAACGCTCTGGCCTGTAAGGACTGCGGCGATCTGGTGCGCGCATTGGAGCTTACGCAAAAAGCTGCCTTTGTAAGTCCTAAAAACCTGACTTATATTGAAGAACTTGCCGATATAAACCACATAACAGGCAACAAATCAGCGGCAATAGAGCACATGAAGAGAGCTCTTGAACTTGCGCCGTCAAATTATCAGTTCAACTTCAAACTGGGCGTTCTTTATTATGAAACCGGTCAATATGAATCGGCAGTGTCGGAATTCAAAACGGCACTGAAATCAGACAATGAAAATCCGCGGACTCATCACTATCTGGGGAGTTCCAATTTCATATTAAACAACATCGAAGAAGCTGAATACCATTTTGATATGGCTATAAAACTCAAGGATGACGAGTGGTTCTTTTACCGTGACTATGCCGAAACGGTGACAGTGCTGAACCAGCTTTCCAAAGCTGTTGAACTTTACGAAATTGCCGCTTCATTCCCGGAAGCCAGAAATGAACTGGGCGAAATGTTATTCAAACAGGGCAAGCTGCTGCTCCTGCTCGGCAGATTCCAGGAATCACTCAAGGTGCTCGATATGGCGATGAATAACGGATGTGAAAGCGACGTCGGATATTATAAAGCCATTGCGATGTATGAACTCGGCAGTCTCGTGGCCGCCGAACAGGAATTCAGAAATGCATTGCCATACAGTGAGAGCGCCGATCTGCATTGTTATATAGGGAAAATATTATACACACAGGGCAAGTGGGAACTGGCATCGACAGCGTTTGACAATGCGCTCAGGCTGGATTCTCAAAGAAACGATATATTACTTAAAAAAGCTTCCTGCAAACTGCATCTCGGCGACGTAGAATCAATATTCAGGGAAATACTCGCACTTGTAAATAATACTACCGATTATTACGAGGCCCTGATAATGCTGGGGGATATGTATACTTACAAAAAAGACAATGATCTTGCCATAGAGCAGTTCCAGAAAGCACTTTATTTAAACGACAGCGATTCTGAATTACTGGTAAGGCTCGGTAATTCATACATGAACCGCGGAGACTTTGATCTGGCAATAAATTCATTCGAATCGGCGATAAAGCTATCACCGAGCCCATTGTTATATACTCTGCTCGGCAATGCACTGCAAAAGAAAAACAAATGGGATCAGGCCATTGCCGCCTACAAAAACGGCCTGACACTTGAGCCGTCGTATCCTGATGCAATGATGGGCACCGGAGACGTCCTGATAAGAAGAGGCAAGCTTGATGAAGCCCTTGAATACTTCCAAAAAGTAAGTCAGATAGCACCTCTGTCCGCACTGCCTCAAAGCCGTACCGGACTTGTATATCATCAGAAAGGCATGCTTGATGAAGCTATTGAGGCATATAAAAAAGCCGTCGCTATCGAGCCGTCAGACGATGAAAGCTACACAAAATTAGGCATTATCTTCCTGCAGAAACAGAATTCGGATGAAGCCATCTCCTATCTGAAAAGAGCAATCTCAATAAATGCGGATAACTTTGAAGCGCACAGTCATCTCGGCATTGCATTCGCCGCCGCAAACAAGCTCGATCAGGCGATAGCGGAATATCAAAAAGCCATCAGGCTCAATCCGAGAGATGCAAGAATATACTTCAACCTGGGCGTTGCCTATACAAAAGCCGCAAGATTCGATGAAGTTATTGAAGCATATCAAAAAACGCTGGAGATTGACCCGCTCGATCTGTCGGCACACTTTAACCTGTCATTAATCTATAAGAAAAAAGGCCTTATACATGAGTGTGCAAAACAGCTTGAAACGGCATATCAGATAGCATCAAAAATGAAAAATGAACAATTCAAAAAATCAATAAGCAGAGAGCTTGATAAAATAAAAGGTCAAAAATAACAACCGCTAATCAAAGACTATTCATATGAACAGGGTCAGAAATTAAATCCATAGGGCTTTTTGTGAACCAAATACCAGAAGGTGAGTGTAACAAAATGGAATTTTACAAACAAATACTGCCGATTTCTATAGACAAAAAAGATAAAAAAAATATTCTAAAAAATCTTACAAAAAGCTATGGTGCAATATTTGAAGGCGCGGAAGACGTTTTTCTGAAATATGGAATCAGCGGGGATTTTCTTAACTGCGACAGTTTCACAGGGGATCTCTATTACGATAAAAAAAGCGGTAATATTTTCTATATATCCATTCCCGAAAACAAAAGCTATATTGAAGCCGGAGTTCTGAGCGGAAAAAAGGAAAATAAAGAAACATTCGAAGATTTCAAAAGTGCCATTCTGACGACAATAATGTCGGGAAGAAGCATTGACAGCGATCACTGGAGAACCTACCCTTATTCAAACGAAAAATTTGTCATGGTAAAAGAAGGCGCGCTGGGAGCGGAGATAAACGATGAAGACCGTTCAATCGTGAAGGCTCTGACTGATTCGACTCTGCGCACAACACTGCAGGAGATAGCGAAAAGCAAAAACTGTTTTATTGATTCACTTGGAAAAATACTGGACGATAACAATCTGTTTGACACGCTTGAAAATCTAGCCAATCTCAAACTTATAAACAGGGAATACTTCGTATACTGCCGTGAAACAGGTCTCCAGATAAGCAAAGTATCAAATTTGGACTCCATTCAGGAAGCATCTAAAAGGGGACTCAAATGTCCTCACTGCGGAAAAACATTCCTCGATGAAAAAATAGATCAGGGACTGTCGTTAACCGCACTCGGCAGTAAGTTTACGAAAAAGAATCTCTGGCTGGCACTTTACATACTGATGCTGCTTGAAAAAATCAACATTGACATCAAAAATATCGCCGTAAGGGAAGAAAATAATTTTAAAGACCTCGACATTTTTATCAATCATTACGGACAGCTGATACATATCGCAATCAAAGAAAATCAGCTTCAGGCTAACGACGTCTATATGTTTCGGGCGAGAGCAGATATCTACAGAGCCGACGTATCAATACTGATCTGCGGTTCACGGCTGTCAAGCAACAATAAAAAGTACCTGACCTCCTCCAATAACATAATCGTCATTGAATCAACCGACGAGCTGGAGAACAAACTCACCGGAATTCTGGAAAACCAGAAAACAAAATATATCTCAAATACGATTACCGGCTTTGAATGTCTGTCAAAACTGAAAATAAACGATATAATTGCCGACTATTTCTTTAAGGAACAGAAGGACAGGCTCGAATCTTTGATGAACA
Source organism: Candidatus Xenobia bacterium (assembly GCA_031551355.1). Classification (GTDB taxonomy): domain Bacteria; phylum Vulcanimicrobiota; class CADAWZ01; order CADAWZ01; family CADAWZ01; genus JAVBNT01. Next base: position 71,627 of record JAVBNT010000012.1, on the reverse strand, counting down.
ATGTCGACGAATACACGACCAAGTCAAAGATTGAATCTCCGGCGGCATCATTAAGCGGAGGACTGATATCAGACGCAAAAATCTCCGCAGAAGAAGAAGAATTCCTGATTTCGGAAGTAATCAATGCTCCGGTGCCAAGCAGTGTCTATGAGGACTATGCGGACATTTCATCCGCAGAACAGAAAATTGCGGACATGCCCGAAGAACAGGCGGGGCAGGAAGCTGCAGAGGAACAGTTCTCAGCCGGTGAACAGCTGTCCGAATCGGAGCACGTTCAGGAAATTCGCGAAGAGACTAATGAAGATACGATGGAAGAGTCTCATATGATTGAGGAAACTATCAAAGTAGAGTTTGCCGGACAGCAGGATACATCATCGATTCCCGAGATAGGCTATGAAGAGAAGCTGCTTGACGAGTCCTATCAGGAATTAAAATCCGCCATAATTGAATTGGCTGATCAGGGTTTGTCAGGTCATTGGGATGAAATAGACGACATGTTTGAGAGTCTGAACAAAAATATGTCAATAAATATCTCATTGAAAAACGGGATGAATATTATCTCTAAAAACATTGAACAAAAAGAGCAGGAGCCGCTCTCGGCATATTCGGCAGAAATATTGTTTGCCGTCAAAAGGGAACTTGCCGATAAATATGAACAAAATATAAACTCCATATTTATTGATACGCCGGAATACAATATGTATATAGATTACACAAACGATTATGTGCTGACCACAAAAACGAATAAAAACAGCTCGTTAAATGAAGTCTTTGCGGCCAGCGGATCTGCTGATTTCAGAGAGTCTATGCTGAAAAAAGTCTTTGAAGAACTAAAAAGCGCCGAAGGAATCGCAGGAAATATACTTCTGGATGAAAATTTCCAGCCGCTTGAAGAAGATCTGGATGACAAAAAATTTGTAGATATAATGCAGGGCTTTACATCCTCTTTCATACCTGCCAATATAAAACTTTTAAGCGGCATTACGGAAAATAAGCCATACCGTCAATTGTGTATTTTTACCGATGAACATATTTTTTCGATAATTCCGTTCAGTGATTCTACGGTATTTATTTCAATAATCGATGCTTCCTCCGCAAGGGAAGTATGGAATCTTAAAATAATTGAAGGTGCAAGAATGCTTGCATAGTCCAAATAAAAAGTCAGATCCGCAAAGTAGTCAGGGAGGATGTCATAAATGGAAAAAATAGTAGAAGAGTTAACACAGGTAAGAAGTGTCAGAGGCACTCTTCTCGTTGGAAAAGACGGTCTTGTAATCGTATCGGCCGGTGAATTTAAGCATGATACGGATTTTATCGGCGCCAGTATTTGTGAATTATTTGCAACTGCCGAAACAATGACGTTTGAAAGATTTGAAGCCGGAAAACCGGTAAATATTACCCTGGAATCACAGGATTTAATTTTCATTGTCTATGAAGTAACGGAAGAAACCATCCTTGCGGTTCTGGCGGAAAAAGATGCAAATACAGGGATCATAAACATAGAAATAAAGCTGGCACTGCAAAAACTGCAGGAAATGTTAATTTAACAAAGAAAAGGTATTGCAAGAAATATAAATCTGTGTTATAATTTGCACCGCGAAGAATTTCCAGCGTAGCTCAATGGTAGAGCATCCGGCTGTTAACCGGACGGTTATAGGTTCGAATCCTATCGCTGGAGCCAGTCTCGCGGCAAACTAAATAACAAAAAAACAACGATGTTCCAGCGTAGCTCAATGGTAGAGCATCCGGCTGTTAACCGGACGGTTATAGGTTCGAATCCTATCGCTGGAGCCATTTTATTTCCGCCACAATCCCTTGCTATGAGCTCTGGCTTCACGCGCATATTTGGCAAACAGCTTCGAATGACGGACATCCGGAGGATAGGTCGCATTTCTGGCGTAACCGTCAAGAAGAAGAACCGCATTCAGCATCTTGCCTCTTATTTCAGACTCCCTGCCGCTGTCGGAAGGTTTGGCAAGCCAAACGTATCTCAGCAGCCGTCCATATCTGTCCGTTTCAGAAACATCTTTTTCAAGATAAACCTTTTTTCCCAAAGGCAGCTGCTTTTTTGTAAAAGCGGCTGCTTCCTTACCATAATACTCTACTCCCTTTTTCGGATGCCTGGTCTCAGGAGTATCCACCCCGATAAACCTGACTTTAAAAAAACGGTTTTGAGAGTCCCTTACCTGTATGGTATCTCCGTCAATATGTTTTGAAACCGTAACCACATGCATTGACGAAGCCAGAGCATATCCGGACATCATAATCAAAATAAAGACCGACAGTATTGCCTTTTTCACTGCTCCTCCGATTTTATTCAAAAAAAACATAAATAAATATATAAACTTTTCATCAGTTGCCAATATAGGGATTAAGCGTTTTTTGCATTTCCTGAAGAATACCGGCTCCGCTCCAAACAAGACTTTTGGCCCGGTCAAGAGTTTGCTGCGACGGGTTTGACAGCAATAGCTTAAACACGGAATGTCCCTCGCTTATTTCATTTAAACCCTGCAGATAACTTTCAGCCGCCTGACGAAGAATTTCATCTTCGTTATCCGTCCCAGGCGCCATCTGTTTCGCTTTTGCCAGCAATTTACCAAATTTATCAACTTCAGATAAAAACTGCTGCGAAGTCACTTCTCCACTGAAAAAACCCTCGGCAGCTGAAAAAATGCGTTCTATATTTGTCGTCATCACGATAACTGACTCACCGGAATCGTCGTCCATAACTTCAACAGTTGATCTGCCCCCCATTATCAGCGGATTAAGCGGAGCATTGCACTTTTCGCAAAATTTAAAATGGCTATGACTATACGCACCGCAGCGTATACAGGGAGTTTTACCTTCCCTTTCGGAAAGAAGCTCCAGATACTCCATCGCTTTGCCAAACAAATCAATTCCCTGTTGCAAAAGCTCATTCACATCATCCAGCTCCGTTACACTATTATCTATACCGTCATAGTAAGCTGACAAAGCAGTTTCTATCTTTGTCAGCGAATCAATCAATTGCGAGGTGTCAAGCCCTTTATTTTCGATACAGGCCTCATCCGAATCATAAGTTTCTTCACCGATATTAAGCGGCACCAGGGATTTTATCTGTTCCATCATTGACTCGAATAACAGTAAAACTTCTCTAAACATCAGCGGCGAAAGATATCCCTTGACATAAAGCATTGAACACTCTAAAACCAAATCAGATACAGGCAATACCGTATTTTCAGCGACATAATACTCTGCCATTTTTGCCAGATTCATAGCGTAGTTACGGTTGCCAAGGATATGAAGCTCTTCTATAAAAGCATCAAGTTCATCAGACGCAATTTTTCTGCTGTTTTCAAGCAGATTCAAAAAATCGCTCTGCCAACCTATCATCTCATTTTTCAATACCGATTCTTCCGCAGCATGTAAAGAAGCTATCATACCTTCCTCGAGCAAAATAAGCGGCATAATCTCCTGTCTGACTTCTACAATTGATTCTTCCAGTGATTTAGCTTTATAGGCCATAGCTATCAGCAAATTTATATTGCCATGTTCAAAAGGTCCCCAGGAAGACAGCAGGGCTTCCCTGAAAGCAATAAAAGCCCCGTTTAAAGAATCTATAACTTCCGTAAATCCGGCCTTAAGCTCACCAACCCTGTTCTCATCAAAATTACCGGCAATATCCCTTGCTGCCGCCAAAAGTTCATGGTATTTATCAATATAGTTATAAACCGCTTCCGTTTCTTCAGCACATTTATCCTGAACCCATTGCGGATTCCCATCAAGATTCCTTTTAAACCCTCTGCGTGTTTTGGTAAGATGGAGCTCTATTTCGTCTATATTCTTAAGAAAAGATTCCCGGTCTTCGGGATTGTCTTGCAGCTGAGCGAAAGTTGCGAGAATTTTAATATCCCCATAGCTGTTTTCAAGCATAAATATCCTCCGGAATTTATTAAATGACAAGTCCCCGGTTCATTACTATTCAAATATTCTTAGAAAATATTTTTCAAATACTTGCTACTTAATTATCCTATAAACAATTAGTCTTTCCTCCTTTTGTAAACAAAAATTAACAGATATTATTCAATTATTAACAATATTAAAAAATTTAACCTTGAATCATCACAAAACACCTGATATGCTGATTATAAAGAATATAACAAATATAAAATGGAGGATTTTGTCATGAATAACGGGTTTATAACAGGTTCCCCTTTTATGCAACAGGGCCTCTCTATTTCCATCAACCTGAACATAAGCCAACAAGGTCTGGGTAATTTTTTTGGGGCCTCTCTGCTGATGGGACAGCCCTTATTTGGCTCTTCCAATCAGGGATTCGGCATATCGCCAACGTCTTTATTCAACCAAATGACGCCATGCTGCGGAAATATGGGATTCCAGCAAATAATGCAAATGCTTCAGCAACAGCAGCAACAGCTTCAAATGCTGCAATTAATGCTTTTAGCACTTATGATGCAAATGGCGCAAAAAAACAACACCACCGGACTTAACAATACATATCAGGCACCTAATTTTCCTTACTGTAATAATCCGGTTCATAATTACAACAACGGTTATTCGGACGGTTACTGGCAAGGTGTTAATGATGCCATAAAGAACTCCAACAGCGGCACTCCGCAGTTACCGGTATATAATCCTCCGGCAAACCATCCGCCGGTAAATCATCACCACCACCACTATCACGATGATCACAAGGTTAAGGTACGTCCAAAAATAGTAGACTCCGGTCACAACCATGTACACTCCCATTCCCGCAAAAACGCTTCTTCCACTCAGCTGAACAGCAGTATAGTCAATAACGGACGCAATACCTCCAGTTCTACTGCCGGGCGTGACGCAAAAGCGACTCAGGCAAACAGCTCACTGATAACGACAGCAGACAACAACGTCAGCGCAACTGCCGGACGCAATGCTACCGCGAACCAGTCGAATGCCACTACACTTGATTTCAGCACAAACAGAGTATTTGCCAAAGCAACAAAAAACGCAAATGCAAATCAAACTTCATCAGCACTTGTAGATAACAGTAAAAACACAATCACTTCCATCGGCGGTGAAACGGCTAATGCACAGCAAACATCAGTCGGACTCGTAAACAACAGTCAGACCACCGTCACTGCGGTTGCAGGAGAAGAAGCAAATGTACGGCAGGTTTCAGTCAATACAGCAGACAACAGCAGCAGCGAGCTGAATGCGTATTCCAACGGCAATGCAACGACTTCATCAGTAAAAGTAGCTACGGCAAATACAAGTGAAACGAAAATGAACACAGAGGCCGGAGAAAAAGCCGAGCAGAACCAAACAAGCGTCTCAGGCGTTGACGGCAGCAAAACGACAATGAATGCGCAGGCGCCGCAGGTTGAGCAAAAAACAACAAAAGTCAGTTATTTTTCAAGTTCTGAAGAAAATCAAAGAGCCAGAGCCAATGCTGAGGCAGGTGATAAAGATGCCGTTATTGAGCAAACGGCTAAAACGGTTGCCGTTGCCAGCAACAATACGAAATCCCAGACGGCAGAAGCCGAGCTTAACGGCGGCAATGCCGTTATAAAACAGGACGTTTCCGCCACCGGCCTCAAAGTCGGAGGAACAACAGAACAAAAAGCCAGTGCCGAAGGTCAGGGAGCGGTAACAATCACCCAAAATGCTGATGCAACCGGTATAGGTTCAGTCAATGCCAATCAGACGGTAGAACTTAATAACGATACCACACAGGGAAGAAAACCCAATGTCGTCGAGATGGCCGCCGCCGGAGGAAATGCAAAGCAGGAAGTTACAATCAATGGTAATTCTGCCAATGACCTGACTATGAAAGGATCTTCCGGAGACGACGTTCAGAGAGTGGAAAATAACAGCGGTTATGCAAGAGTCGATATTGACGCCGGCAAAGGTTCCGATAAAGTAATAGTAGACGGCAAAGGAACAACGGAAGGCACCATAAAACTCGGAGACGGTGCGGATTTTGCTGAAATTTCAGCAAACGGCGGCGGAGTCATCGACGTTGACGGCGGCGGCAGCGGACTGATATTTAAAGACAGAGATATTTTGCGAATAAATATTTCCGAGGGCGACAACATTCTGGTAAGAGATAAGAAAACCGGGGAAATTATATATCAGGGCAAAGACTATGATCCCAAAACCGGAAGAACCGTAAATGCTTCCAATTTTGAAGAATGTCAGATATATAATGCCAATGATCCCAATGGCCAGATGCAGCAAATTACAAGACATTGGTGGGACGGTGAACTGGTTACCGAAAATATCCCCATGCAGCCGGCTGCTTAATATTGAAAAAATTAATTATATAAGGAATATAAATTGTGATTACAAAAAGGCTGTCGGGCTAAGCCCGGTGACCGTTATCTTTTATTCCATGTGTAAGGGGCCGCCGTATACGACAGCCCCTTACACAAACTTGCACAGATCGCTAAATTACGGCGCTTCCCTGCAGTTTTTCTATTTCATATTTAACCTCAATATTTATATCAGGCTTAATCATCGGCCAAATAGGACACATTTTTGATTTGGCAAGGGCAAGAGCTTTATCCACGTCCTCTGCCAAAACATCAGGGGATGCAATCATAAGCTTAAGGGATAAATGCGACAGTGACTCCGGGTGTGTGCCCCGCAAAATACCCTTAATAACAGTTTTCAGCGAATAAACGCCGCGGTTCATTTTCTCACGCAGCAATGTCAAAACGGTTGAAGCAATAGAAGAGGCCAGTGAAGTCATAAAAAGTTCCAGTGGCGTATGCGCGGAACCATCACCCACAGGCGGCATACGATCGATCTTAATTTCATCATTTTTGCGTGCAGATGCAGAAAATTTTACTTTTTCATTAACAGTACGCAATCTAACTTCTAAAATATTGGTCATAACTCCGCTCCTTTTTGTATATTTTACTCAACTTTCCGCACGATCTCAAATTCTTTCCACATTTAAACATTACGAGCACCAATTACATACATGCTATCTTTGAAGTCAAAACGAAAAGTCCTTGTTTTCAGGACTTTATTAATAAAATGCCTCCAGAAAAAGAATTTTTTCCTGAAGACAAATAATTTTTTCATCAAAATACTATCAAAAAAAACAATATAACAATATAATATCAAACATGTAAAGAGAAAAAGTTCAATATTGACAAACGAACAATATAAACGCTACAAAATAATTTACAAAAACTAACCACATAAAATCCGTTTAAGATAATCCGCAAAACCGGTCGGCTGAGATAATATTTCATATTCCGCATTCGTTTTGCCGGAAATGACGGCATCCGCCATCAATGCCATATAAACCGCTGCAGACACAGAAAAACCGGCTTGTTCAAGCATTGGCTGCCATTCACTGCGCTGTATTTGAAAAACATTTACATTTTTACCCAATACATCGGCAAATATTGCGGCAATATCAGCGGGAGAGTAAAATTCGGGACCGGCAATTTCAAAAATACGCCGGCGGGCTATTTTACCGGCTATAATATCAGCAATAAAAAAACCAACATCCTCCGGCGCAATCATCGCAATTTTTTGTCCGATCGGAAAAAAAGTCGGCAGCACCCCATCATTATTTACCGCATCCAAAGATCCCAGCCAATTACTGTAATAATAGCCGGGGCGGACAAATATTTTTTCCAAATCCATATCTTCAAATGCATGCTCAAGCATATAGGAAGCTTCCAGATTACCGGTACCTGAGGGATGGCGGGCACCGGAAGAAGACAAGCCAACAACCGTTTTTACTCCTGAAGATATAAGCGCATGGCGGTAATTTTCAAGTAATACGGCAGTGTCCTTTATTAAATCATTACTTTGAGGATTTTCCGGCGTCAACAAAAATACACTGCATCCTCCACGAAAAGCGTCCGACAAAGCGGATGCGTCAAAATAATCGGCTACCGCTATTTCAACACCCTTATTCCGCAGGCAAACCGACTTCTTTTCATCACGGACAACTGCTCTGACACGATGTCCGTATTCAACCAGCCTGTCAACAACACTTGAACCGACACGTCCGGACGCACCTAAAATTATATTCATTCTTCCACCGCCTTATTTTCCCAAACCTCCGGTTCCAGCTTCAAAAACTCTTGCCAGTTTATATTATCGACTTCTTCAGGCTCATAAAAATATACCGTATCTACATGCGGCTGTGAATCCGCAGCGGCGGCATCCGAGATATAAACGGCCAGGCTGGTTCCACCGGCAGCGTTCGCCTGAATGCCGACAAAATACTCAAGTGCTGCTCTCTTAAAATACGATGAAAACTCAACAACAATATATCCGTCCGCAGACGGGGCTTTTATTGTCCTTGAAAAAATATCATAAACACTTAAGAAGTTGAGCAATGAAAAAAAGATCTCCAATGCAATTTCTCTGGATTTGTGTCCGCTGGAATCAGTCAAATCTTTCCCCTCCGTTACGCATCATAATTTTACAACCCGAAAGCGGTTTATTGATAATTTTGTCTGCTGTGCAGAATATCCTACTGACTTCCGTCATTTTCACAAAAAGCTTTCTGCTAAGGAATCACAATCAGGACAGACACACGAAAAATCTTGTGCTCCTTCGATCACCCTTTTACGATACATTCTGCCGTATATCCATAGCAAGAATGCATACACTCATTTTAAGATTTTTTTCATAATCCGATTTGGTATTTTCAATAGACTCTGTTGCTTTGCCGGAAGGGACGAGTTGAACTATAAAGCATTACTAAAATGGCGATTAAAAGGCAAAGTAGTGCATCATGCGTAAATTTCCAATCTGCATTGACACGGCATCATCCAATTGTTATAGTTGACATATCAATCGCAGATCCTGATGTAAAAATTTATACTGCCGAATAAAAATTATAAAAGGGGTTCTACTAATATGTTTACTTATACACCGCGAGGAGTCTGTTCCAGCGAAATACACATATCAATCGACAACGAAAACCGTATTAAAGATGTAAGGATATATGACGGCTGCCCGGGAAATCTGGCGGCAATTGCCGAGCTTTGCAAGGGTCAGAAGGCACAGGAGGTTATCAGTAAACTGAGGGGTATAAGGTGCGGAACAAAAAGAACATCCTGTCCGGATCAGTTGTCATATGCGATAGAGGGAGCTTTGTCGGAAAAAACAGGTCTAAGCACGCCCCCATTCCCTACGTCATCATGTCAGGAGCTGGAATCAGCCTGAAAAATAAAATATTGATAAAGAGAGGGAGCCGTTAAGAAAAGAATGCGCCCCTTCCCCCTTTATGACGACAAATATCAGCAACAGTCCCAGGTGTATATTACATTTGAAAAATCCAATTTTGCAAAATCTTCCGGCCGGATAAAGAAATTAGCGACGCCGCAGTCACCCCAGATGATTTCATCCTCACCTCTGCCGTCACTGTCTATTTGCAGCAGCATTAACGTATGTTCTCTCAGAGACGTATCCTGTTCCCGCGGGTCTGTCTGCGTAAAAAACGGATAACCGCCGACCCGGTGACCGCTACTGCCGTGATGAGCATCAAGATAATCGTCAAGCCCCGATTCGTTAACAATTGAAAACAATTCCCTTACCGACTTATTATTCCGTATATACCTGGCATAGGCATCATCAAAGCGAAAATCAGAAAGCGACATTGCCGCTGTACCGGTCTCCGCAACAAGAGCGAATTCGCCTTTAAATGGAAAATTGTCAAGACCGTCTTTGTCCAATTCCGGCGGGCTCTGAAGAACGGACTCATCCTCAATAATCTCACGATGATAAACAACACGAAAACCCTTCTGGCTTGTAAGATCATCAAAATCCATACCAAAACAGTCCTCTTCCTTCTCACAGGCTATATAAAACTGAAGAATTCCGGTTTCAGGAAACCCGGTAAGCTTCGGTAATTCGTCAAAATTGAGCTGTGCAAGCAACTTAAGAGGTTTGTTCTCTCTTCTCAAATTGTAAGGATAGGCAAAGCCGGGAGGCAGATACGGGATTCCGCCAAACTTGCTCTCGAAAATACGCAGCGGCCTGCGCATGGTCCGCAGCTTTAAAAAAGGCAAATCAGTCTCTTCCACAAACGTAGAGACGAGCTGTTCATACTCGGCATCCGATAAACGTACAGATCTTTCTTTTCTGTCTTTTGAAAAAAATGAAAAAAATCCCATAGCAGCGGCTCCCCTGAATCATTTACTGTCCGACAATCTGCGATATAGATAATTAACTGACTTTTATGCGTAAATTATTTATTAATTTATAGGACGATAAAAAAGTTCCTGTAAAATACAAATATCCGGCATATTATTACTGTAATAAAAAATTGCCCGAAAGAAAAATTTTCATCAGGCAATTTTTATAAGGGATGTATCATCAATTTGTTAAGCTAAGAAAATAGGAGAGCACAGATGCTTACCGGTAGTTATTCTCCGTGGCCTCTATGCCATCAGTAAAGAACCTCGCCGTCATTAAAAGGAGTCGGGATTTTTTCTCTCCGTCCACCTAAAAAAGCCCGCAAATGCCTTTATTTACGGACTTATCAGATAAAATAAAAATATGCCGGGGGACAGAATCGAACTGTCGACACCATGATTTTCAGTCATGTGCTCTGCCAACTGAGCTACCCCGGCATAAAAATGGCGAGGACGACGGGATTTGAACCCGCGATCTCCGGCGTGACAGGCCGGCGCGTTGAACCGCTACGCTACGCCCTCGTTCATAACAAAACTTTCTATATGGGCGAAACAGGATTTGAACCTGTGACCCCCTACATGTGAAGCAGGTGCTCTACCGCTGAGCCATTCGCCCCTCTATCTCCAAGCATCTCGCCCTTCAACGTTGACAATTATATCTACATTTGGGTGGTTTGTCAATACCTTGACGGATTTTTTTTCAGGGCCTGACCAATCTTTAAATAAAGCGGCAAATTCACAAAAAATACAAAAGCCGGCCGCCCAAAAAACAGCCGGCTCCGCAAAAATTATAAAAACAGGCTAGGTCCCTGCAGAATAATCGGAAGCATATGTAATCTGTTCCGCAGTAAGTTCATCAATGCTTTTATTCATTGTCTGAAGTTTTAAAAGGGCTATTTCCTGATCTTGCTGCTCGGTTATATCATAGACATCCTTTTCCATTGTTTTGCCTTCGCGGCTCATACGCAGCATAGACATAAACTGGTTGGCAAAGCTCATATCCATAACCTCGGACGGATGTCCTTCAGCCCCGGCAAGGTTTACAAGACGTCCCTGGCAAAGAAGATAGACCTTCCTTCCGTCATTCATTGTATATTCGTGATTATTTGTGCGGATCTCTCTTACTCCCGCAGCGATTGCTTCCAATTCGGGAATATTTATCTCCACGTCATAATGACCGGTGTTGCAGACAATTGCGCCGTCTTTCATTGATTCAAAATGACGTTTAACAATGATATCTCTCATACCGGTAGCGGTAATAAAGATGTCACCGATCTTGGCCGCCTCATCCATAGGCATAACGTCAAAACCGTCCATAATAGCTTTAAGAGCGGCAGTAGGCTTTACCTCGGTTACAATAACCCTTGCCCCCAGGCCTCTTGCCCTCATTGCGCATCCACGGCCGCAATGGCCGTAACCGGCAACAACGAAAACCTTTCCGGCAAGCAGAATATTTGAAGATCTTATAATCCCGTCAATAGAGGACTGCCCGGTACCGTAAACGTTATCAAAATCCCATTTGGTCTCGGCATCGTTAACGGCAAGAACAGGATACAGAAGTTTACCGTCTTTACCCATAGCGCGCAGTCTGTGAACGCCTGTCGTCGTTTCTTCCGTACCGCCGATTATTGTCTCGGCAAGCTGCGGAAAACGGTTATGAACCGTAAAAATAAGATCTGCTCCGTCATCAAGTGTCAGCGTCGGTTTGAAATCAAGAGTTCTTTCTATACACCAGTAAAAATCTTCAACGGAAAGTCCGTGCCAGGCATAAATAGATACTCCTTCGGCTGCCAAAGCTGCAGCAATGTCGTCCTGTGTAGAAAGAGGGTTACACCCGCTCCATGATACCTCGGCACCGGCAGCGATGAAAGTCCTGACAAGAACCGCCGTCTCTTTGGTAACATGTATGCAGCCGGCAATACGCATACCCTTTAAAGGTTTGGTAACACTGTATTTTTCCCTCAGTGCCATCATTACCGGCATATGCGCCTCAGCCCACTCTATTTTCTTTTTGCCCTGCTCCGCAAGGGAGAGATCTTTAACTTTAAATTTTTCCTTAGTCGTAGTTGTCAAAATACACCTCCATATATATACAAATTTATTTTTTAATTTATATGACAGCCATTACCCCGGCAACAGCCGGTATTATTTTCATCACCTTAGCACTTTTTTATGTTGGAGTTTGAAAGATCCCGTCACAAATATTAAAGTATATTTCCTGTATGTTCTACATATAACCCAAATATCATTCTAATTCCAGCCACATCGCAGGTTACACAAAAAACCGCCCGGAGTCGAGCCAAAAACGGTAAATACTACTTCTGCAATAATGCTTTATATTATAACGTAAAAAAACGTGCAAAACCAGAGGGATAAAAAATTTATTTCATAACGTGCAAAAGAAATTCCCACCTCGAAAAATAAAGCCCGTCTGTTTGAACAGCAGGCTTTAAAAATTTCGCATATATCTTGCAGGTTCAGATCTTTCCGCCTTCACCCGCAAAAATTAAAAAAACTACTTATGCCCCACCAAAACCCTGAGCAAGTTGTCATCGGTATCCGCGACACAGATGACGCTGCTGTCCCGGGAAATGGCTATGCCCTCCGGCTGGCGGAACATTGCAACGTCTCCGGAGCCGTCAAGATAGCCGGTAACATCATTGCCGGAAAATGTCGAGACCGATGTCTGAGCCGGAAAATCTCCCAGTTCAATACGCCTTATGCTTGAATGTGTCCCCTGATATTCACAGGCAAAAAGGACCTTTCCGGAAGAATCCAAGCACATACCGTAAAGTGTCCTGAATTGGGCGACATCACCGGATCCGTCAACGTGTCCGGCAGAATTCCCTCCGGCGACCGTAGAGACAACAGTCTCGGCTGAGGAATTCCCGGGAATCACCCGCCTGAGCCTGTGACCGGACAATTCGGAAACATAAAGAGTTTTACCGTCAGGAGCAATAGTCATTCCCAAAGGGTTATTGAATGTTGCGACATCGCCGTAACCGTCAACAGACGTATTCACCCCTGTTCCGGCAATGGTAGAAATAACGGTTGTCTCCGGAGTATCACCAAGTACAATCCTGCGAATACGGTTGTTGTAGGTGTCGGCTACATAAAGAACCGGCTCTACAGAGGAAACAACAACCGAATAAGGCGCCCAAAACTTTGCTACGGTCGCATCTCCGTCAGCCCACGCTCCGCCGATACCTCCGGCAACAGTAGACACCGTAGTTGTTTCAGGAGTATTTCCGACAATGATTTTCCTAATTGAATTGGAGCCGCGATCAGCAACGTACAGCTCACTTCCATCCGCAGAAATTGAAATAGAGCTGGGATGGTTAAACTCCGCTTCATTTCCGGGTCCGTCCTTAAGGCCAAGAACACCTGTTCCGGCCAGAAGCTCAACATTACCGGATACACGGTATTTTTCAACAGGAATCACTAATATTCTATTGTTGGTTGAATCAGCAACAAAAAGCCTGCTGCTATCAGGAGAGAATACAATCCCCATCGGCTGGAGAAGAACTCCGGAAACGTTCTTCATTGTATATGTAATACAATAAATATCTGATAATGCCAGAGGCAAATAGCCTACAGTATCAGCCGAAATCGGAACAGGTGTATCCACATTAAATCCCGAAGCATCCAAAACCAGAGAAACAGAAGGAATAACATATTCGTCTTTGGCAAAATTAACAAAAACCTCTTCCCCTGACGGGGCGCTCACATTGATGGTAAAACTGCCGTTAGAGCCGGTGACAACACTACCCTTAACCGAATTAACAGTCACACTTACACCTGCTATCGGTAAATTATCAGGATACAAAACAGTCCCGGAAATTTCAAAAGTACGGTTTAGCGAAGCCGGAGAGCCTAAATAAATTGGGCAATCGGATAAGCCGCATCCGGAAAGACAGACAGACAAAAAACATAGAAACATTATTCTCAAAAAAACGTATCTCATAAATCCCCCCTTAAACGTATTTCACAAATTCCCCGTCATAGCGTACTGGCAAATCCCCCTTTCCATCTGCGTATGAAGGCTAAAAAAGCTGAAATTTGCAAAAAAACATATATTGGAATATTATAACATACAATTATAAAAAAAACAACAAAACCAGAAATCAGTCGTCCTGAGAGTCGAGCAGCGTTTTCCAGAAACAGTCAGTCTTGTCCGTTCTGACGGCCGGTTTCATATTTATTTTAAACATTTCACAGACATCACGCAAAACATAAAAAGTCTCATCATTTCTCACAAAAACCGTTCGCGGAATCTCCCTGCGCTCCTGAATGAGATATGCCACCATATCAACCATTTTACAGCCGTCCTCTTTAATATTTTCAAAGTCTTCGCAGGCCAGCAATTCACCGGTTTTATAATCGGCAATAATATATATTTTCGGGAAAACAGCCCTGCCGTCTTCATCTTTTGACACCGGAAAAGGCGAATAATATATACCGGCAATCCACTGCCCTTTTGTTTTGCACCCTTTTTTCATCTGCTTAACACAGCCGTCATCCTGAGGTGTTATAATTGTAAATTCAGGCTCTACAGGAGCAAAATCACGTTTTTCAAAAGCCCATTCACCGCCTTCTCCCGGAGGAAGCAAAACAGTTATTTTTTCATCCTCTCCTATTGACAGATCCGGAGCTGAATCACCCTCCATACACATCTGCGCGATTCTGTTCATCACAGTTATCACAAACACTGCCTGGGGCGCATCAAAAAGCCAGGGCTGCATACCCGGAGAAAAAGATCTGAAACAAGGCAACAGCGTGTTTTTAGTGGCCTTAATGCCAAGCCCCTTAAATTTTTTCAAATCTTCTTTGGGATAGGATGAGGATTTTACAAAAGCTACCGACAGACTGTCAATGTCAAACATAGAATCAACTGCTGGTTTTTTTGATGTAAACAATGCATTCAGATACCTGTAAAGGGCCTCTTCACCCATGCACACATTAAGGGAAAATCCATCCTGCGCCCCTCCCAGAAAACAATACCCAACAATACCGGTCTCCGGATTGAGAATTCCAAAAAGCTCGCTTTTAGAAATCTTTTCCCAGGGCCTGTTTTCGAAATAGCTGAAAGCGGATTTATACAAATCAAACAACTGTTTCTTATCCGGCAAAACCAACATAAAAAATCACATCCTTAAGTTTTATTGTATCACAGATTCTTTCAAAAAAATCTCATAAAAAACCTTTCGGCAAAAGGCTGGATGTACACTTTTTTAGAAAATAATTTACACGGGATAACCAATAAATAAAAAAACGAATAGGCAAAGTTATAGGGGGAAGGAAAAAAAGTCGGACAAATATAAGATATTAGCCCCTACACATGGACTACCGTTATGAATTCATAACAATTGCGATATTTCAAAGGAGGCAAGACAATGTCAAAAGATGAACTCAGGAGTTTGGTTGATAACTGGAAGGCAAAAACAGAGGCCTCGCTTGCAAAACATCCCGAAAGAAAAAATCTGCCGGAAAAAAGGCTCTATACCCCTCTGGATACCGAAAGGCTTGAATATGAGAGTGACCTGGGAATGCCGGGAACGTATCCTTTTACAAGAGGCGTACAACCGACAATGTACCGTGGACGCCTGTGGACAATGCGTCAGTATGCCGGATTTGCTACTGCGGAAGAGTCAAACAAAAGGTATAAATATTTACTTGAACAGGGGCAAACGGGACTTTCCTGCGCCTTTGACCTTCCCACACAGATAGGTTATGACTCCGACGACCCCATTTCCGACGGTGAAATAGGCAAAGTCGGCGTAGCAATCGACACTCTCGCCGATATGGAAATACTTTTTAACGGTATAGACCTCAGCAAAGTATCGACATCAATGACTATTAATGCTCCGGCGTCGGTTCTTCTGGCAATGTATATAGCCGTAGCGGAAAAACAGGGTGTAAAATCGGATCTTCTCAACGGCACAATACAAAACGACATTCTCAAGGAATACGCCGCCAGAGGCACCTACATATTTCCGCCCAAACCTTCTATGCGGCTGATTACGGATATTTTCAAATATTGCTCGGCAAATGTTCCCCAATGGAATACGATCTCTATTTCAGGTTATCATATAAGAGAAGCAGGCTCCACTGCGGCCCAGGAAATTGCCTTCACAATTGCCAACGGAATCGCATATGTGGAAGCGGCAATAAAAGCCGGACTTGATATAGATACATTCGCCGGAAGATTGTCATTCTTCTGGAACGCGCACAATAACGTAATCGAAGAGGCATGCAAATTCAGAGCGTCAAGACGCATATGGGCGCGGATAATGAAAGAGCGCTTCGGAGCTAAAAATCCTAAATCCATGATGCTGCGCGTTCACACACAAACGGCAGGCTCAATGCTGACGGCTCAACAGCCTGATAATAACATAATAAGAGTGACTCTGCAGACGGTGGCAGCCATTCTCGGAGGCACACAGTCACTGCATACAAACTCCCGCGACGAAGCTCTGGCCCTGCCGACTGAAGACTCCGTAAGAACGGCGCTGAGGACCCAGCAAATAGTCGCTTATGAGTCCGGTTTGGCCGATGTCGTGGATCCTCTTGCAGGTTCTTACTATGTGGAAAGCCTTACCGATGAAATCGAAAAAACAGCTCTGGATTATATAAAAAAGATCGATGAACTCGGCGGCGCAGTTGAGGCCATTGAAAAAGGCTATATGCAGAAAGAAATCCAGGACAGTGCCTACAAATGGCAAAAAGAGGTGGAGTCGGGAGACAGAACAATCGTTGGAGTAAACAAATTCCAGATCGATGAAGCACCGCAGGAGAATCTCCTGCGTGTAGACGCAGCTATCGGTGAATATCAGAAAAACAAACTGCTGAAAACTAAAAAAGAACGCGACAACTCGCTTGTAAAAGAAAAGCTGGAAAAACTTGAAAAAGTATGCAGAGATGAAAATGCCGATTTGATGCCTGTAATTCTTGAGGCCGTCAAATCCTATGCATCTCTTGGTGAGATTTGTAATGTAATGAGAAAAGTCTTTGGGACATATGAAGCCCACGTGACTATTTAAGGAGGTTCAAAACTATGGAAAAAATTAAAGTTCTAGTAGCAAAACCGGGTCTTGACGGTCACGACAGAGGAGCTAAAGTTATCGCCAGGGCCCTGCGCGACGCAGGATTTGAAGTAATCTACACCGGAATAAGGCACACTGTCGAAGAAATAGTCTCGGCAGCGGAAGAGGAAGATGTGGACGTCATTGCTCTAAGCCTGCTTTCCGGTGCCCACAATACGCTTTTTCCCAAAGTGGTAGACGGTTTAAATGAAAAAGGAATGAGCCGCAAACTGGTGATCGGCGGCGGGGTCATTCCCGAAGGTGATATCCCGTTTTTAAAAGAAAAAGGCGTCAGAGAAATTTTTACGCCCGGCACAAGCACGGAAGACGTGATAAAATACATCAGGGACAATGTAAACAAAACAAATTAATCTCTGCGCGGCAGACGACTACATTGGTCAGTTTTATTTGCTGGGCACACGGCACAATTTTATTCATACACCCCCAATTACGCAGGTATTGCAATGACAAAAGCACAGGAACTGATAAATTTAATACAATCCGGAAACAGGGGCGCTCTGGCAAGAGCAATAACGATCGTTGAAAACGAAAGGGAAGACGCCTCGGAACTTATAAAGCTTGCCCAGCGCAACAGCGGAAACGCGCATGTAATAGGCATAACCGGACCTCCGGGAGCAGGCAAAAGCACCTTTATAAATGTCCTGACTATGCAGCTTCTGAATGATTTCAATAAAATAGGAATAATAGCCGTTGATCCGTCGAGTCCTTTTAGCGGCGGGGCGCTTCTGGGTGACAGAATCAGAATGAAAAGCCATACTCTCAACGACAGGGTTTTTATGCGAAGCATGGGTTCCAGAGGCAGTCTCGGCGGTCTGTCATTCAAAACCGGGCAGGCGGCAAAATTAATGGACGTTTTCGGAACGGATAAAATTATCATTGAAACCGTCGGCGTGGGGCAGTCCGAAGTCGACATCGCCTCAATGGCCGATACGACAATCGTCGTATTGGCTCCAGGTTTCGGTGATGACATACAGGCATTAAAAGCCGGAGTTCTGGAAATAGCCGATCTGTTTGTGGTCAACAAATGTGACAATCCGCTTGCCGAAAAGCTTGTTGCCGAACTGGAACAAATGGTGATGATGAACAGTGAAAACAGAAGACAAATTCCGGTAATAAGATGCTGCAGTACGAAAAATGAAGGAATTGCCGATATTGCCAAAGCGGTTGAAGAGCATCGTGACTATCTGCAAAACAGCGAAGAGGGGCATCGCAAACAGATTGCAAAAGTAAAAAATGAGATCATTTCGGCAATGGAAGAAAATATGCGCAAAAAAATAAACTCCGGAGTAGAGCGGCTGGGCGGCTTTGAGAAAGTAATCCTGAAGATGCGTGAAAATGGTGAAACCGTCCTCGAGCTGGCGGAAAGGTTATTGAAGAATGAGTTTTTTAATTAAAGAAAATGAAAACGGGGTCGGTATAATAACACTTAACCATCCCAAAAGAGTCAATCCTCTCTGCAAAGAGATTATCAGCGAAATTTGCACGGAACTTGACGGCATGGTGGCGGATAACGCCAGAACCATTGTTATCAGGGCGCGAAAAGGTGCGAAAGTTTTTTCGGCAGGACATGACGTCCATGAACTAAGCGTCGACGGCAGGGATCCGCTGACCTATGACGACCCTTTAAGAAGAGTCATCAGAGCGATTGAGACATGTCCGGTACCGGTGATAGCAATGGTCGAAGGCTCCGTGTGGGGAGGCGCCTGCGAACTTGTTACCTGCTGTGATATTATCATCGCTTCGAAAGAATCGACATTTGCAATTACGCCGGCAAAAATGGGAATGGCATACAACCTTTCGGGAATACTGCGTTTTATGAAACCGGGAGGCTATCATTTTATAAAAGAAATGGTTTTCACCGCCAAGCCGTTTCCGGCAGAAAAGCTTGCGCAGTGCGGCATCATCAATTATGCAATACCTACGGAAGAGCTGGAAGAAAAAACCTTCTCCATCGTCAGGGACATTATCACACACTCTCCTCTCGTTTTAACGGTTCTCAAAGAAGAAATGAGGGTTCTTTCCAACACGCACCCGATGAATCCGGAAGCTTTTGAACGCATACAATCGTTAAGGCAGGAAGTTTATACGAGTGAAGACTACAAGGAAGGCATAAGAGCTTTCCTTGAGAAACGCAGCCCGGTATTTATGGGCCGCTAAACAGCCGTGATCAGCAAGGAAATCATCAAACAGACGGCGCAAAGCCTCGATATACCCGTCACAGGAGTTACAGATGCTCTTGCCGTTGAAAACTTCAAAACAATCTTAAAGAAACACCCGTCACCCCTATGGGTGGAGTCAAACTTTTCCGAAGATGAAATGTCTTCATTATCGGATCCGCAAACATTTCTTCCGGGAGCAAAATCGGTGATTGTCACCGCACAAAATTATCTCACAGATGAAAATGACAGCCCGGAAGAACTCTGCGGCGTAATTGCCCCCTATCTGAGACGCAATTACTACAAGGAACTGCGTAAAAAAATCGAAAAACTCGTGTCGCGTCTGAAAAAAGAATTCGGCGGACGGTTTTATATCTCCGTAAACGGCAGATTAAGGGAAAAACCTTTTGCCCAAAAAGCCGGAATTGGCTTTATAGGTAAAAACTCCCTGATAATAAACGGCAGATTCGGCTCCGCTATTGTTCTCGGCTGTATTGTAACCGATCTGGAAATAGAAACAGATTTGCCGGCAGACGGCGACTGCGGAAGCTGCAGCCTCTGCGCTCAAACCTGCCCGACAAAGGCAATCGCGGCAAATCTCCCCGTCAATACAGGGAGATGTCTGCAGTATATAGCCGGATGCGCGGCAATGGAAGCCGAGTATATAAAAATTTGGGGACACAGGCTTTACGGCTGCAATACCTGCCAGGACGTATGTCCGAAAAACAGAGACATACCCAAACGTAAAGACAAACCGCCATACGGCGATATCGGCGCCGTTCAATACCTGCCGGATATAATCTTCCTGACGGATGAGGAATTCAAGGCAAAATTCAAAGGAACACAGTTGTCGTCTTCCTGGCTTGAACCGTCAGCAATTATAAAAAATGCGCTCGCATCAGTCGCCAACTTTAACTCGGCAAAAGCGAAGGAAATACTCAAAAAATTTATGGAATACGGCAGGCCGGAGCTACATGGTTTTGCGGATTTTCTCATAAAAAATACAGATTGGCATCTTCATTCGCCACAGACGCACAACAATAAATGACCATAATCAGAGGATTCAGGATATTCAAAATTGAATTCATAAAACGAAAATTTTCCTGTCAATAAAAAACACATTTACGGAGGATTATGATGAGAGAACTGGCCTTTTTAGCAGTACTGGTCGCTGCAATATTCACTTTGAAAGCTTCGGGCAGCTGCGCGGAAGAAACGAAACGCTACACATTCGAACATTTTATCAATGTAAAGTGGGTAAAAGACCCGCAGCTCTCCCCCAACGGTAAAAAAATTCTTTTTACGCTGGAACAAAGGGATCTGAAGGAAAACAAAACCAAAAGTTCTCTGTGGACGGTAGATGTTGCCAACAGCGAACTGAAAAAAATGACCGATGAAAACGGCAGAGCTCTTGAGGGCAGATGGTCACCTGACGGAAAATACATCGCTTTTACCTCCATCGCCGAGGGCGATTCGCAAATATGGCTGATGACTTCTTCAGGAACCAAGCAGCAAAAAATTACCGATCTTGCCAATGGAGCAAACGGTCCCTCCTGGTCACCTAACAGCAAACAGCTCCTTTTTATATCAAGCGTATACGGCGGCTGTAAAACAGAGGAAGAAAATAAAAAGAAAAAAAATGAACTCGAAAAAAGCAAAGTCAAAGCAAGACTTATAGAAGATCTGCCGTATCTGGTATTTGATCACTGGAGAGACAACAAATACAGCCATCTGTTTGTAATGAATATATCAGACTGCAAACCGGTTGACTTAACTCCCGGCAACTTCGATGTTCCGCCGATTGATCTCGGAGGAAAAACAGATTACGCCTTTTCACCTGACGGAAAAGAGGTCTGCTTTGTAACCAACAAGGACAAAAATCTCGCCTGGAGCACAAATAATGATCTGTTTACGGTAAATCTGGAAGACAAATCCACAAAACAGATAACCACCAATCAGGCAAATGACTGCGGCGTAGTTTATTCACCGGACGGAAAATATATTGCTTATACGGCAATGGAAAGACCAGGATTTGAGGCCGACAGGAGAGTTATTCATCTGTATGACCGCAAAGAGGGTAAAAATACGGCTGTAAGCCAGTCGCTTGACCGTTCCGTTTCCGAGTTCGCCTGGACTCCGGACAGCAAATCAATTATTTTTACAGCCGAAGACGAAGGTTACAGCAGCGTATACGATTTGAATATAGAAAACGGAGCCATCAAACAGCTGACCAGGAAAACATTTAACGATTCAATAAATGTAAGCAAATCGGGAACATCAGTTTATATAAGGCGCCAAAGCATGATCCGTCCTCCGGAACTGATGGAAATAAACCGCGGCGACGATGGAGTAAAGGGCCTTACAAATATAAATGCCAATTTCGCCAATATAGAGATGCAAAAGCCGGAAGAATTCTGGTTCACGGCTTCAGACGGTCAGAAAGTCCAGGGGTTTATCCTCAAACCGCACGGGTTCAGCAAGGATAAAAAGTATCCGCTCGTATATTTAATACACGGCGGGCCGCAGGGAGCATGGAGTGACGACTTCCATCAAAGATGGAATACGGAACTTTTTGCCGCCCAGGGATATGCCGTTGCCGCAGTGAATTTCCGCGGCAGTAACGGATACGGCCAAAGATTCACGGACGGAGTCTCCAAAAACTGGGGCGGACGTCCGTATGAAGATCTTATGGAAGGCATAGATTTTATCATTGAGAACTACAGCTTCGTTAACGAAAACAAGATGGCGGCTGTAGGAGCCTCTTACGGCGGCTATATGGTCAATTGGATTATGGGACACACCAACCGTTTTAAATGCGCGGTATGCCTGTCCGGGGTATTTAACACCGTCAGTGAATACGGAACCACGGAAGAACTGTGGTTTCCCGAATGGGAATTCGGCGGAACTCCTTATAAAAACAGGGAATTATATGAAAAATGGAACCCGGTAAACTTTGTAAATAATTTCCAAACACCATGTCTCGTAATCCATGGTGAGGAAGATTACAGAGTTCCCGTATCGGAAGGCAAACAGCTTTTCACAGCTTTAAGAAGAAATAATGTTCCGGCACAATTCCTGTATTTTCCCGATGAATGCCATTTTATAAGAAAACCTCAAAATATGCAGCTCTGGTACAAAACAATGAATAACTGGTTTGCAAAATGGTTTAAATAGAAAACACAATTCTGTAATAATTGGTAAAATTGGAGTGCGGTCATTTACGGCAATAAATCACGGCACTCCAATTTGGCATATTGGGGTAGTTATCTCAAATCACTTCATGATTTTCATAAAAAAACCGTAAAACAGGCGGAAATTTAAATGGAAAATAAAATAACGATAAGCTTTTCGGGCAAAGAAATCTCCGAGCTGAACCTCAGCGGAAATCCGGGCAAGGAAATTTCCGTAAGCATAAACTTATCTTCCAAAAAAGAAACAGCAATTTCCCTGTTCTCCGATTCGGACTGGATTGAAGTTCCGGCAAATCCGGTAAAAACAGCAGCAGAAACTTCAGAAGCAAAAATAACCATAAAACCACCGGCGGAATTTGAAAAATTAACCGGTAAAATCGCCATAAAAGACTTACATGGTTCAACACTTGAAGAACTTACCGTCAATGTTGTGCCCAGACCGCAAGCCGCTCAAAAAAAACCAAATCCGGCACCGCAGGCAAACGAAGCAGAATTCCGCTGCAGCAAATGCAACAGAAAAATTCCGGTAAAACGCCCTTACTGCAGTGACTGCAGGCGCAATATCGAACTTGAAAAAAAAGAAAAAGAAGAGACCGAATCGGTAGCTCCGGTTACAAAAACCAAAGACTTTATAAAGAAAAACAAACTCGTCATCATATCCGTAATCATAATAATTATATTAATACCATTGTTTGCCGGTTTGAAAAATAAAGCGGATAAGGAAGGGTTTGGCGATCTTGAAATAACCAGCGAACCTGCCGGAGCAGAAGTCATATCCCTTGACAACAGCTTTAAAAACGGAAAAACACCGCTAAAAATAAAAAATTTGCCGTGCGGGGTGTATAAATTTTCCGTCCACATGGATAATTGCGCCAATGAAAATGAAATAATAGGCGTCGAGGTAAAAAAATCCGCAGTAGTCACATACAACGCCGTATTGCAAAAAAAAGGCACCTTACAGGTAGACTCACTGCCGCAGGGAGCATTAATACTGATAGATAATGTTACCTACGAGAAAAAAACACCGGCAACACTGGAAAATATTGATGTCGGCGACAGAAAAGTAACGATTATCTTTGATGATGAAATTAAAAGAGAAGCCGCCATACCGGTAAAATGGGGCGAGCAGACAAACGCTTTTATTTTAAAGGACAAACAATCTGCGGGACTGGAACTGAAAACACCGGATGATATAAAAGTATACGCCGACGGGAACTATATCGGTAAAACACCGCTGCCGGTATTACTTCTTGCACCCGGAAAACACACGCTGTCTTTTTCATCACCGACGATACTGCCATGGAAAACGGAAATAACCGTAGAAGCCGGAAACGTAGCGACATTAAAGCCGGTATTTAATTATCTCGGCGTTCTGGAAATAAAAGCTCCGAGAAGAGCGGATCTTTATGTTGACGACAAACTTATGGGAGCACTGCCTTTGAAAATATACTGCAGCCCCAACAAAAAAGTCGTAGCCGAAGTAATCGCGCACGACGGAGCATCCTGGAAAATGGGGTTTATGCTGAAGGAAGGTGAGTACAGGCTTGTAAACGCAAAACTTCCGCCGCCGCCAGTGGTAATTCCCGAGTATGCCGCGGCAGCCGTTTCACAGCCTCCGGCCCCGTTTACCGATTTTTCACAGTTTCGTCTGGAAAGCAGATTCCCGCCGTCACAATGGCAAAAAGTTGAAGAATTTATGAATGATATCGATCTTGACGGGGAATCGGAAATGATTCTGGGATTCAAAAACCGGCAAGATATGGGGGCAAACGGGTATAAAATATCACTGTTTATAATAAAAAAACATGACGGATCTTTTTTTGACGTAATTCCCCTGCGCAACCCAAGACTCGGATGTATCGGAGAAGGCGAACTTATATCACTTGATGTCATCCGCTCGGATGCATACGGATATCGGGAAATAGTATATTCATGCGGAACCGCTTCCAAAGGCGTCACCGAAAAAGGGGCTTTTGTCATCTACAAAGGCAGGGCATATACGCCTCAGTGGACAAAGGGCAGTCAATAATAATTTATAAGATATATTCAATAATAATTTATTACACATTGATGTTAAGTATAAAAATATCTATAATAATCAGTAAATACAGCCTTGTAATACGTATAAACAACGTGTTACATTGAAAACAAAAACATCTCTCACATTCATATGAATATTAGGAAACAAGTATTGACTTTACTTCAAAATCTGATATAATCATTACTATGAAAGCAAAATAAAAAACCTCTTTATCGCAATTTTTCTCACAGAAAATCGAAAAGGGGCTTTTATTTTATAAGGAGGCTCTTCAATGAAAAATAAAAGTTTTTTTAATCAAGCAAAAATCCTGATACTGGCTCTGCTCATGCTGCTGACGGCAATTCCACCACTCTTTGCGCAGAGTGCCGGCGGTGCTGACGGCAAATCCCCCGGCAAGGTGAAATCGGAAAAAGCATGCGTGATAAAAATATCCGGAGAAATAGACAACGGCACGGCTTTATACGTGAAAAGAGCTCTCTCCACAGCAAAGAAAAGCAAATGCTCCGTTGCCATCATAGAAATAGACAGCCCCGGCGGCAACATTGATTCATGCGAAAAGATCAAGGATACAATAGTTAAGTCACCGGTTGAAACAATCGCCTATATTGACGGCAGAGCCCTTGGGGAAAGCACTTTGATTGTAATGGCCTGTGACAGAGTCTACATGTCTCCCACAGCAACGTTCGGCGCGATCAGCAAAGACAGCTCACAGGCAATGAAAGCCAGTCTCGACGCACTTGTGAAAGCAAAAGCCGGGCAAAGACACAGCGAAGGAGATGCTGCGGCAGCGGATCCGTCCGAAATAATCGCAGGACTCACACAAAATAGCCAGAGTCTGGCAATGACTCCCGACACAGCCCTCGACATGCAGATTTCAAGCGGCACAGCGCAATCAATAGATGATTTTCTGAAAACAGAGTCAGGTCAGCAACCACAGTTGATAGAGAAAAAATCAACTCCGATGGAGATACTGGCCGGAATGGTTTCAAATCCGGTTTTTGCAATTATATTTCTTGTTATCGGGCTTTGCGGAGCAATCAAGGAAATGTTCATTCCGGGGCATGGAGCCGGAGCGGCGATCGCAGTCGTTTTTCTCGGACTTTTCTTCGGCGGAAAGTATATCGCCGGTTCTGCCACAATATTAACGGCAATACTGTTGATTACCGGAATAATTCTGCTGCTGGTCGAAGTACTTCTGGTTCCGGGATTCGGAGTCCCGGGAGTTCTTGGGGTCGGTTGCATCGGCGCAACCATAATAATGTCATTTGAAGATGTTAATACCGGCCTTGCGGTATTTGCCGCCGTTCTGGTATTAAGCTGTATACTGATGTACCTATTCTTTAAATACATTTCAAAAAGCAATTTTGTTTTCGATAAATTTGCGATAAAACCGGTAGATGACGGAACAGCCGATAAAATCCCCGAAAACGCCGAAACCGACTTTGAGATGTTTTTAGGCAAAACAGGGAAAGCCGTTACTGAGTTGAGACCATACGGAAAAGCCGAATTTGGCGAAGATACGATTGACGTAATGGCGGCCAACGGCAAATACCTGGCCAAGGGAACAGTCGTTAAAGTAACGGAAGTAGAAGGCAACAAGGTCGTTGTTGAACCGGAAAATAGTTAAGCAGTAAAAATATTTTATTACCGAGAGGAGTTTTTACGTAGTTCAAACATATATTATACTTAGCAGACTAAATATAGAAAAAGGGAGAGGGTAAAAAAGTGGATATATTAATAGTTATTAGTATCGTTGCCTTAATAATAATAGGAATGATCATCATGAGTTTCGTTCCGATAGGGCTGCTGATATCGGCAAATTTTTCGGGCGTATCAATCGGTCCAATGGGATTTATCGGTATGAGGCTCAGAAAAATACCTCACGATCAGGTTGTAAAACCGATGATTATGGCAAAGCAGGCCGGGTTGCAGGGAATATATCTTGAGGATTTGCAAAGCTACTATCTGCAGGGCGGAAGAGTATCAGCTGTCATCAGCGCCCTTATTGCCTCATCGAAAGCCGGACTGAATCTTACTTTCAAGGAAGCATGCGCAATAGACAGAGCCGGAAGAGACGTTCTGGGAGCAGTCAAAATGAGCGTCAATCCCAAAGTTATTGAAACGCCTCAAATCGGTGCGGTAGCTCAGGACGGTATTGAGTTGATTGCGACATGCCGCGTAACGGTAAAGGCAAATATTAAACAGCTTGTCGGCGGAGCCGGTGAGGAAACTATTCTTGCCAGGGTTCAGGAAGGTATTGTTACGGCCATCGGTTCTGCGGAACACTTCCAGATAGTACTTGAATCGCCGGATATGATCTCAAAAACAGTTCTTGATAAAGGACTTGACGTCGGCACGGCATTTGAAATCCTCTCTATTGATATTGCAGATATCGATGTCGGAAGAAACATCGGTGCAAACCTGCAGATAAATCAGGCGGAAGCAGACAAAGAAATTGCTCAGGCAAAAGCCGAAACAAGAAGATCTGCTGCTAAAGCTGTCGAACAGGAAATGAAAGCACAGCTGCAGTCCATGAGAGCGAAGGTGATAGAAGCGCAGTCACAGGTTCCTATAGCAATGGGAGACGCGCTCAAAAACGGAAAACTGTCGATTACCGATTACTATAATCTTAAAAATATAATAGCGGATACTCAGATGCGTCAGTCCATTTCCGGCAAGTCTGAAGATCTGGCTGCCGTATAAGCAAATAATTTATGGATACAATACTAATGATAATCATAACCGGTATTCCTTTAGCGGCGCTAATAGTGTTGCTGTATGTGGTACCGTTTGGACCGATGATATCCGGTGTGGCAGTCGGAGTTCTGAATCCCGACTTAAAAACACTTGCCTCACTGACGTCAATGTCGCTAAAACGCCTACCGGTAAATGATATGGTTCAGTGTATCATAAAAGCACATACGGGAGCGGACACAAAACTCACCTTAGAAGAGCTAAAAAAACACCATGCTGACGGCGGAGATATACACAACGCCGTAGATTTGATGGTAGACGCAAAAAGATCGGCAAAGAAAATTACATTTGCAGAAGCCTGCCGCAAGGATCTTGACGGCGTAAAACCGGAAGAGTAAGAATATAAAATCTGATTAAAAATGTGGAGGAAACAATGAGCGGACTTTTGATAGGAATTATTTTTTTAATATTTATTGCCATAGCATTATTTTGTCATTACGTACCGGTAGGAGTACTTGTAAACGCCTGGTCGTCGGGTTTAAGGAATATAGGACTGGATACGCTGGTATTTATGAGGCTTAGGGGAACACCGGCCGAAAGAATCGTCAGTTGTATGATCATGTCCCATCAGGCAAACCTGCCTATAACCTCGAAAGAGCTGGAAGCCCACTATCTGGCCGGCGGCGCGATTGAAAACGTTATCCATGCGCTTATTCAGGCGCAAAAAGCCGGAATATTACTGAGCTTTGAAAAAGCCTGCGCAATCGACCTTGCCGGAAGAGACGTTCTTGAAGCCGTGAATATGTGCGTAAACCCCAAA
Source organism: Candidatus Xenobia bacterium (assembly GCA_031551355.1). Classification (GTDB taxonomy): domain Bacteria; phylum Vulcanimicrobiota; class CADAWZ01; order CADAWZ01; family CADAWZ01; genus JAVBNT01. The sequence continues at coordinate 43,471 of JAVBNT010000012.1, read as the reverse complement.
GTCATCAAAACTCCGCTTATCGGAGCAGTAGCCAAAGACGGAATCCAGCTTAAGGCAATGGCACGTATAACAGTTAAAGCCGACATTGACAAACTTATCGGCGGCGCCGGTGAAGCAACCGTAATCGCCAGAGTCGGCGAAGGTATATGTACAACAATCGGATCGGCCATCAGCCATAAAAAAGTGCTTGAATCTCCCGGTATGATATCTCAGGTAGTTGAATCAAAAGGCCTTGACGTCGGCACAGCATTTTCGATTCTTTCAATCGACATCGCCGACATTGACGTAGGCAAAAACATCGGTTCCGAACTGCAGATACAACAGGCAAACGCCGACAAAAATATTGCTCAGGCAAAAGCAGAACAGAGAAGAGCCATGGCTATCGCCGAAGAGCAGGAGATGAAAGCAAAAGTCGTAGAGATGGAAGCAAAAGTTATCTATGCCGAAGCCCAGGTTCCTCTCGCTCTCGCCGCTGCACTTAGAACAGGTATAGCTAAAGCTTAAAGAAAGAAGGTAACATCATATGGATCTTCTTAGAGAACTTGAAAAGCTTGAACAGGAGATAAATGCGCAAAAGGCGGCACAGCCTGTTTCTCAGCCAAGGCCGATGCAGCAACAGCAGCCTCCTCAGCCAAGACCGATGCAGCAGCAGCCTCAGATAAGACAGCAGGTTCAACAACAGCCTCAGAGAAGGCAGGAACCGGTAAGACAGCCGATGGCTGGGCAGCGCACAGCGGCACAGCAGCATGCTATGGACAGGCAGAACCAGCTAAACGCCCAGACACAAAAAAATAAACGGGCGGCACAGGTAAAGGCAAACCAGGAAGATGTCTACAGGCAACCTGCAGCACAGCAGCCAATATTCCAGCAAAAAGCTGAGTTGAATAGTGATACTCCGGCAGCGGCTTCTAACCTTATTCCGGATAAAATAGATGCCAATGAGCTAAAAAAATCATTTATAATGATGGAAATCCTGGGGCCTCCTGTTTCAAGAAAAAACAAAAGGTTTTAACACATAAGAATCAGGGGCAGTCGTGCTAAGCGGGGCTTTTTAGCTCTACTTAGCACGACTACCCCTGATTCTTTATATGCCAACCTGATGTAAGTTAAGGTTAAAACAGTTATTATTCTTTCTGATTATACATATATGCCTGCAAAAAAATTATGTGCTCTCCTATTTCTGTGAGGAACCTTTCCATCCTTATTTAAAAGGGTGTCCCGTTTTTTCTTAACGAGACACCCCTAAAATCAAGCAGGCAAATAAAATCTACTAACCTTCGGCACTCATCTCATTCATCTTTTGCTGTGCCGCTTCGCCGACAGCCTGAACACCATAAAGTTTGTCTCCGGCATCAATAATGGTATTTACACCATTTACAAGATGATCTATCGAACCATCATTAAAGTATTCTCTAAGCTCATTCAAACCGTTCTGTGATTCTTCCAGACCTTCAATAAGCAAATTAAAAGTCTGATTGAACAAGGCTCTTTCATCTTCCGTAAGATTATCGGGCTCTTTGATCGTTCCCATATCCTGTTTTGTTTTCTGCAGCAGGCCGTCATACCAATCAAGGACAGCGGCAAATTCTTCTTTTGAAATATTACCCTGTCCAACATTGAACGCTGCCTCATAAATCTTAAGAACGTTGGGAGAAACAAGTCTCTGATCGGAAGGTACGCCGCCGCCCTGAGCATCGCTCTTGATACCACCGTCATCGGCAACAAAACTTAACTCTCCGGTATGTTCCAAAGTAGCCTGAGGAAGCGGGGGAATTACAGCTTTGCAAACCTCGCAGTATTTTTCAACAACGGATGTTTTCTGGCCGCAGCGAGGGCAGATACGTTTAGAGGCATCCTCCTCAAGAGTAGCCATTTCAGCGACAATTTTCTGCTGTATTTCAAAAATTTCAGCAGAGCTGGCTTGAATCTGATCAAGAAAAGGAACAACAAACTGTCTGTCTTCATGATCTCCGGAAACACAATAGTTCTCAAGCTCATTAAAATCATTGACCATAGTTTCAATAAGCTCCATTATTCGCGGATAATTGTCCGCCAGAGCCTTAGTGTCATGTGGTTGATCGGCCAAAGCTTGCATCTGGGTATAAGTTTCGTCGACATCAACTCTTGCAGCTTCGACCCTAGCCTTAAGCTGTATAAGTTCAAAACTGCCATCTGCAAAACCACGGCCAACTCGTATTACATCATTTATTAAAACCGAATGTGAATAAAGCGGTTGAGATTCTTCAACTTTTCTAAATTCATCGGAAATATCAAGAACTTCAGCAATATATTTTTTGATGTTCTCAATAGGTTCGTCAAGATACTTATCTTCAGGTGTTTCCAAATAAAGCTCCATATTGCCGAACTCTTCAAGCAAAAGACCAAAAAGCTCCTGCATACGGGCAAACTTCGCTTCAAAATTCTCGCTGGCAGGCTGTGTTGCCTTCAAAGCATCGGCGGAAACGCTAAGAACTTCAATCATCTCCTTAAGAGAATCAAGAGCATCCTGTAACTCTGCTGCCTGCCTTCTGCCTGTTCTGATATCCACAACAAGCTGAATAAGCTCATTAATATATGGGGATCTGGTCTCTCCGGCAAAACTACTCTCAGCATTATACCCTAAATTCATGTTATCCATAAAAAATACTCTCCATCCTCTCTTTTAACTATAAAGCATTTTTTCTAGTAAAGATTATTAAACTCCTTCAAAAACAAAAACCGCAACCAAAAGAAATGTAATTTACTAACCAACAATTAAAAAAATTGCTTTGGTTACACAAACAAATGAAGTATGGCAAAAACTGAACCTTGGCCATACTTCATAAAATCAAAAAACTATTGTTTCTAAAGCTTATAATTTCTTAAGGAATTTACCTACTTTTTTACCGATATTGACAACGCCATCAACAAGTCCACCAACAACTTTGCCGGCAATGTTACCTATAGTCTGTCCAATCTTACCACCGGCTAGACTGCCAAGTAAACCACCGATAACAGTTCCAATACCCGGGAATATCGCCGTTCCGATTGCGGCACCAATAACCTGACCGCCAATGCTTCCGGCCATACCGCCAGCCATGCCGCCGACATTACCCAAAAGATTAGAAGCAAAATTAGAGTTAGGGGCCTGCATCGCTCCGGGATACATCATCGGCTGCTGCATACCGTACATCGGCTGCTGACCATAGTTTATAGGCATCTGCATAGGCATCTGCATTCCGGGATTAAACATTCCCTGATTCATTTGAGGCATGCAGCAGGGCATACCACCGTTCATGCGCCCGGACATCATCATCATCATCATCATCTGCTGAAGCATCTGGATTTGCTGTTGCTGCTGCATAAGCATCATCATCATCTGCTGAACGTTGCCGCCACAGTGCATTCCGCCAAGAAGACCGCCCAAGTTTCCAAGGCCGCCAAAATTAGGAAACTGACAGCAACCACCGGGCATAATACCCATTCCCAGCCCGCCGCCAAAACCACCTATGCCCAACATATTCCCCATACCCATATTTATATTCATATTCATGTTAAAGCTCATAATCAAAGCCTCCTAAAAATTTAATAAAATATCCTTTAATATTAAAATCACGACATTGCCAAAAAAGTAAAGGGCATAATTCAAAATTTACAAAAAATTAACATTTCACAATACAAAACTCAATCTTGACATATTATTAATTTACCAAAACTATATACAAAACATATCCAGCTACCAAGTAATTTTTCCTGTTCAATCTTTCGCGCTTTTTTGCACTTCAGCCAATAATCCTATTAATACGATCTGTTCTACAATAACATATAGACCTTGAACTATCTAATTTCTAATTTTCCAACATCAAGCGTTGAGCCATATTAAATGATAAATTAATATGACAATTCAATCAGGGCATCACAAGTAAAAGGATTAGCAGCAGAGCAAGCTTGAGTGTAAGAAAAAAACAGTTGATTAATCCAACTGCGACAGTTGAAACGATAACAAAATTCATCAAAAATAAGTGTATAGAGCCACTTTAGAGCAACTTATAAAAATGTAGACAATACTGTGCAAATATGCCGGGATCATTGTCAAATATGTTACACCCACGAATATTGCCGGATGATTTTTACATTATTGGTATAGGCTATGTTAAATCAAGTTGCTCTAAGTGTTCGGGATGTTCTTTGTGATCAAAAAAATCTCACCCTCATAAAGAAACCCATCTTTGCCCAGTCTTTTGTATTCTGAAAGTCCATCATTACGAATTAAAAAGCCGGAGAGCAATGCAATTCTTTACGAAATCATACAGAATATCTCCATTTATTTCGCACATACTTTGGCTCGCAAATAGCCATGCGACCATCGGCATCCAATGACAGACCAAATACAACCGAAAGCTTTGTCAGTTCCTGGCCACGATACCGACTTCCCTCATCGGCAGCTCCCAAAAAAAATCATCAGCCTCTATTTTACCGCTAAGCATATACAAACGCTCCCGTTCTCCCATGGCTTTTCGGATTTTATGACTCATTATCATGGGCTATATGGAGTTCACGTTTCAATCTCAGTGCAAAACATCTCCGTTATTTTTCCCCATAAGGGAAATGGCTAAAAACCATTTACTAAACGACGTGCAGCTTTTCTCCACTATTGTCCTAGCGTTACAGACGTTTGATGGCGGCACTGCAAGCTTTTTTCCGGTTTTTAATTGACAAAATTCACTATTTGCTCCGAATTTCGGGCTTACAAACACCTTGCCCGCTTTATTTGATATAAAAATCTCATCTATCATATATAGGTTTGGCAAGCCAATATTATACAACGATAAGAAAAGTTTTTTGCTTGAAGCTAAAGCACAAAAAAAGACTCGCCCTAAACTAGGAGCGAGTCTTAATATCATAAAAACATAAACTTATAATTTGCTTAAGAAATTACCGACTTTTTCGACACCTTTACCAACAAGCCCAACTACAGCACCTGCAACCTTACCCACGGCAGAACCAATTGCCTTACCAATGCCTGAACCGGCAACTCCACCAATCAAAGCTCCAATACCCATTCCTATTGGACCTGCAACGGCTCCTATGCCGGCACCTATCATAGCTCCACCGACTGCACCGCCAACCTGACCGACTGCACCGCCAATATTACCAAGAACATTAGAGGCAGTATTCGAAACAGGAGCATACTGACCACCCGGATACATCATCGGCTGCTGCATACCATACATTGGCTGCTGCTGACCATACATCATCGGATACTGCTGAGGCATCTGCATTCCGGGATTAAACATTCCCTGATTCATTTGAGGCATGCAGCAAGGTGAACCGCCGTTCATCTGGCCGGACATCATCATCATCTGGATCATCTGCTGGAGCATCTGAATCTGCTGCTGCTGTTGCATAAGCATCATCATCATCTGCTGGACATTACCGCCGCACTGCATTCCGCCAAGAAGTCCGCCAAGATTGCCAAAACCGCCCATAAGGCCGCCCATATTTCCAAGGCCGCCAAACATTCCGCCGATGCCCATTCCAAAGCCGCCCATACCCATATTTCCAAAGCATCCGCCCATGTTCATTCCAATGCCCATATTCATGTTTAAGTTAAAACTCATTACAACATACCTCCTAAAAAAATTTATTTTAAAAAATTTATTTTTATCTATCATTATTAATATCACGCATTGTGCACAAACGTCAAGAGGATAAACAAAAAAAAATAAATAATTTTAATTAATACTACAAAAAATATCTAGGGGCATTTAGAATTTAATGAATAATAATAAACTTCTATTTATAAATTATATCGGGCCCGGCCCCGACATTTACCACCTATATCCGGACAATGGGCTGGCTCTTCTCGCATCCATTCTCATAAACGAAGGTTACAAAACAAAAATTATTGACTTTTGCACAGTATCCGCATATAAGACGTTCTTTTCAGGAAACAGAGACAACATAGAGCTTGCTAGAGAAATAAATAAAAATTTAAACCCGCTTGACATCAACGGACGCCAAAAATTTAAACAACATCTGAAGGCAATGATGATGCTTGCGGAAGAAAATATTTCAGAAAATATATTTAAGGAAATAGAAGCATTCAGACCCGGTTATATAGGATTCAAATTATGGAGCGGATTCGGAACTTCGGGAAGCATCAGGCTGGCACTGAAAATAAAACAGAGATACCCGAACATTACCATAATCGCCGGAGGTCCTCAGACGGAGTCTTTCCGTGAGGATATCATAAACGCCGGACAATTTGATTATGTAATTTATGGGGAAGGAGAGCTCAGTTTACCGCAGCTTTTGAATTCTATCAAAAAAAACGGCAAAGGCCTTGATAAAATTTCAACCCTGATATACAGAGACGGAGCAAGAACAATCACCAACCCGAGAGGAGACTTTATAGACATCTCCAAACTTCCCGCACCATGTTACGATATAGAGACATATCCTGCAATGGAAAATGATAAAATAAAAATATTCATTCTCGAAGAAAGCCGCGGATGTCCCAACAGTTGTCATTTCTGTATTCACCCCAAAAAAAGCGGACAAAAATACAGAATAAGAGATATAGATGCCGTAGCGAAAGAATTAGAATACACCTCCAACCAACTGAAATCCAAATTTTTCAGGATCGCCGGTTCAAACCCGCCTCCGGCAAATATAATGAAGCTTGCCGACAGGATAAAAGATGACGGATATACTTATTCTCTTTTCGGTTATGCCAATACAAAAGTCGATTTCAAGCTACTAAAAGAAAGCGGGTGCTGTGCAATTCTGTTTGGTGTAGAAAGCGGTTCCACAAAGATTCTGGAAAACATGATGGGGAAAAAAATATTGCCGGCAAAAATGCTGGCAACGATAGAGAAAGCGGCCAACGCAGGCATAGCCGCACTGGCAACGGTCATAATCCCCACACCTCTCGACACACCGGAAACGATAGAAGAAACGATCAACTTTCTAATGGAGTCCAAATTATATGCGGCAAGCCCGCAATTGCCTTATCTCGAACCGGAAACAACATGGTGGGACAAAGCCGAAGATCTGGGATTCAAATTCGGCAACAAAGATTTTTTGAGAAGAAAACTGCTTACCTATGACGTCAACGCAGCTATGGAAGAGATCGCCGAACATTTACCCTATCAAATCAAAAATTTTACACAATCTCAAAGCGTCGAAATCAGAAAAAATATTATCGGTAAAATGGCAGAAAAGGGAATCAACTACGGGCTCGTAGACTACATGTACCTTTGTTCAAAAGCGGCAAATAAAGACCCTGTCGAATTCATGAATCTGGTGAATAAAATACTTTTTGAAAAAGACGCCGAACAGCTTGAAGAGCTGGTTAAAAATATAAACAAAAATCTTGAGCTTGATTACAATAAAAAAACAAAAATTTAAGGAGGTTCACAAAGCATGAAATATATAGGGGGAATAATTTTTTTCCTGTTGCTGCTCACCAATACAGGGGCTTTTGCCAATGACAACTCAATAACGCTTCCCAAACCCGACACCAAAGGCGGCAAACCGCTGATGCAGGTTTTGGAACAAAGAAAAACGGAGAGAGCCGTCAGCACCAAAGAATTGAGCATAAACCAAATATCAAACCTTCTGTGGGCGGCATGCGGCACCAACAGAAAAGACGGCCGGCGGACAGCGCCAAGTGCCAGGAACTGGCAGGAGATAGAACTCTATGTCGCAATGGCAAAGGGGACTTACCGCTATGAACCCGGCGGACACAAACTTATACTCATATCAAAAGAAGATATCCGGCAAATAGCCTACAAACAGGATTTTCCGCAGAAAGCGCCGCTGACGATAATTTATGTCGCCAACTACGACAAACAGACAGGGCTTGACGATAAAAACTTAAAAACCCGCTATGCGGCAGTAGATACAGGTTTTATAGGACAAAACATTTATCTGTACTGTGCCTCGGAAGGGCTGGCAACAACTTTCATCGGCATGATCGAATCAAAAAAAATCGCCGCCAAGCTTAAACTGAGAAACAACCATGAAGTGCTTTTCGGACAATGCGTCGGTTATCCCGAAACAAAATCAAAATAGGTAAATTATAAGCGGCTATACTTTTTTGATACTGCTCAGAGCCAAACTTTCTGCCAAAAGCAAATTATCAAGGCTTGAGTGCATTATCAGTCAAGTCACCATAATGTTAAAATCTGTAAACAATAATTAAATTTTTGTTAATTTTTCATAAAAGACTTTACATTTTAACCTTACAGCGTGATAAACGAAATAATGAAGCAGCAGCACTTGCTGCTTAATATAAAAATCACTGGAGGATTACTTATGAACTTCGGCATGAATATGGGCATTGGAATGAACATGGGTATGGGCGGCTTTGGTTTAAACATCGGCTTTAACTACGGCCAGCAAGGACCTTTCGGCAATATATTTCAGCAATTTAACGGGCATGGCAACCACTGCCATATGCCGCATCTGCAGCAGCATCACTTTGGCCCGCATGGCCACCACCACGGACCTTTTGGCCCGAATCATGGCGGCCATCATCACCATGGGCCACATGGACCGCATCACAGACATAATCACAATCCGTTCCAGAAATTATTCCCGCACCATCACAATCACAAACCCGGCATAGGCGATATACTGCGCGGCCACCATCACCACGGACACAATCATCATGGACATAATCATATTCCCAGAATCGGTCAGGGACCTATATACACTTTTTAATTCTATCCCGACAATGATTTAGAAAATTACAAAAAAAACCGGGCATGTAATAATGTGCTCGGTTTTTTTATAATCTCAAGCAATAAACAGCTAAGGATATACACTGCAGTGAAAAAATTATTAAAAAATAAGCCCGCAAAAATTTTAGCAGTAATATTTGCCGTTTTTATAATTTTAGCCGCTACTGCTTATAGACTTTACCTACATAACAAATCTGAAATACACAAAATTTATAATTACAAAGATTATTGCGAATGTCAAAAAATAATTACCAGTCTGCCTGATACTATAATCCGGGAACCGATAGATATTCCCAAAGAAAAAAACGGCGTATACTGGTTCAAATCGGCAGGACTGGATTATATATCGGAAAGCGACATCCCGGTCGGGTTTATAAACAACACCGTCCATCCTGTCTCCTACATATTGAATGACGTAAACCGAAAATACTTTTACAGCAAAACAGACAAACAAACAATCACATTTAATGATAAAAATATTGTTACAGCCGTTAAGAAATTCAAACCCATAGAAGAGCTGCTTAAAAAAGGAACGGCATGCGATTTTTTTCAGATAGAATATCAGGGGAAAAAAAATCCTTTTGTCAAGATTGATCCTGATTCTGTAAAAAGTATATGCGTGTTTTACAGAATTAAGTCCATATGCGAAATAAATGACGGCGATTATAATAAAGCGGCGGAAACGATAAATGAAGCTCTAAAACTAGTAATGGCGGCTACCGGAAATTACGCGATGAATGACAGAAAAATCGTCACTGATTCCCTGTTTCAAATATCCTGCATTTTAACTTTAAACGATTCACTGGAATATCTGCTTGAAAAAAGCGACAAACCCCATCCTCAGCTCACAAAAACCATAAAAAAAATAAAAAATTCATTCAGCGATGAAGAAATTAAAAAAGTATTTGAAACAGACATGTTCTTAAAGCTCATTGTATATGATATGTGTCAAAAAAACGAAAAAAGCAGAAAAATAAAAAATTATGACTTAGCAGATGAAGTCCTGGAAGAGTCTCATGTTGTAGGGCTACTTAACAGACAGCCGGTGACAATTGTCATGAAGCCTTTAATCTGCAGTTGCTGCAAGATCAACACGCTAAACAACTATAAATTTATTTCAAAATATATCGATACAAAAAATCCGCAAATTCTCGAACAAATTGAAAAATACAATAACAACCCCAAAGAGCAGGCATATCATTCATTTTCATATTTTTCTAATATTGATCACAAAAGCTCTCTTGAACGTATGCAGATGATGCATCATAAACTTAAAGAGCTTGAAAAAAGGCTGGATAGCAAAAAATAAAATCATTTCAGCTTTTTATTCCTGACAATTATATTTAGCAGGCACAGGAAAAGGAACAGATTCGACTTCAACAAAAAAGGATGAAAAAACAGCGGCATGAATAAAAAAATACTTTTTATCAACTACAAAGGTCCGATATCGGAAATATTTAATCTTTTTCCCGACAATGGCCTGGCACTTCTTGCCTCCATAACCTCTAAATCCGGCTACACGACAAAAATACTCGATCTTAACACTGTTGCGACCTTTAAAGCCTTTTTTCCGGAAAAGGTCAAAAACAGAATCAATGCCATTATTCAGGAAAATACAAATATACCTTCATCGGATATACACGCTTTAAATCTGGTAAAAAAAGAGTTAAACGAAATAATACTGACGGGCGAACAGCAAATAATACAGCAGGTAATAGAAGAAATCAAAAACTTCCAACCCGGCTACATCGGCTTTAAACTCTGGAGCGGGACCGGAACACTCGGTTCCTTTAAAATCGCCCGGAAAATAAAAAAACATTTTCCATCGGTAATAATCATCGGCGGCGGCCCGCAAGTCGAAGTATTCCGTGATGAAATATTAAATTTTGCCCCGCAGTTTGACTATCTGATATACGGGGAAGCAGAAATATCATTGATAAAACTGCTGGCGGAAACAGCCAAAAGCAATCCGCAATTCAAGTCGGTTCCCAATCTAATCTATAATGACGGCACAAAAATTGCAACCAATCCCAAAGGGGAATTAATTTCCTTTTCCGAGCTTCCCGAACCTGACTATTCACCGGCAATATATCCGGCAATAAGCGATGAAAAAATAAAAATATTTGTAATCGAAGACAGCCGGGGATGTCCCAACAGATGCCATTTTTGTATACATCCGGAAAAAAGCGGCAACTTCCACAGAATAAAAAACGCCGAACAGTTAAGCAAAGAACTGAAAAACACTGCCATTGCCCTCAATTCAAAATTTTTCAGATTAGCCGGCTCAAATCCGCCCCCGGAACACATTTTTGCCCTCAGCAGCAAAATAAAAAACGACGGCTACATCTATTCAACATTTGGGCATACTCACACGGCATCCGAACTGACGGCTTTAAAAGAAAGCGGCTGCCGGGCAATGGCCTTTGGCGTGGAAAGCGGTTCTCAATATATCCTTGAAAATATGATGGGGAAAAAAATATTGCCGGAAAAAATAAAAAAAACGCTATGCGAAACGAAAAAAGCAGGGATATTCACGATCGCCAGCATCATTTTTCCGACGCCGCTTGATAACGAAAAAACAATGCGGGAAACACTGGAACTGCTATTGGAATCCGCTCCGGATGCGGTCACCGTTCAACTGCCGGGACTTACGCCGGAGACGTTTTGGTGGGACAAAGCGAAAGAAATGGGATTTAATTTTTCCAATAAAGAATTTCTCAAAAAGAAACTTCTACTTTTTAATGATGACTCAATAATAAAAGAACCCCTTCCCTACAGAATCGGCAAGATGAAATATGCGGACAGTTTAAACGCAGTAAATATTTTTATTGAAAAACTTGAAAAAAACGGCATAATAAACGGCATCAGTGATTTTCTTTACCTGTGCGCAAAAGCGTCGGACATGGAATCGTTGAATTTTATGAATATGTCACATCAAATTATAACCGAAAAAAATACTGAGGCCCTTGAATCAATTGTTACAAAAATAAATTCAAATATTAATAAGCTCTATTCTGAAAAACCGGTTTTCGACTAAATATTATCAACAAAAGTTAATTTTTTGTTAGAACTTGGCAAAAAAACTTTACACTTTCACATATCGGTGTGATATATAGATTAGAAAACAGCAAGGAAGTTGCTAAAATAAAACTTTCAGGAGGGTCTTTAAAATGAATCTTCTTAATGGTATGGGCTTCAACGCAATGTCTCAGCTTGGTCATCACCATCACTGCCACAAACACAGCGGTATTTTTGGCAAGTTGTTGGATAAACTTCATGGCCATGGACAACATTGCCATAAAAATCATATGCGCCATCACCATTTTGGTCCCGGCCACAATCACCATCACCACGGACCTCATGGACCCAATCACAACCACCATAACCATGGCAGAACAAACGGATTATTCGGACCTGACTGCCATCACCACAATCGCCACAGCATTTCCGATTTGCTGTGCGGCCATCACAACAATACCTTTATAAAATGGTAACAATAAGAAATTAATAATTCCTTAAGGGGCTGTCGTGCTAAGTGGGCCTTTCTAGCCCCATTTAGCACGACAGAAAATGGCGAAAAATAGCTTGCTTTATAGCCTTTTGCTATTCTTTTCTTAATTTTTCACCATTTTTACAATTATATTTGAACCGGCCAAAGCCCGGTGACCGTTATCTTTTATTCCATGTTAAAGGGGCCGCCGTTAGCACGACAGCCCCTTTAAGGTTATTATTTTCCGTGGCATTTTTTAAATTTTTTGCCGCTGCCGCAAGGACAATCCTCATTGCGCTCTATTTTCATAAAAGCATACGGATTAAGCTCTTTTACAATTTCCCTTATGTATTCTTTTTCCGGGTTTGACTGAATTGCATTTTTAAAGTAGGTTATGGCTTTTTCCTTATCGTCCGCCGCCAAATAGATCCACGCGGCCGGGAGCTGTGTATATGACATATTGCCGTCCACGTCCAATGCTTTCCGGCAGTAATCCTTTGCCTGTTCTGTATTTCCAAGTTGTACCGCAGTTGCCGCCAGATTCAAATATATACTTGCCTGCGTCAGAACTTCATCACACATTGTAAATTTTTCTGTGGTTATTTTACTGTATTTTTCGTTGCAAAAAACGATATATTGTATTGTTCTTTCTCCTTTTGGTCCGGAAGAGACGCTCAGAGCCTTATTCAGATACTCATCAGCCTTTTTGTAATCACTGCTCAGATAGCTTACTACACCAAGGTTATTAAGTATCAGATCCTGAATCTCGTCTTTTGCAAGTTCATTTGCGCTGGTAAGGTTTTTCCCGGCATTTTTCAAATCTCCTGAGTCTATCTGCAGAAAACCAAGATTATTGTAAACATTGGGATTTTTGCAGTTTTTGCTTGCCGCATACTCGTATTCCTTTATGGCTTCCTCCGTTTTATTTTCACGGAACAGGCAAGTTGCCAGTCTGTAGCTGGTTTCTCCCATTTCATCAAAATCGGCGAGAGCCTCAAAACCTTTTTTGCTTTCATTGTAATGTTCGATAGCTTTGGCAATGTTATTCAGATTTTCCTTGACAATGCCCATATATCTAAGTTGTGTATATAGTTTGTTTTTTTCGTCTATTTGTTCATAAATGCTTTTTGCCTTATTGAAGTGTTCATATGCCTCGGCATAGCGGTTCATTTTATATAAATTTGTCGCCATTGAGGAATGACTTTCAGCTTCGTTCAATTTTTCGGTGTTTATATTTTTAGTTTGTTCGGCCGTTTTTTCAGCAGTAGTCATATTAATTAATTCCCTTTCTATTGTCTTGCTTGTTCTCAAGAATATTTATTGCGGCAATAGTCGTTAAGACACGGCTATTGCCGGATTGCCCCACGTTGGCTTTTTTATTGCAGAGTTTCCGTCTCAATAACCTCATCCTGTTGCTCTGACTGCAATGTCTCTGCCTGTTTGCGGGCTTCAACGTCGCAGCGTTCGTTGTATTCATGCCCGCTATGTCCTTTTATATGTTTGAAGGATACTTTGTGATTATCACATTGTTTCAGCAGCTCTTCCCAGAGTTCTCTGTTTTTTACAGGAGAGCCCCCTGATTTTTTCCAGTTATTGTTTATCCAGGAATAGATCCATTTATTGTTAAATGCGTCTACGACATACTTTGAGTCGGAAACTATTTGTGCAAAACATGGCTCTTTGAGCATTTTCAGTCCTTCTATTACCGACATTAACTCCATGCGGTTGTTTGTTGTATGTTTTTCTCCACCGCTGAAAATTTTTTCCCGCCCGTTATACGTCAGTATGCAGCACCATCCCCCTGGACCGGGGTTACCGAGACATGCTCCGTCTGTATAGATAGTTACCTGCTTCAATTGAAGCCACCGCCTTTATTTATTAATGCATAATACAAGAAGAGGCGGAATAATCCTGCTGATTTGAAAAAAACATCCTTCATTTATCTAAGTTTTATGGGTGTATAAGGCAGGATTTATGATATTGCTGATGAAAACTAAATAATTGGTTTTTTGTTTAAATTCACTAATCAGCATTGAAAGTCTGTGGTCGGTTATGAACTTCTCCGAACGTTTTAATAAGAAAAATATAGAAGATCTGGCATTTTTTATTGTAATATCAATTAGTGCATTGCTTTTTGCCCTGCTTGCCGCGGATATTCTTTCTTTGTCATTTTATAAAAAATATTCTTTACATGTGCCTCCTGTAATACGCCGGGAAGTGACAGAAGTAAAAACATTACCGCAATATGTTTCTTCGATAACACCCATTTTCCGCTCTTCCGAATCAAGCTCTTCACAGGCTCAGCCGGCGCAGACGGCTGCTTTGCCGGCAGATCTTGATCTAAAGGCAACCTTTGTCGGTGATACGGCTTCTTTTGCAGTTGTTGCTTCGGGCGGAGAGGACAAGATTCTTTTTGCCGGCGATTCAGTTTCATCTTTTCATGTTTTGGAGATTGATGCGGACAAAGTTGTTTTTGGTGTTGCCGGCAAAGAGGATAAAAAGATTTTGAGAATGAAATACGGCTTTTCTTTTGATGAACCGTCGCCGCAGACTCAGCCGTCTGATTCCTCGGCGCAGACGGCTGTAACATCGTCTTCTCAGCTTCAGAAAGACGTAAGTAAAAGGGAATTTGTTGCGATGCTTGATCCGCCTGACCGTATTGCCAAGGAAGTTGCTCTTGCTCCGGTCAGCAGAGATGGAAATCCTTATGGGATACAGATGACATTCGTAAAACCGGGAAGCCTTATACAACAGATGGGCTTCATGCCCGGAGACATTCTTCTCAGTATGAATAACAAACAGCTTTTGACTCCTGAAGACGGTATGATTGCATACCAGACGATGAAAAATGAAGATTCGGTGGACTTTAAAATTGAAAGAGGCGGTAATACGCTAAATCTTCAGATTACCTTCAGGTAAATAAAAGTATAATGGGAGTGTAATATTGTGTTATACGGTAAACTTGTAAAAAGAAAAAGAATGGGTTTTACCTTTCTGGAAATTATGGTTGTGGTTCTTATTTTGGGTATTTTGGCAGGTTTGATTATTCCGCGTTTTGTCGGCAGGGCTGAAGACGCCAAAAAAACCAAAGCCGCCGTTCAGATAAGGGAAATGATGAAAGCTCTGGAACTTTATAAGTTGGATAATTCGGTTTATCCTTCTACGGAACAGGGACTTCAGGCGCTGGTTGAAAAACCGGTGGGCGAGCCGGAACCAAAAAAGTGGAAGCAATATATGGACAAGGTACCTGTTGATCCATGGAAAAATCAGTATATTTATATTTGTCCGGGGGCTAACCATACAAAAATGGCCGATTCCGATAACCCTGAATCGGATCAGCTCTATTCACGCTTTGATTTATACAGTTTAGGTCCCGACGGACTTGAAAGCGATGACGATATAAAAAGCTGGGATATGCCTGACGATTAGAGTTTAGTGGATTTTTGTTCGATAACATTACAATTTTAATTTACAGTATCAGTATTTTATTTAAGGAGATTTTGAATTATGTCGGCACAAATATCACAGGATGAACGTTTGCTTTTGGAGCTTCTTAAAAGGGTTGTGCAGCAGGGGGCTACGGATTTGCATGTGGCAGGCGGATCTCCTCCGGTCATAAGGATCAGAGGAGAGTTGGTTCCTATAACGGCTTTGGGCGTTATTACTCCTGAACGTGCCCAAAAAATGCTTTTCTCCATTATGTCCGAATTCCAACAGGAAGAATTTCTTAATAATAAAGAGTTGGATTTGGCTTATGAAGGAGCCGGAGTCGGCAGATTTAGAATCAATGTCTTTTTCGAGAAAAATTCCATCGGGGCTGCTTTCAGAACTATTCCCGACGATCCGATTCCGCTCGATAAACTGGGACTTCCTCCCATTATCAAGAAAGTTTGTGATAAAAGGACAGGTCTTATTCTGCTTTCAGGTGCGACCGGAAGTGGTAAGACAACTACTTTATCCGCTTGTATTGACTATATAAACACTAATAAAAATGTTCACATAATTACGATTGAAGATCCTATAGAATATGTTCACAAAAATAAGAAGGCACTTGTCCGTCAGAGAGAAGTAGGACTTCATACAAATTCTTTTGCGTCTGCGCTGAGGGTTTGTTTGAGACAGGATCCCGATGTGATATTGGTAGGTGAAATAAGGGATTTGGAAACTGTAAGTATTACGCTTACCGCTGCTGAAACCGGACACCTTGTCTTCTCTACTTTGCATACAAACGGTGCTATCGACAGTATTGCCCGTATTGTCGATATTTTCCCTTCGGAACATCAGGCAACGATACGCGTGCAGCTTGCTTCTACATTTGAGGCAATTCTTTCGCAGATGCTTATTCCGCATGCGTCTGGTAATGGAATGGTTCTTGCAAGTGAACTTCTTATCGCGACTCCGGCAGTCCGTAACATCATCAGGGAAGGCCGATTGCATATTTTGAAAAATACTCTTGAGACCGGCTCAGAGTTTGGTATGCAGAGTTTGGAAGTATGCCTTAAGGATCTTTATATGAAGGGCCGTGTTACATTCGAAGCTGCATTGCAGAGATGTAACGATGTTGAGGCCTTTAAAAAGCTTACCGGTATGGCCGCGGATTCAACTATCGTCTGATGTTTGAATTTTTGGTTTCCTCATCTGCCGCTAAAGTTATTGAATATTTGCATGGAGAAGATTTTCATCCTGCTAATATTGATGTTGCGTTGATTCGGGAGCTTGTCAGGCGTGTCGCTTTACAGGCGCAGCAAAGCATTGTTTCCGAAAAGATCATTTTTTATTGCAAAAATCTCAGAGAAAAATCATTTTTTGAGGGAACAAGCGGCAATGTTAGTGCAAGACTTGCGGATGGTTCTATTTTAATAACTCCGTCATCGGTATCTAAAGATTCGCTTGCTGTTTCTGATCTTGTGAGGTTGGACGTTGCCGGTAATTTACTGGAGGGATGGCGTAGACCTTCGTCGGAAGCAAAGATGCACATTGCCGTATACCGGTGCCGAAAAGACATAAACTGTGTCGTTCATGGACACCCTCCTTTTTCGGTTGCTTTTTGTGCTTCCGGTGCCGGATTGGATACTAAATTGCTGGCCGAAGCGGCACTGATTCTCGGTGATGTACCGTTGGTTAAATATGCAACTCCGTCTACCAATGAGGTTCCGGATTTTCTGGAGCCGCATCTTTCAGGGAATAATGCATTTCTTTTGTCAAACCATGGTATGCTTACATTGGGTGCTGATATTGAACAGGCGGTGAACAGAGCGGAAACACTGGAGTTTGTGGCCAAGGTGACTGCAATAGCTAAAGGTTTGGGGGAAAATCTCCGCTTTTTATCGGCAGAGCAGCTGGCGGAATTATTCAGGACTCACTGAATTCATTCCCATTTTAAGAATTTCAATCATGATGTCGAATTTGGGGAAATATTTTCTTTTTACATCCACTTGTGAATCGGAGCTCCTGAGCGTCAGGACCTCCGGTTTTTTTTGACTGTTAAAGGATATTTTCAGAGTATCCCATTCTTCAGAGAAATAGGTTTTATCTTTTTGATATACAACGCCTTTGGGATTTATTATCAGGTATTGCCGGAAATCCTTTGAATATTTTCTGAATATTGCCGCTATTGATGCAATACCTGTAAATAGAAAAATATATCCGGCTATTATTGAATTGTACCAGTCTGTTCCCGGGGAATTTATTGATTTCGTTCCATAGAATATGATCGATGCAGATATTATAACAAATACCGACAACTCAATTGCCGTTTGTTTTGTGAGACCGGCCTTAAATGATTTTCTTTTTTCTATACTGCCCATATCTCTATATTTTGCGAAAACATGGATTCGTCCTTCATACCTGTTTGATAAAAGTACTTATCGGGTCGAATTTGTGTCTGCTTGTTTTATGCATTTTATCTATTTTTTCCATGCTTTTTTCATTTTTACACATTCCTGTGCGTATATATTGATTTAATTCAGCGTATGTAAAGCCAATATTAGCCTCATCAGTTTTTCCGCTCAATCCGTCTGCCGGGACTTTTTTTATTATACTGTCGGGTAGATTGAGATATTCCCCCAAAGCGACAACTTCGTCGGTAAGCAAATCGCCTATGGGATTGAGATCACAGGCCGAATCGCCCCATTTTGTTGAATAGCCGATATATTTTTCACTGGCATTACCTGTTCCGCACACAAGATAATTTCTTTCCTGTGCGAATGCATAAAGTAATGTCATTCTTAATCTGGGCGGAATATTTGTGAGAGTATGCTGGGAAAAAGCAATATCGGCCTGATTTAAGAGAGAATGATAAATTGAGGCAATATTTATGATCTTATACTTGATTTTTAGAAAATTACATATAAGTATGCTGTCATCAATATCTTTTTGCTCGCCGTTAGGCATTAACAGGGCAAGAATTTTTTCAGAACCGACCGCTTTTGCCAGCAGTCCTGCGGCAACGGCACTATCCTTGCCGCCTGAAATGCCGATTACAAATCCCTCGGCATTGGCATTTTTTTTGTAATTTTTGATCCATTCTATAATATCATCGGCTATCTGAGGTTTAAAATTTTGCATTTCTTTCTCCGGATTTCATCTGTCTGTTATTTCTATGTTCATTGCAAGCATAACGTCAAGGGCTTTTTCATGCAGTTCTTTGTCAAAACTTGCGCAGCACCCAGCGTTAACCATTATTCTCGCTTCGGGGAAGTGGCTTTGAAGTATGACAGCATTGCTGATTACGCACATATTGGTGACGACTCCGCATATCTCTATTTCGCTGACTTTGGGAATTATTGAATCAACAACAAAAGGCAGCGATTTGGAGCCGAAGGTTTTTTTTATGATTCTGTAGGTGTTGGTTATCTCGCTGCTGCTGTATTTTTGTAATTTTCCGTAAAGCTGCCATCCTTCAGTGCCGTAAAGACAATGCGGAATCGGTATGTTTTTTCCTTCCCTTGTCTTGGCATAATCACTGAAATGGGTGTCAAAAGTAAAGAAGACGTTGCCTTTTTTGCTGAGATATTTATCAACTTTATCGTAAATTTTATCTTCAAGCATAGCTGCTTCGCTGAAGCCAAGGGCACCGTCTACAAAATCCTTCTGATAGTCTATTACAACAAGTATCTGTGACATTTTTCACCGCCTGATTTTTTTTATATATTCTATTTTTTTCTGTTTTTTCCTATATTTTTGAATTTTTGCATAAATAATTCTGCTTAAAACTGTATTTCGTTTTATAACGAATTATTTATGAATGCCGCTGTTTAAAAAATACCGGGTGTGGTTAAACACCCGGCAACTGAGGTGGAGGAGGGAGGTGGATGAAAAAAACCTTCTCAGTTTAATTAGATGCTGTTTTTGTAAATTGGATTCTTGCCGTCTTTTTGTATGTACTGCAAGTTTCGCTATAGGTACATTGTTTTTTGTCGCTGGATTTTTGCTGTATTTGGTGATAAAATTGTAGAGTATCTTCTTTATATTTAAGGTTCAATAATGTTTTCTGCCTGAATTTATTGACGAGGCCTGGAGGTTGTTGTATGCAATGCTATGTGGTCGATGCTTTTGCGGAAAAAATATTTGAAGGAAACCCTGCTGCTGTTTGTTTAATGGAAAGTTGGCCAGCGGATAATCTGATGCAAAGTATTGCTATGGAAAATAATTTGTCGGAAACGGCATTTACCGTCAAAGAAGGTGACTTTTATCATCTCCGCTGGTTTACGCCGGGTGGTGAGATTGATTTGTGCGGCCATGCAACGCTGGCAGCCGGATATATTGCTTTGAATATCATTGAGCCTGACAGGATCTGTGTTGTTTTCCAGACACGCAGCGGAGAGCTGACTGTTAATAAAATAGCCGGTTTATATGAAATGGATTTACCGGCATATGAGCTGTTGCAAATTGATGTTTCTGAAAATATGGAGAAAGTTCTTGGCGTCAGACCGTCGGAAGCCTGGATGGCAAGAGATTTAATCTGTATTGTTGACGATGAGGAGATTGTGAAGAATATCGTTATTGATTCGCGGCTGGCACTTGAGCTGGATGGTTTATTGCTCCATGTTACAGCTAAGGGGGCGAAATATGATTGCATATCGCGATCTTTTGCCCCCAAGCTGAATGTTGATGAAGATCCGGTTTGCGGATCGGGTCATTGCCAGATAGCTCCGCTGTGGTCAAAAAAACTGGGAAAAAGCTCTATTGCCGCCCGTCAGGCATCAAAACGTGGAGGAAATCTGTATTGTAATGTGGAGGGAGGCAGAGTGAAAATATCAGGCGGTGCTGCTTTGTATTCATGCTCCACCCTCTATGTTGATAGGGTATCTAACTTATAAAATATTTATTATTCAGGGAGAAAAAGCTTTTTTTATTGTTGCAAGAAGCGGTTCAAAAGGTATATAATATCTTCTGTGAATATATTCGAAAAATTGGAGGGTGTCTTAATGGCAAAAATCACAAAGTCAGCCCTGTTTTTATTTTTTATACTTTTACTTTTTGGCAGAGCCGTTTATTCCAACACCGTCGATGATATTTTAGGCGACGGTTTCAGGAATTTAAAATGGGGGACGGAGTATAAAAATATCAGCGGTCTTTATGAACGCCAGATGACTGAGGACGGGAAAGTTTCTTACAGCCGCCAGCCCGATGAATTGTTTTTTTGTAATGTAAAACTCGACAAAATCAGTTATTATTTTGATGAGTCAGGATATTTGTATTCCGTAATACTGAGGACAAAAGGCAAAGATGCGTCTTTTTTGGTTGACGCTATGCTGAAAAGATTTGGTAAAAGTGAGGATGTTACCGAACAGCAGTGGTGGGTCGGGCCTTCGGAGGACTGTATTTATTATTACTGGAGTGGTAAAAATACCAATATAATAGTTCAGCATTACCTTTTTGACGGTGAGTTTGTAAATGTAATAATAACTCAGAACGGAAGGACTCCGGGAGGATGGTAATGGAAAATGTTTTTTTGAGAAATGTATGTAAAAAATCTTTGTTATTTTTGTTATTTTTTTTGCTTCCTGCCGGTGCTTTTGCCGCTAATAGTCCGGCATCCTATTTGCAGGATGTTAAAGATATAAAGCAAAACCGTTTTGGTCCCAATGATATAAGAAGCTTTGTTTACAGGGTTTTTGCGATGTATGACCGACATGTCCCTGTTGGCGAATTTTTGCCTTTTCTGTCTTCGAAAGAACTGGAGATGGTTTTTCCGGAAGGTAAGCTTACCTCCCATAAGGATTTTATTCAATGGTACGATGGAGTAGGAGATTCAATTGTTTCCAATACGCATAATGTTCAGAGTCTGAAAGTCGATATTTTAGGCAATGGAAAATACAAGGTAGAGCTTGTTGTTTTATGGCAGGCGGAGGGTAGAGAAGGGATATACACGTCTTTCAGGTTTGCACAAACCTGGCTTCTGTCCGATGGTGAGGGAGAATTTCCTGTTATTAACAGATATGTAGTCAGAGATGCCGGTGAATAAAAAAGTGTTTTTATAGGTAAATTTGATTTTTTCTGTTATAATACGTTTTGTATTTATTTTAAAAAATTATTTGGAGGTTCTTTGTGAGGAAAAATATTTTACTGACGGCATTGATTGTGATTTTTGCATTTTGTATGAATTCGAATGTTTTTGCATGCGGTTCCTGCGGATGCTGTGAGAAGGCTATTTCTCAGAAAGATGTATTGAAATCTGATTGTAAATGCAGTAAGAACTGCTGCTGCAAAGATGCTAAGCCCGGCGAATGTTCCAAAGATTGTAAGTGTTGCAAAGAAGGAAAATGCAAAGTCAACTGTCCCTGCAAAGTAAAATCCGACTGCAGATGCGGCGAAGGAAGTTGTTGTAAAGATGCAAAAACAGGTGAGTGTTCCAAGGGCTGTGAGTGCTGCAAAGAGGGTAAATGCAAGGTTAATTGTCCTTGTAAAAATGTGGATTCCAAATCAGCTAAATCTCAGTCTAAGGCGTCGGATTCAAAGTGTAAATGCTGTGAGCAAGCTGGAAAAACCGAAAAGAAATAATGTTCTGATATTTACAATCCGTTTAAGGGGCTGCCTCGTTAAGAAAAAACGAGGTGCCCTTTTTTATAATCTTCTGAAAAAATATTATATTTGTATAAGGATATTTTTTATGCAGCACATGTTGCCGCTTAAGCCTATGGTATGCAGGAGTGCACTGAATAATTTAAGTAAATCAAGGAAAAAGTTGCCTTATTCGTGGGATTTGAATATATACCGGGGGTGCATGCACCGTTGTAGCTATTGTTACGCCGTTTATTCGCATAAGTATTTGAGCCCCGGGGGATTTTATGACAATATTTATGTTAAAACGAATATTGCCGAGTTGCTTGAAAGGGAGTTGGCTAGTCCCTCCTGGAAACGTGAAATTGTAAATATAGGTGGTGTTACCGACTGCTACCAGAGCGCTGAAGCGGAATATAAAATTATGCCGCAGGTTCTTAAGCTTTTTATAAAATATAAAAGCCCGGTTATCATTTCGACAAAATCGGATTTAATTCTGCGGGATTATGAGCTTATAGATCAACTGTCGCGTGTTGCTTATGTAAACATTGCCTCTACAATTACGGTTATGGATGAAGACGTCAGGGCTAAAATGGAACCCGGAGCACCGCAAGCACAAAGAAGATTTGAGATGCTTAAGGCGTTTTCAAAAACAGAGGCGTCCACAGGTGTTCATATGATGCCGATTGTCCCGTATATAACCGATAGCTATGAAAACATTGATACTTTATTTGCATGTGCGAAAGCAAGCGGCGTTGCCTATCTGCTAACAGGCTCGCTGTATCTTAGAGGGCCAACGAGAAAAGTATTTTTCGACTTTGTTAAGGAAGGTTTTCCGCATTTATATACTCAACTGCTTTCCCTTTACAGAAACGGCAGTCTTGATAAGGATTACAAAACCGGTCTTTATGGTGTTGTCCGTCAGATACGGGAGAAATATTCACTTTATGGTGATTATTCCGGATATATGCGTGAAAAACAGCCGAAGACTGCAAAGTGTGAGCAGTTGACCCTTTTTTAAGGGCAGCAGACCCCTAGTTCTTTATATTTTCTATTTTGCAGTTTTTACGTGATTCGTCACTTACCAGATATTTGTTAAGGACATTCATCATGATATTGAAATCCACCGGTTTGGCGATATGTTCAACCATTCCGGCTTTTTTGCACAACTCCACATCTTCCGAAAAAGCGTTTGCTGTCATAGCGATAATGGGGATCGACCTTGATTTGTCTGTTCCCAGCGCCCTTATTCTTTTGGTGGCCTCCAATCCGTCCATCACCGGCATTTGCAGGTCCATGAGGA
The DNA here is from genome assembly GCA_031551355.1 of Candidatus Xenobia bacterium. Taxonomy (GTDB): domain Bacteria; phylum Vulcanimicrobiota; class CADAWZ01; order CADAWZ01; family CADAWZ01; genus JAVBNT01. Next base: position 19,944 of record JAVBNT010000012.1, on the reverse strand, counting down.
TTATATCATATTTTTCCGGATTTTCCGTAAAGGATCTAAGGGCTTCCAGACCGTTTTCCTTCGGCTCAATATTGATTTCCAGATCTTCAAGCATTGTCATAATAATTTCTCTGTTTATCTCTATGTCTTCTACAAGCATAACCGTCGTAGATTGAAATTTCTGTCCCGGCGGCGATTCGGTATTATTATTTGCAAGAATACAGATATTGCTGTCCTGTTGCTCCACCGATTCTGTTTTGATTGTAAAATAAAAACAGGCTCCGGCTCCACTTTCATTATCTTTTACATTAATGCTTCCGCCCATTTTTTCGACAATTTGCTTGCTGATTGCAAGTCCCAGTCCTGTGCCCCCATATTTTCTGGCTATACTGCCGTCTGCCTGTTCAAAAGGCATAAAAAGTTTTTTCTTTTGTTCCGGAGTAATGCCTATGCCGTTATCAACGATTTCAAACAGTATGAGCAGACTGTTCTCATTTTTTTCATTTAGTTTTGCGTTTAGGCTTATTTTTCCGTTTTCAGGAGTAAATTTTACGGCATTTGACATCAAATTGGTAATAACCTGTGACAGGTGCATTTCATCGCCTTTTATAAATTTGGGAATGGTATTGTCTTTTGCCACCGTCAATAAAATGCTTTTTTCCTCGGCCTTTACGGAGATAACGCTTTCTATGTTTTCAAGCATTTTGTCGAAATCATAAACGGAATCTGTGAACTGGAGTTTGTTGGCTTCTATTTTAGACAGATCAAGTATATCATTTATCAGATGCAGCAACTGTTTCGAAGCGACATCTATTTTTTCCAGACAATACCTGGCTTTTTCAGTGCTTCCTGAAGAGATGCCTATTTGAGTCATACCTATGATTGCATTCAGCGGCGTTCTTATTTCATGACTCATATTTGCCAGAAAAGTGCTTTTAGCCCGTGCCGCTGCTTCCGCATCTGTTTTTGCCCTGTAAAGTTCACTTGTATCGTGCATAAGCACGACAAGCCCAATCAGTTCCTTAGACTGGTTCAATGCCGGAGCAATGCTGACGGAGAAAAACAGTTTACCTGTTTTTCTGTGTAGCGTTTCTATATCGAACTGTTCATGCTGCTGTGTTTTGACAACTTTTTGGATGCTTTCATCCAGATGTTCGGTGAAACTGCCTTCAAACGATTCCGCTATCAGTTCCATAAACTTTTTTCCTGCCGCCGCCCCGTCTTGTGACTCAAAATAATTCTCGGTTGCAGACGTCGTCAGTAATATTTTCAGATCGGTGTCCAAAAGGAATATGCTTACAGGGCAGTTGTCCCTGAGCATCTGGTTGTACAGCATTTGGGTTTCTTTTTCTTTTTCGTTGTAAACCCGTAGTGCTACGGACTGCTTGTAAAGATGCGTAAGATTTTGGTATTCCCGTTCCAGACGTCCGTATTTTCTCGAAAGAGACTGATACTCTTTTTTTATATTATCAGCGGCTGCTTTTTCCTTATTTTGTTCCAAGTTATTGTCGTCCATAGACGGAAAACCTTTCCTGAATAATCCCTAACCTGAATTTATATGCGTAATTATAGAGCGCACATCGTCATTGTCGCGTTGTGGAAACGGTTTACAGCTTTACCGTTTCTTACTGAAGTCGGAGCAATTTCTCCGAATGCATAGATTCCTGATGTCGTTAATGACTCTGGTATTATACTTTTTACTAAATTTCCTTCGGCGTCTTTTTGATCCGCAAGGAACATATTGCGCAGACTGCAGCTTGCTATCAATAATGTTGAATATTTATAATCATCTATCTGTGATTTTTCAATTTTTTCATTCAATTCTTTCAGTGCCGTTTCACATGTTGACTTAACGTCGTTGTCGTCACAATAAAGCAGACTTATATAAGAGTTTTGGGGAATGTTTGCAAAACATGATATTTCACCGCTGTCGGCGTCGTAACTGTTTAGGGCTCTCGAAACTAATACGCCGTCATTATCTGTTTCGTTTTCCATTTCCACGAAAAACTGATAATTCCACAACACCTTGGTTTCTTCCGTTATAAAGGGGAATTCCTTAATATATTCATAGGCAGGATTGCCGTCGATTTCGCATATGATATTGTCATGCGCTTTGGTTACGCGTCTTTTTGACAGGTTTTGCGAACCGGCAAGATTTTTCACTTCAAAAATAGGTCTTATATTGCCTGAGATGAGCAATATTGCCATACGATCTTCGCCTGATATTCCATTTAGAAATACCCGCTGTTTGCAGAACTGAAAATCGTCTGCCGCGACATATCCGAATACCGGTATTCCGTTACTGGCCTCAGAAAGAGTAGATAGCCCGTCATCCGAAGAATAGCTTTGGACTATTGATGTTATGCATAGCACCATTTTCGGTTCAGCCTGAGCGTCTTTTGCCTTTAATCCATCTAGAGCTTCTTTATATGTATCGATAATTGTCTTTTTGGGGTTTGCTTTCATCGACGGGCTTATCGATGTTGAGAACAGGCAGTCGTCGGCACTGAGAACATGCAACATCACCGCCAGTTCATGATGTCCGTCGTTGTCAAGCAGCGCGCCTCCGGCAGTAGTTGCTCCGATAACGCTTAAACCAAGTTCCCTGCTTAGTCTTTCCGAGAGCTCCCCTGATTCCATTTCCGGCTGTGCGTGAAGAATGGCGACACTTTCTTTTTTTAAGTCGATTTTTTTTCTTATCCGGGATATAAGTTCCTCGGCTGCTTTTTCAATATCGTCAAGTTCATATGTGATTGCAGTGGCTGAAATCATTTTTTTCCTCCTGCTGTAATAGTTTATGCAAGCATAACAATTACAGGCATCCGTTTTTTATTCCTTTTTTATAAGACAAAATTGTTGTTCCGTTTGAAACGGGTGTTTTCATTTATATTTGATGCGGCATAACCGCATTAACAATTACGCAAAACTATAAAATAATAGCGAAAGGGGCATCCGTGTGTAATGGGCTGCCCCTTTTTGAGTGACGGTAATTAAATTAGGGACTGTTGTAAAGGGATGAGTTTATTTTTTTAGTCCAAGTATAGCTCTTGCCTCGTCAGGAGTGGCAATTTCTCTTCCCGCTTCCCCGGAAATGCGGACGATTCTTTCTACGAGCTGTGTATTACTCTGAGCAAGAACGCCTTTTGAATAATAGATATTGTCTTCAAAGCCGACCCTTACGTTTCCGCCCATTGCAATAGCCATCATTGCCAACGGAAGCTCATACCTTCCGACTCCGGCAACTGTCCATGTGCAATTGGCAGGCAGCTCCTCAACGAGTGTTATCAGAGCTTTGGGTGTTCCCGGTAATGCTCCAGGCACGCCAAGGACGAAATCGAAATTAACTTTTGCCGGGATCATTCCTTTTTTTATCAGATTCTTTGCGTTGAACATCATACCGTAGTCAAAAATTTCTACTTCCGGCATTACGTTATATTTAGATATTTCGGCGGCAAAATGCTCTATATACCCTTGAGTATTCATAAAAACATCAGCTCCGAAATTACATGTTCCGGTTGATAGTGTACACATCTCCGGTGACAGGGTCACCGGAGCAATTCTTTCTTCGGGAGTCATTCCTACGGCTCCGCCGGTGGAGACCTGTATAATTATATCGCATCTTTTTTTTACTTCATCAATAATTTCTTTATATACTTCTTTCGACTGGGTGGCACTGCCGTCTTTATCTCTGCCGTGGATGTGGGCTATTGAGGCTCCGGCTTTATGGCAGCGCGCAATTTCTTCGGCTATCTCCACCGGTGTCACCGGAAGGCCGGGGTTATCCTGTTTCGTTACTTCGGCGCCTATTGCAGCAACGGTTATTATAAGTTTATCCATTGTTTATTTCTCCTTTGATACTCTTTCTTCTATTTTCTGGGCAATCAAAGTGGCCACTTGTGACGGAACTGTATCTCTGCCGAAACCGGCGTCATAGCCCAGTTCTCTCGCCAGTGCATTATTGATGCGCGGACCTCCTACAATAAGCAGAAATCTGTCTCTTACTTTTTCGGCTTCCAGCATGTCGATAAGCTTGGTCAGATGATGAATGTGGATGTCTTTTTGTGTTACTATCGTTGAAACGAGAATTGCATCGGCATTAAATTCTACGGCTCTGGCGATCAGGTCCTCACACCTGACCTGTGCGCCCATATTTATCACCGACATCTGGTTATATCTTTCAAGGCCGTAGTCTCCGGCAAAACCTTTCATGTTCAGAATCGCGTCTATGCCGACGGTATGCGCGTCCGTCTCAATGCATGCGCCGATTATATTCAAGGGTCTTTTTATTTTTGTTTTTATAAAATCGTTTATTTCGTAAAAACTCATTGCGTCTATTGATGCCGATGTCGATTTTACTGTAGTCATATCAATGCTGTGAGTGCATTTTCCGTAGACGACAAAAAATGTAAATCCGGGGGAGATTTCCTGTTCATGAGCTACATAAACTTCATCAAATCCCATTCTGGTGATCAGTATTTTTGCCGCTTCCGTGGATTTACCGGATTTTGGAATCGGCAGCGTAAATGACAGTTGAGTCAATCCGTCACCGATGGTATCTCCGAATGGTTTTACGTTGTTATTATCCATAAATGTCTCCTTATTAATATCCGTCAAACTTTTACATGCAGCAATGTTCAGGCGGGGCTATATCACCGGCTCTATAAAAAGAGGGACTGGACAATCGCTTTTGTCTGCCAGAGGTTCTTCAAAAGGATTAAAGTATCCGTCGGCTTTGGTGAAGACTCCGTCAGCACCTTTACCGCCGTCAAGCGGCCTTTTTATCCCTGCGAAAATACCTTCTTCAAGAGCTTTGAAAAGTCCGGTGTTTTTGACTTTTTCAAGAAGTTTGATGCTGTTTTCTATTACTTCGTCGGAGCGTTTTTTCATTAGCCCGTTCTCGGGAATGAGAAATTCATTTTTAAGTGCCCTTTGATTGTTTCTTACATATTTTGCCGCTTCTATAGAAAGGAAACGATCCTGCATAAACGGCGTATGGATGGCTTCGGTAAGGATGCCCAGAAGATGTATTGTCTGACCGGTCATTACCGATACCTGAGTGAACATACTGTCCTGAACATGTCCTCTGAAGATGTTGCCGGTCATAAATTTTGTCGGCGGCATATATTTAAGCGGCGATTTGGGGAAAATTTCCTTTGCCATTTGTGCCTGTGCCACTTCATGCAGATATCCGTTTTCAAGATCCGGATTGATTTCAAATGCATGCCCTAAGCCGATTTGCTCCTCGCGCAGTCCCGCCTTTAGGGCAAACTGTTCGTTAATAAACTGGGATGCAAGAACGGTGTGCGCTTCCTCAATGGCATCCGATGTTGTAAGGTAATTGTCTTCACCTGTATTTATAACTATGTTGGCAAATGCGTTTATTCTTCGTGAAAAGTGCTGGTCGGTGAGGGTGCGCAGCATGTTGATATCCCTGAAAATGATCCCGTACATCGCATCGTTGAGCATCATGTCAAGTCGTTCAAGGGCTCCCATTGCCGCTATTTCCGGCATGCATAATCCGGAACAGTAGTTTACCAGTCTTACATAACGCCCCAGCTCTTTGCCGACATCATCAAGAGCCGACCTCATTATTTTGAAATTTTCCTGAGTAGCATATGTTCCGCCAAAACCCTCGGTTGTTGCTCCGTAAGGGACATAATCAAGCAGGCTTTGGGCGGTGGAACGTATTACGGCAATAATCTGCGCGCCTTGTCTGGCCGCCGCCTGCGCCTGAACAACATCTTCATAAATGTTCCCTGTGGCGACAATACAATATAAATACGGAGTTTCTTCTTTTGAAATGTCTCCCGTAAGCTGTGCCCTTTTATTTCTGTTCTCTATAATCTTATCAGCGCTTTGTGAGGCATATTTATTTATTGCTTCTCTCCATCCCGGCTGTTCCTCGGCAAAATCGGCGGCGCTGAATTCCCTGTTGCAGATTTTTTCGGCAGCCTCCTGCGGCGTCAGCGCTTGAGAAGCCATTATGCTGCCTAAAATTCTGGCGATACCCTGATTGAGAATTTTTTCTTCCTTGGCCCAGGAGATAACGGCATTGGGTATAGGAGCTCCGGTGTCATCCGTGCCGTCGATGCCAAGCAGCCTGAGAACGGCCCTTTCTATTGTGTCAGTACTTTTTTTGCTGACAACTTTGTATACATCATCTGTAATTGCCGCCGCTAAATTACGTGCTTTTTCAATTTTATTTTTATCTGGCTTCAGCTTTGCTTTCATTTTTGAAAACCTTTCCTTTCCCCGAAACAATATCCCACATATCAAAATATCTGCATGTAGATTCCATCTCTTTAAAAAATGCTTCGCTTTCCATTTTATGTCCGGATGAAGACGTTGGGTTTAAGGTTATGCATTTTACCGATGGTTTCTCCAACAGAAAAATTCTACTTTTTCTTTTTTTAAACCTTCCCCATATGAATGGAGTTAAAAAAATAGAGCTTGGATCTTCAAGTATTATTGCCGGAATTTTTTCGATAGCCAGCAGCTTTTCCGCAAGCGGGTCTGAGAAGGAGCCGGGTATGTAAAGATACTCCGGTGCCGGTTCCAACTCTCTCAGGAATTGTTCCGTCGTGTTTTTGTCTGTTTCTTTGTGATTTTTGCCGGAAATAGCCAGCATTTTGCCATAGGGGATATCTGTTTTTATCTTGAACGAATCCCATACCGGCAGTTCAAATATCGACGTCCACAGGGAGGTTATAATTTTTACCTCATTCAGGCTGTAACCGGCATTTAATCCCGTAGCGATAATTATTGAGTCGGAGATGCGCTTTGACGATGATGCCTTTCTGTTTATCGCTCCGTCAAAAAGAATCAGTTCGGCACCGTAGCCCAGTAATTTTTCCTTTATGACTGCAAGCTCGGATATTGTTGTTGGTCCGGCGATTTCAAATCTGTCCTCCTGGAGAACCTCTATAATCATGATTTTGCCCATAGATGTGTCCATCCCGGTTTTTTCGATTAGTTTCCAGCCTTTTCCGCAGCGTTTGAGGCATTCCTCGGTTGTAGCCGCTATATTGCCTTTGCTGAGTATTATTTTGGGTTTAGGCTTTCCGGTTATGGAGTCGAATGATTCTCCGTCCCATCCTGTTGACGATATGCCTACGGTCAGATTTTCTTTCCCTGAAACCTGATTCAGTAAAAAGTTTAGCGTAGTCGTTTTGCCGACATTTTTTGCCAGCCCGATTATTGATATTGTCTGAGGAATCTTTTCGGTAATTTTATCGAAAAATGCGGTTTTGTCCATAATACTCTCCGTATTGTAAGTGCTTTTTCAGTTTTTTTTTGTTATAATTTATACGTTCTGAAAAATTATGAGGTTTTTGTGTTATGAAACTGTTAATTGACGCCGACAGTTGTCCTGTAGTGGCTCCGGCTGTTAAACTTGCGTTGCAATACGGCGCGGCTGTTTTTTTGTTTTGTGATAATTCGCATTTTATGGAAAAAGACGGCGCCGTTACCATTGTAGTGGAAAATGGTCGCGACAGTGCCGATTTTGTGCTTATATCCAGAATTGTTCAGGGCGATATCGTTATAACGGGAGACTATGGCCTTGCCGCTATTGCTTTGGCCAAAGGGGCCGTTTGTGTTAATTATGACGGAAGGCAATATACGGAAGAAAATATTGATACTTTATTAATGCTGCGGCATGCTGCCTCCAAGGCAAGACGGGCATCGGCACGTTTAAAAGGAGCTCCTAAGCGAACTAAAAAGCAGGACGATGAATTTGAAGAGTCACTCAAAGCTCTGCTTAATGCCGGCGGTTGCTGAACCGGGGCTGTCTTGCTTACAAAATAAGGTCCCTGACTTTGTAATGACGGAAGAGCTCCTCACGGAGAATAAGAGAACACAGAGAAAAAATGTTGTAAGGAAAAGAGAACATGCACTGCGGAAGATTTTTTCTGTGGTATTATAGATTTAAATCTGTTCCGGTAAAACAGAGATATTATCTTCGTGAACTTTGCGCAAAATTTCCTGAAGTTAATGTGAGATAGCCCCGGCATTATTTTTTATGAAAGTACTTTGTCGACCATTTCCGGTAACTCATCCGGGGTATCAATAATATTTTTACAGCCTATTTTTTCGAGTCTTTTTCTTGAATTCCATCCGTATGAAGTTCCTATTGCCCGCAGATTGTTTTTAACGGCGCATATGATGTCCATTTCCGTGTCGCCTATCATAACAGCATCGGACGGGGAGATGTTGAGCTCTCTCATAACGATGGCTATAATCTCCTGTTTGTCGCTGCCGTGATTGTCTCCTCCGGATATAAATGAAAATAAACCGGCGATATTTTCCTGCTCAAGTTTGCTTTGAATTTTTGCATGCGCAGTGCAGGAAGCGATCGTTAGCGTATATTTTTCCGACAGTTTCGTAAGTATCTCCTTAATATTTTTAAATAGCGGTATTTGCGAGTAATCTGCCGGTTTTCTTACATTAAGCATAGCTTTTTCGATCTCTTCATCTGTGAATCCGAGGTTTTTATAGTTGTTTTCCCAGGCGGAATCATACCAGTTTTTAAAGTCTTCAATATCATTAACCGGGAATTTCTTGCCGAACGCCTGTGCCGATTGCCTGTATCTCTCACTATAGAACGGGGCAGAGTCCGCAATAACACCGTCGAAATCAAAAATTATAACTTTTTTCATAAATTGCTCCAGATGTAATAATAATCTATTTTAATTTAATTGCCTTTGAGGAAGCCTTTTTCCTTCTTTGTTTGCCTGACTGCAAGGATAATTTGCTTTTGGGGTTAAATAAAAACTAATGTGGATATGCTTTTAATAATTAAAATTTTTGGAGGTTATAAATATGGATGAAGTTTTAAAATTTTTAACGGACAGCCGTGTTTTTTATCTGGCAACTGTGGATAACCGTATGCCAAGGGTAAGACCTTTTGGGTTTGTAATGAAATTTGAAGAAAAGCTTTATTTCTGTACCGGCAACAGCAAGGATGTGTTCCGTCAGCTTAAAGCCAATCCTGAGTTTGAGGTTTCGTCAATATCTCAGTCTTACGAATGGATCAGACTGCGCGGCAAAGCGGTTTTTGATAATAACATGGCTGCAAAAGTTAAAGCATTTGAGATAATGCCCATGCTTGCAGATATCTATGAAGGGGGAGCCGAGTGTCCTGATTTTGAAGTTTTTTATCTGCAGGACGGTCAGGCTTCTTTTTATAAGATGGGGGAAGGAATGGAGCCGGTTCATACAGTTAAAATTAATTAAAACAGGCGGGTTCAGTGCTTTAAAATAATATCTTTGCAGATAAATAGACAACTGTCGATTTTTTATAATAAAATCAACAGTTGTCTATTTATTGGTTTTTGTCTTCTGCGAATTCCTGCAAAAGTCTGATGTCGCCGGTTGTTATTTTTCTGTTGTCCGTCCGTATCAGTCCTGATTTTTTCATTTCGGAAAACAATCTTGTGATACTTTCCCTGTTTACTCCCAGAAGTTCGGCTATTTCTCTCTGACTGTAAGGTAACGTTATACTATGTCCGCAATTTTTATGATCCGTACTGTAATTATAAGATATGATGAAGCGTATAAGTCTTTGTTTCAGCGTTGAAAAAGAAAGGGATTCTATATGGCCATTGGTTTTTCTCAATTTTTCCGACATTACGGACAACATTTTGAGGGCTATTTCAGGTGTTGTTTTTATGCATGCGAGCAATGATTCTCTTGTAAGCTGCATTGTTTCGGTTACTTGCAGGGCCGTTACGTCTGCGGAACGCTCCGTGTTCTCAAAAAGCGACATTTCTCCGAAGGAATCCCCGGGGTAGAGTATGGTAATAGTTATTTCTTTGCCTCCGGCCGAGACTTTGGAGACCTTTACGGAACCTTTAAAAATTAAGTAAAAACTGTCGCCGCTGTCTCCCTGAAAAAAAATTTTTTCATTTTTTTCAAATTTTTTGTAGATTATATTTGATACTATTGCCTTTAATTCGCTGTCGTTAAGCGGTGAAAATAGTCTTGTGTTTTTTATAAAATCTGTTACAATCATCAAATGTTAAGTTTTTTTGCCTGATTTGTCCGGGAACAGAGCACTCATAAGGTTGTCCATTACGCTTGCTTCCTTTTTGAGAAAAAGCTGCAGATCTTTTTTCTGCGTCCAGACTCCCTCACAGTCCTTGCACTGATCGACCGTTACGTTTTTTAGGACTATTTCAGACAGTTCTCCACCGCAGTCGGGACATATTTTTATTTTTTTTACGGGAACATCTTCTTTTTTCTTTTTTTCCTGTTTGTGCTTTTCAATGAGTTCCTTGTCTCTTTCCGCAAAATAAGAGTCTTCCGCTGTTAACTTTCTTTTAATGGTGTGCGAAGCTTCTTTGCGGCCGTCAGTTCCTGCGACCGGCAGTTTTCCCTTGCCTTCGGAGATAATTTTTTTTCTCATAATATTTAGCCCCCCTATTTTATTATTTTAAGTTTTTAATGCTCAAAGACTATAATTCCGCATTCCAGTGGCGCCACGTTTGAAATGTTAAGACTTTCATTATCTTTATCAATGTTGATTTTTGAGTAAATTCCGGTTTGTATGTCAATGTAATATACATTTGATGATTTTTTGGATAATTCGGAGATATTTATGGAAAAATCGTTGGTATAATCGTCTGCTTTAAGTTTCTTTTTTGAACGTTCATTTCGTTCTAAATCTGCGAAACAAATCAAAGTTTTTTTGTCGGAAGTCAGAGACCATACAAATACATTGCTGCAAAATTGTACCGGCTCCATACGGGCGTTTTTAATTTCTTCGCGCAGGGAATCGTATATATCTTCCAACATGTGATAATTTGCGCAATAATTGATATTTCCTTTCCATTTAAGGCTTACTTTTTTGTTGTTTGCCTTATACAATCCGCTGCTGAGATCCTGATTGCCTATACACTCGTATTTGGGCCTTTTCAGTTTGCCTGCATATAAAAATCTCGACAGAAAATGTCTTAAGGCAATACCTCGTTCGCCGACAACATCCGACAGCGGCTTTTTCCAAAAAAGCGGGTGGCCGCTGTCATGGGTATCCACAGCAAATAACATTGAGCATGGTTTTGTCAGTTCTCCACTGTCCGACAGGCTTTCAAGATTTTTCTGTATTTCTATGCAGCAGGACAGGTAATCAATATTCATCGTACAGATCATATCCTGTCCAAGAATGAGATCAAATCCAAGTTTTGCGTAGATCTCCGCATCCTGCCCCATACGTTCTGCCATTGCACCGATATACGGCCTCTCTTCTTTAGCCTTTGAGATTATGTCTCTGAGAATTTTCGGTGTCATTCTATCGGAGACAGGAGTATCGTCGGAATTGTCAACCGTACTGTCGAAAATATGATCCACATAGTCGAACCTTACATAATCGAATTTATAGTCGTTAACTACCGAAGGGAATATATTCTGGAGGAAAGATATTGTTTTTTTATGAAAAGAAGGTGGTTTTACCGGCTCTTTGTTGATAGGCAAATTGCCGTAAAGAGCGAATGGAGTCAACATTCCGAACGAATGCATGCTCTGATCCTGTGAGTTTTTATCAAGATAGATGAATTCAGGGTAATTGCCGTCATAATTGTAGCGGCTGAATTGCGGCAGCCCAACGCCGCCCCAGGTGTGAGTTGGGAGTGTCCAGTAGCCTTCGGATATAAGTTTGTTTGTTATCGAGCGGTGGCATTCGCGTATTGTTTCGTATCCCCGGGAAAGGTCTTCTATATGCGATATTTGATGGTAGAGGAGAATATCCGATACTATTTTTCTGACTTCTTCCACGAGTTTTCCCTGTATTTCATTTTCAAGCATTATCTCCTGTGATACGTTGCCGTAAAGAGATTGTTTGTCGGAACTGAGTTTTAGCCATCTAAAATGTTCGGGTGCGGAAAGTACTACTCTTGAAAATTGACTCGTGTGCGGTTCCAAATCGAAGCCGGCCGTTTTTCCAAGAATATGTACGGCATCTATGAACATCTGCATTTGCTCTTTCGGAGATAATCCGTAATCCAGAAAATCTTTATCGACAATATCAGGACTTATTGTGTTCAGACTGTCGACGGCATATATATTGTCCATGGCGCAGTCGAAAAAAGGGGCGAGGTGAAATGATGAAGCCCTTACTGCAGGCAATACTTTCATGGCATCGCTGATTTTTCCCGTTTTTGAGCGGCTTTTTGACAGTGCCCTTATATTTATAAAACAAAAATCCGCCTCCAGCATCCAGGACGAATCGCAATATTGTTCTGCAGGGGACGGTATGTTGTTTATGTAGCCTTTATGTTCGGCAAGTATTTTATAAAAGGCCAGAAAAGTATTCTTATTCTCATTAAGTATTTTTGTCGGAGCAATTCCAAGATACCCTTTTTCAATAAAATTTCCGGCAAGCTCATTAGCTCTTTTTTTGTCTGTATCTTTGGGTATTGAGCTTATTCTTTCCCAGATTGTATTTTTCAAAGTGAGCATTTTATAAACCCTTCTGTTTTCTGTGTTTTAGTCTATGCCGCCAATGAGGATAGCTGTGCATATTATAAAAAAAAGTGATATTGCTGATAATATGCACAACAGGGCAGCCGTTATTTTGATTCGTTTGCTTTTTTCTCCTTTATAGATAAACAGGCAATAAATCCCGCCGAAAAGAGACAAAACAAAAATGATAATAAATATTAAAAGCATATTGGAGTATTTTCCCTTACAAGAATAGTCGTATTTCGCTCAATTAATAATATCATATAGTAAACGGCGATGTAAATTGTCAAACAGTCATGCAACAGGATTCACGCATGAGACACTTACTTTGTCTAACAACAGACATTTAGTAAGTTTTCAGAGCTACATACGACTCATTCCTTCCCGCAGACTGCTTTTGTTTAGTTGTTTTCTTGCTAAGACGCTCCGGAATCGACCTTAAATCTCAGCAAATTCAAGAGACAAAATGCGAACTCACTCCTACGCTCACTACGTTCGGCTCCGTCATTTCAAACATGCATTTTGATGGAATCAGATCAGAATTTGCTTCCTTAAGGGGCCCGCTTCCTCCCACGAAAGGCAAGAAAACAACCAAACAAAAGCAACTTATCAGATTGTAAACAGTAAATCTAAAGACCCAATATCCTCGGCAGATATTTAAGGGCATCCAAGCTAACCATATATCTCTTTCTTTTCAAAGAGTGCTTTTGCTCCGTTTCAAATAATTTTAAGGCGCTTAAGCACAATTTGTTGATAATATTAATATTTAATGCGGCGGTTTTATCAAGAGTTCTTGAATGAGCTTCACGAAATGTTACATCAAGATGCCAATGCAGTCTTTCGATAGACCGGTGATCTCTTATTGATGTAGAAAAAAGACCGATATCTACAGGAAGACTGCTTATATAATAGCGACTGTCAACACTGACTTTATCACCGTCTTTTACCGTTTTTTCCACCATACCGATACTTTTTAGGCCAATCCATCTTTTTTTATCAAAAAACCAGTCTATATCATCCGTTTGATAATATTCCCGTATCTCTATTCTTCCATGCGCCTTTTTTACTGTTCTAAGATAACATTTAGAGTCAGTCTTATTGTTCTTCCTGTAATCACCGTCAAAATAGTCTATTACGTCATTATGGAAATTTGCCTTAAGAGCCAATACATAATCAGCCTTTTTGGATACTATTTTTTCAGCGATTTTAACTTGTGTTCCCATCGCATCTATCGTGATTATCTGGTTTTTCACATTAATCTTGTCAAGTAAATCAGGTATGGCAATTATTTCATTTTCTTTGGCTGCCACGGCACGTTCAGACATATACCTCTGTCTTTCGACCAGACAGAGACGACATGCAGCGGTTTTTGATTTTTGTTGCCGTTGCCGCAAATTGTTTTTCCGTCTATATTCAGAATTTTTTTAAGCTTTTCTTGTTCCCCTGTCTCTAAAATACGATTCCATTCGGAGATGAAATATTGGAAAACATCGGGATTTATTATTGAAAAAACCCGTTGAATCGTATCAGGTGAAGGGATACCATTCGGAAGCTCAATATATTCTCGCAAAAAATCTTCGTGATGATGCGCAAATAAAGCAATATCTTCCCAGGAATCGGCATTTGCCAGTTTGGCAAATATAACTATCACAATTATATCCAACAGTTTATGTCTTATCTTATAGTCCTGACGGGGATCTTCTATTGCTTTAAGTATTTCAAATAAAGAATCCATTTTATATGTCACACCTCTTGTTTTTGTTGTGTAACATATTCCACATTTGTTTGAATTGTCATGCAATTTTGTAGAAAATTTTTCTCATGCGTGAATCCTGAGTCATGCAAATGTAACAGACCGGTAATTCCGGCGCGGGATTTTATTTTTCCTGTAATTATCATATTTTAAGTTGTCGCGGAATACCGGGATGGAATTTGTTGACAAATGTTGTTGAATACGATTAAAATAGTACCGTTTCGGACTGTTTGAACGTATGAGGTGATAATTATGAAAAATTTGATTCGTGAGCAGGTGGAAAAAGTCAACTCTGCCGTAAGCAGAATTAATTCGCTTTATGGAAGATGGTCTAAAAAATATGGATTAAACTATAGTTCTTTAATGGTTATCTGTGCTATGGAAAATACCTGCGGTTGTAATCAAAAATATATATGTGATAAATGGATGCTGCCGAAACAGACGGTGAATACGGTTTTGAGTGATTTTAAGGCCAGAGGCTATGTTACTTTCAGCACGGATCCAAATGACAAAAGAGAAAAGATCGTCAGATATACCGAAGACGGACAACGGTTTTCAGACTCGGTTTTATCTAAGCTTCACATTGCCGAGGAACGTGCCTTTGCAAAGCTGGGCAATGAATTGCGCGCGCATTATGTAAGGGCTAATGACATGTTTTGTGATTTTTTTGCAATAGAGGTGAAAAATGACTAATCAGCTGGCAAGAAAGTATACGATGCCGTCATTGTTTATGTTTGCCTTGCCGAATATCATTATGATGCTGTTTTTATCAACATACTTCATTATTGATGGTATTTTTATTTCCAGAATTGCTGGCACTTCAGCCCTGTCTGCAGTGAATATTGTTTACCCGGCAGTTAGCCTGCAGATGGCGCTTGGGATTATGCTCTCAACAGGCGGCAGTGCTGTTATTGCCAAAAAGCTCGGTGAAGGAGATGAGTTTGCTGCCCGCCGTGATTTTACGTTTTTGGTAACTGCCGAAATATTTTTTGGGCTGTTGACTGCCGTTTTGGGAATTTTATTTGTTGATGAAATAGTCCGGTTTTTAGGAGCCAGTGAAGCGTTATTTGGTATGTGCAGGGTTTACGCGGTTATTTTGTTTGTTTTTGCTCCGTTTTTCTTTTTGCAGATAGCTTTTCAAACCTTTTTTGTAACTGCCGGAAAGCCTTCACTGGGACTTATATTCATCGTTGCCGCCGGGCTTACTCATATGATATTGGATTACGTCTTCATGATCCTTTGCGGCATGGGGATTGCCGGAGCGGCATGGGCCACGGGGATCGGATATTGTATTCCCTCCGTGGCCGGGATTTTATTTTTTCTGAAACCGGGGAAAAGTCCGCTGTATTTTGTGAAGCCGGTGTGTGACTGGCAGGTATTGCGCCAGACCTGTACTAACGGAGTGTCGGAGATGGTGACGAATTTGGCAAATGCCGTTACGACATTTTTATTTAACTTCATATTTATGCGTTATTGGGGGGAAGACGGTGTTGCTTCCATCACCATTGTGCTTTATTTCCAGTATGTTTTTACCGCCGTTTATTTCGGTTATTCAATCGGAATATCGCCTATTATAAGTTTTAAATACGGCAGCGGTGACAAACGGCAGCTTAAAAGTTTGCTTCATTACAGTTTGTTGTCAATGGCTGCATGTTCGGTTTTGGCTTTTATTGTTTCGCAGTTATCGGCTTCTGCCGTTCTGTCTTTTTTTACGCAGCCTGACAGCAGAGTGTATTCTATAACTATTCAGGTGTTTCGTTATTATGCTTTCGGCTTTCTGGTAATGGGGATAAGCATTTTGGCGTCGGCCATATTCACTGCATTGTCTGACGGAGTTACATCGGCGGTTATTTCGTTTGCCAGGACTTTTGTATTTCTCGTTCTTGTTATTTTGTTTCTTCCGAAAATAATCGGCGAGATCGGAGTTTTCCTTGCGGTGCCGGCTGCCGAAATTTTGGGCCTTATTGTTTCGGTTATTTTCTTTATAAGAGAGAGAAAAAAGTTAGCTGTCGCATAGTTTTTGCGGCGGTGTTTGGAATTTATATCTGGACGAACGCGCGAAAAAGCTGTCGGTAGTCTTTCCGGTATGCTCCCTTTGCCGGCTAAACACGCCCCTATGTGAAACTGTTCTTTCAGTCTTTTGATTTACGGCCCCCCCCCCCCGCGTTTAACCGGACTGCAGGCTTGCACGCAGAAAAGACCTGATGAGAGTTTGCCCTATGTTATTTAAGATAGTAAAATATCTGAAAATTGATATTTTTGACAATGTTTCCGGCTGTGATAAAATTAATGTTTTCTTTTTGGAAGATTTTACTATCTTTTATAGAATTATAATAAGTTGGTTTTTGATTAACTATTTTTGTGCTGCCTTGCGATTTCCATATTTAGGAGCAGAAAAGCGATGATAGAGTTTCATAATATAAGCTTCACATACCCAAATAAAGTTAAAGCTCTCGATGATGTAAACCTGTATGTTGAAAAAGGCGAATTTGTTTTTTTGGTTGGGTCTACGGGTTCGGGAAAATCCAGCATCCTTAAAATGATCTACCGTGAGCTGGTGCCTACCAGCGGGGATCTTTACGTTAATGACCGGGATATCACCGATATGAAACGTTCGGATGTGCCTGCTCTGAGACGTATACTTGGTGTTGTTTTTCAGGATTTCAAACTGATACCGTATAAGACTGTGTATGAAAATGTTGCCTATGCAATGGAGGTTACGGGAGCAAATTCAAAGACGATTAAAAAAAGAGTTTCCGAAGTTTTAAGCCTGGTGGGGCTTGAAAATAAAGCAAAAAGATTTCCTCATGAATTGTCTGGCGGGGAGCAGCAGAGAGTTTCGATTGCCAGAGCAATTGTTAATTCTCCGATAATTTTGATTGCCGATGAACCCACGGGAAATCTCGACCCTGAGTCTTCGTGGGATATTATGGAGCTGCTGGAGAAAATCAATTCCAAGGGAACAACAGTTATTATGGCTACCCATAACAGAGATATTGTTGATTTGATGAAAAAAAGAGTTATTCTGATTGCCAACGGGAAAATATGCATAGATCAGGAAGAGGGCTGTTATTTTCCTTTACAGATGGACAAGAAGGTGGAGGGAGCCGTATAATGCTGTCTAATTTGATACATCTTCCCTTTTTTATCAAGGAAGTTCTTTTTAATATGAGACGTAATATCCTGATGACTGCGGCATCAATGTCAACAGTTATGATTCTGTCTCTTATTTTGGGATTTTTTATCATTTGTGTTATGAATCTGAATTTCTGGAGTGCAAATGTTATCAGGACACTGCAAATTGTAGTCTATATTGCCGATGATTTGCCTGAAGGGGATATTAAAACACTGCAAAATAAGATTGCCGTTATTCCGGAGGTAAAGGATGTTAAGTTTATTTCCAAGGCGGATGCTCTGAAAAGGATGAGAGCCAAGCTTGGAAACAGACTGGAGCTTTCGGATATAGGGACAAATCCTCTTCCCGATTCTTTTGAAGTTAACCTGGTTGATTATGAAAAGATACCTCAGGTTGCCGAGAAAATAAAAAACAATCAGGGAATTGCCGAAGTCAGATACGGCGAAAATATAACCAGAAAGCTTTTGTCTTTGAATAAAGCGGTTAGAGTTGCCGGGTTGATTATTGTGTTTTCCCTGGTTGCCGCCACCATTTTTATTGTCAGCAATACGATTAGGATAACAGTTTATGCAAGAAGGCGTGAAATTGGAATAATGCAGCTTGTCGGCGCGTCAAACTGGTTTATACGCTGGCCGTTCGTTATTGAGGGAGTCATCTATGGTCTTGTGGGCTCCCTTGTAGCGATTTTGGCGCTGTCTGCCGCTTATGCCAAATTCATCCCGCAGATACATCTTGCGATGCCGTTTATTGTAATGGTTAAACCTTCATTTTTAATTCCGAGAATGCTATGCATGCTTCTTTTTACCGGTGTTTTTGTCGGACTTACAGGAAGCTGGATCTCTGTAAATAAGTACCTGAAAAATTTTGTGAGCAGATCAAAACATTATGCATAAGATTTCAGTCGTTTTTTTGATTTTAATTTTTATATTTTCCCATTCTTTTGCCTTTGCGCAGAGCAAGGATCAGAAGAAGAAAATAATACGCCTGAAGCAGGACGCCAAACGGCAGATTCTTAACCGTAATCAGCAGCGCCTGCATGATGAAAAGGAAAAGTTATATATAATAAACCGGAAAGAAAGAGATCTTTCTTCGCAGCTTAAAAACACCGAGTCGTCTCTCTGGAAAGTGGAAGAGTCGATAAGAGATATAAAATACCGGCAGGAAAGGGTAGCTGAAAGTATTTACCTGACTCAGGCCGATATTGACAATCTCAGGACGCAGATATCGCATCAGCAGGGATTGGTTTCCAAAAGGCTCAGGGAATTGTATAAAAACCGCGATATTAATTACTGGACTGTTTTGCTTGAATCCGAAAGTTTTTTTGACTGTCTTACCAGGATGGACTTTTTAAGGCGTATTTTAAAAAATGATCTTGGTATGATTTCCGATCTCAGATATAAACGGGCAAAGCTTGAAACCGAGGAAAAACGCTTAAGAGAGTTAAAACAGACGCTTGTGACGAGTGAAGCGGATTACAGAAAGCAGCAGGTCAGCTATCAGAGCCTGCGCGCCCAGCGTAAAGTTATTCTTGATGGTGTCAGCAGCCAGCAGCATGAAATTGCTTCACAGGTTTATGAGCTTGAGCTGCTGTCGAAAGAGCTGGAAAACCAGCTTGAATCGCTGATTCGCGAAGAACAGAGATTAAACGAGCCGGTTTTTTCCGGTTCATCCGCAAAGGTTAGGGGAGAAGGCGTTTTTATCTGGCCGGTCAGGGGAATTTTGACTTCTCCTTACGGATACCGAGTCCATCCTATCAGAGGCGGGTATATCTTCCATAGCGGTATAGATATTGCTGCTGCATACGGAACTCCCATCAGAGCGGCGGCAAGCGGAATTGTTATTATGTCCGGTTGGTACGGCGGTTACGGCAATGCCGTTGTTATAGATCATGGCAACGGTTATTCGACTCTTTACGGACATTGTGCGGCACTGTTTGTCGGCAAAGGTCAGAGAGTTTCCCAGGGAACGGCTGTTGCCTCGCTCGGTTCAACCGGCATGAGTACCGGTCCGCATCTTCATTTTGAAGTGAGG
Source organism: Candidatus Xenobia bacterium (assembly GCA_031551355.1). GTDB lineage: Bacteria > Vulcanimicrobiota > CADAWZ01 > CADAWZ01 > CADAWZ01 > JAVBNT01. Next base: position 589 of record JAVBNT010000012.1, on the reverse strand, counting down.
TATAACGGGTCGCCCATAGACCCCCGCTCCAAACTGTGAAAAACGCTGAAATCAATGAATTACCGTTGCCAAACAGTATTTTGCCCGCGCCACGTAGTCTCCAATTACGCTCTGCTCGTCGCAATACTGTTTGTCTTAGGGCTGTTAACATAAAGTAATGCATCTACCCCGTTCTACCCCGTCAGTGCCAGCAAAATGAAAGCCATAAACATAACATCCAGTTTATCATAGCGGGTAAAAACTCTTCTGAATCGTTTAATTCTGCGGAAAAGCCGCTCAACCTGATTGCGCATTTTGTAAAGCTTTTTGTCATACCACCAAGGTTCCTTTCGATTGCCTTTTGGTGGCACGACAGGATAGAAGCCCAGGGACAACGCTAATGCGCGAGTTTCATCACCTTCGTACGCCCTATTCATCAGGAGAAAGGTTTCTTTCGATACCTTTCCGTGTAAGCTCAATAGCTCACGCCCCTGCGGGGAGTCGCCTGCTTCTCCGGATGAAAGTGAAAATATCACAGCGTTCCTATCAGATGCGGCAACCATATGAATTTTTGTGTTCCAGCCTCCACGTGACTTTCCGATGGATTGCG
>JAVBNT010000054.1:0-4299 GCA_031551355.1 Candidatus Xenobia bacterium | reverse complement strand
ATCTTCTATTGCTTTGAGCATTTCAAATAACGAATCCATTTTATATGTCACACCTCTTATTTTTGTTGTGTAACATATTCCATATTTATTCAAATTATCATGCAATTTTGTAGAAAATTTTTCTCATGCGTGAATCCTGATCTAAAGGCATCGTAAAAGAGGGGTGGCTAAAAAAGCCGCCCCTCCTCACTATATGTTCTCCTCTACCCGATAAAGCTGCAAAAATACTATATTCCAGGTACCGCAACGATCCTCCTTACAAGACTGTTCCCTACATCGCAAACATAAAGTACAGAGCCGTCGGGAGCCATAGCAATTCCCCAGGGACTGTTAAAAGCAGCTTCTGCGCCAATACCGTTGATAGCGCCATAATTACTTTCATCACCGGCGACAAGAGTAACTTTTCCACTGGCGATTTCAACGCTGGCAATTTTATTATTGTCAACAACATATAAATAGAGTCCGTCCCGGGAAAGAGTAATACCCTTAACCCACTGCAGCAGAAAATCAGAACCGGCGGCAGTGCCGTCAGCAACAGTATATCTAGTGCCGTTTGCAGTATTTACCGCCACAATTTTTCCGGAAGTAGCAACATAAAGAATTGAACCATCTCCGGACAGTGCCAATCCCTGTGGCGAATCCAGTTCCCCGGCAAGTACGGATACGTTTGCGGAAGATATTTCTATCTTCTTAATTTCACTATCATCGGCAACATAGAGAAAATCTCCATTGGGAGCAACGGCTATTCCCTGCGGCCAGAAAAGCCCGGACTCGCCCGGGACAATTGTTGTTACTCTTTTACCCGAAATCTCAATCATCCTTACACTGTCGGAATCAGTAACGTAGAGATATCTTCCATCAGGTGAAACGGCAATGCAGGAAAGCTCGGAAAAGATCGCGTCAGTACCAATCCCGTCTTCCGGCGCGTCGGCATAATCATAATCATACTTTCCGGCAAATTCCGACAACAGCCCGCTGGCAAAATCATACACCAACACCTGGCTGGGACGGTAACTGTTTGTAAAATATGCGTACCTGCCGTCAGGAGCAATCACCATATCATTGATATACGAGGAAGTAACTGTTGTCGCATAGCCTTCCTGGAAACCATGGTATCCCTGTTTGCCGCCAAGAAGCGTCGTAACCTGTCTTGTAGCTATATTTATATTGTAGATGAAGTGTCTGGCCCCGCTAAGCACAAACATTGCGCTGCCGTCGGAGGTAAGGGCAATACCCTGTGGCGCGTCAAGGCGGGCGGCGGTGCCGATACCGTCGCCGTCGGTTTCCTGATAATCAATATATTCCTCACGGTCGCCGGCAAATACCGTCAGAACTCCGGTTGCAGTATTAACCGCCGAAACGGCATGGGAATCGCTTACATAAAGAATCGAACCGTCTCTCGAAAGTGCCATGCCAAACGCGTTACTACTTTCTCTAATAGGACTTACAAAAGTAGAAACAAGATCAGCGGAAAAATTGATCTTCCTGATGCTGCCTTCATCATTGCTATCGTATACATAAACTATATTTCCATCGCCGGAAACTTCCAGAGACTTCACAAAAGAAAATCTGGCATCGGCAATACTGCCGTTCACATCACCGCTTTCACCGGTACCTGCAGCAACCGTCCATGAACCGTCGGAAATATCTATTTTCAAAATACGTGTTTCGGCGCCGGCATAAAGGTAACCACCGGCAAGCGCCAGTCCCCCGGACAAATAAATATTGCTTTCTTCGGGAAAAGAAACAAGAGTAGTAACCGCTCTGGTAGCCGTATCTATTTTTCTTATACGGTTACCATCCGTGGCATAAAGGTTTTTGCCGTCGGCAGAAATTGCCAGTGAATATAACTGGCTGAATTTTGCTGCGGCACCGATGCCGTCGTCATTGACGGTGCCATCGGCATAGTTATCATAATTTAAAGAACCGGCAAACAGCGTATAATTACCTTCGGCATCCATCAAAGCAATAACATTTCTTGATGTGTCCACCATATAAAAACCGTTGGCAAGTAGGCTGGGTGACTTGGACGGATCTCCCGGTATTGCCACGATCCCGTCACAGTAAGTACAAAAACGCGCGCCGGTGATCCGCCATGTTGAGACTCTGTAATCAAGATCGGCGGCGGAAAAAGGCATATAACCGACAACAACCTTTTCATACAGAAAAGAACCGTCGGCAAGCAAAAGACGGTCTCCGTCAAGCACAACAGTTAAATCAGCAATAATAAAGCCCTCTTTTTTAAAACTAAGCGTAAACGACGTTCCGTCGGGAACATCCGGGTTAATCAAATACGTAAAATGGCCGCTTTCATCAATAAAAAAATTTAACAGTGCCGACGGATTGCTGGAAAAAACGGTAACCCCGGGAAGAATCTCCCCATCGGGATAAGTAACGGCTACAGACAGACGGCGGATCGTTTGGACTATTTCATCCCTAGGACCTTCGGATTGTCCGCCGGTGGAGACAAAGGCCCTGTCACAGCCCCCGGAAGAAGAGCAGCCGCAAAGCGCGGCTGTTAATAAAATCAGACAAATAAACAAAACGGGTATAAAGGCTTTTTTTTTAACAAATTGCATCACATAACCTCCATATGGACTTAGTAAAATATTTTAAACAAGCTTATTAGAATACATAAATATTTTATATCAAATCAAAACAAAAGTCAAGTAGATCAATACAAGAATACAATTAACTATATGAAGACATTATCATTAAAATGAAAATATTTTAATTAACATTAAAACACTATCATCAAAATGAAGAAAAATTAACAAATTAGGTGAGTAATATTTCCATTAATAAAGCCTGAAATGCTAATATATTAATAAAAATACGCAAAGAAGAGTTTTAGAACGAATACAAACAAGCTAATGACTTTTTACTGTCTTTTTTAAACCCCGGGATACTTCACATGCTTTTTTCTGTCCAAAAAACTTATGGCTCGATATCTTACATCATCCATTCCGGTTATCGTTTCGGCAACAAAATCTTCAAAAAAAACTCCGGAATCAATGCCGAGTTTTTCACAAATAATTCTGAATTCACTAAGATAAAAATCAGAAGCCCCATTAATTTTAAGCTGGACAGTAGTCTCCACAATACCGATAGCCTCTCCCACATCCTTATAGGTAAGGCCTTTCTGTGCCAGTGCCTTCTTTAAGGAAGTATAAGGCTGATGCATTTTTTTTCCTTTCATTAACAACCTCCTTTGTTGGCGAATGCGACAACATTCTACCATACGGCGTTCATTAATGTCAATAACTTTATAATGTAAAATATTGATTTTTTACATTACGTTGCGTATAATACAAAAAAGGAGCTGAATATGCAAAAAAAACACGGTCCGGCGACAGTCTTTGGAAAAATGCTTAAAAGTCTCAGGGAAGGCAGCGATTTGACAATGGAAGAATTCTGTGAATCTTTCAATAAAAAATTTGATGCCCGCCTGAACAAAAGTACGGTATCCAGATATGAAAACAATACCCAGGAACCGATGTTGTCGGTTGTTAAAAATATTGCCCTGTTTTTTCATGTTGAGCCTTCATATTTGATCGACGGCTCCGTCCATACGGAACCAGAGACAAAACTTGTTGCCGAGAAATCATATCAATACGGGACCAAACCATCACCGTCCGAAAAAAATGAAAAAAACGGACATCTGAAAAATATCTTCACGACCGAAAAACTGCCGTTACCTCATAAACTGCAAAACATAGATGAAACCCCTGAAAAAACGCCGGGCTCTCTGATGTCCGTTCTTGAAAACAATGCCGATTTATTCATCTATGCCAAAGGGGACAATATGGCAAATATTAGAATAAATGACGGTGATATTGTGCTGATAAAAAAACAATCCACGATCAACAGCGGAGAAATTGCCGCTGTTTTAATTGAAGATGAAATTGTTATGAAACGAGTATACATAAAAAACAAAAATTTCATACTGATGGATGAAAAGAACAAACACCAACCCGTTATATTGACGGAAAAAGAAGCACGGGAATTAAAAATAATAGGCAAAGCCGTTGCTTTTTACAGTTCCGTAAAATAAATTTCTAAACGCCAAAACATTCTTATTTAGACAGTATTCTAATGGAATTAAGAACCCTCTAAAAACATCTTGGGGCTGTCGTGCTAACGGCGGCCCCTTTAACATGGAATAAAAGATAACGGTCACCGGGCTAAGCCCGGCAAAACCGGCTTTAGCCGGTTCAAATATAATTGTAAAAATGGTGAAAAATTAAGAAAAGAATAGCAAAAGGCTATAAAGCAAGCTATTTTTCGCCATTTTCTGTC